>JALYYG010000129.1 GCA_030946685.1 Candidatus Dormiibacterota bacterium | reverse complement strand
TCACATCGCGCAGCTTGCGAACCGCGGTGTCCCGAATGCCGACCATGCCGGCTGGCCGGGCCAGGGTGTCCACGAGTTGATGATCGCCGCCGAGGCTGGGGCGAGCCTCAGAGAAAGCTTGGAAGTTCCTGAGAATGAAAGGGAACCAGATGGTTCCCTCTCATGCTCTCCCTCCATGTGTGGATGGGATTGTCCAAGGACTGGTTTCTCCCCGCGACGAAGGGATTCGTGCGGGAACAAAGTCATGGCCGGGGGCACCCGGCCAACCCTGCAGCGCTAGCCGTTAAATAAATAAGGACGCATTGCGCGGCTCGACCGATGTGGGGGAGTTGGGTCAGGGAGCTAGAGGCAGCTCAACCTCGAACGTCGCACCTCCGCCTTCCGTTTGGCTGACCTTCACGCGCCCTCCGTGCGCACTGACGACTGCGCTCACTATCGACAGGCCGAGCCCGGCGCCTCCCCTGTCGCGGCTGCGACCGGGATCGGCTCGATAAAACGGCTCGAAGATCTGCTCAATGTCCTCGGCCGCGAGCCCCGGTCCGTGGTCCGCGACCGACACGCTGCCGACGCCGTCGCTGGTTGCAACAGCCACTTCGATCGGGGACTGCTGCGGCGTGTGAACGAGAGCGTTGCGAACGAGATTGCCCAGCACCTGGCGCAGGCGGGTGTCGTCGCCGGTGACGATCACCGGACCGTTGGCGGTGAGGCTGATCTGGCGTTGCGGCGCAACGACTCTTGCATCGGCGACGGCGTCGGTCGCGATGGCTCTTAGGTCGACGGCCTCCTTCTCAAGCGGGCGGCCCTGGTCCAGACGAGCGAGGACGAGCAGGTCGTCGACCAGCCCCGTCATGCGGATCGACTCCTCCTCGATCCGGCGCCGCGCAGCCTCGGAATCCTTCGGCGATTCGGCCGCACCCCGCCTCAGCATCTCCGCGTAGCCGCGGATCGAGGTCAGCGGCGTTCGAAGCTCATGCGAGGCATCGGCGATCACCCGGCGCAGCCGCTCATTGGACGCGCTTCGTTCTGCAAAAGCCGCTTCGATCTGGCTGAGCATCCCGTTAAGGGCCAGGCCGAGGCGGCCGATCTCTGTTCTCGGCGTGGCCGGTTCGACGCGGCGGGTCAGGTCGCCGGCGGCGATGTCCTGCGCCACAGCGCCCATTCGCTGCAGCGGTCGCAGCCCGATGCGGATGATGACCAGAGCGAGGATCGCCGTCGCAGCAACAAGTGCCACGCTGATCGAGGCCTCCAAAAGTAAGAGTTGCCTGAGCGTGGTTTGCACCTCGGCAAGAGGGATGGCCAGGACCACGAAGTTGCCATTGAACGAGTCCTCCGGCCAGTCGATGACCCGGTACTGAGACACGCCCCCAGTACCCGAAACCGTGAATGGATCGCTGCGCGTGTCGATCCCGTGGTTTGGCAGCGTGTGCGGCAGCACCGGCAGGGCCGTCGATGGAGTTGAGCCTGGTGTGGTCAGAACCTTAGCCGGAGCGAGGAGGGTTCCGTCAGGAGCAACGAGCTCGACTACGGTGCCGGGCGGGAACCCGAACGAGGAGGATCTGGGGCCCTCGGTCGGGCCGCCAAGGACGCCGACGGCGGCTTGCCAATTGCTCGCCAGCTGATCGTCGACGCGGCTGACGAGAAAAGTCTGCAGGAAGCCGTAGGTCGCGATGTCTGAGATCAGGAGGCCGACCACCACGAGCGAGATGACGCCGACGAGAAGACGCGCGCGAAGCGACTGGGTCATTGCCTCGGGGCGCGGAGGACGTAACCGACTCCGCGGACAGTTTGAACGAGTGGAGGCTCGAAGCGGTCCACCTTGCGGCGCAGGTAGCTGATGTAAGTCTCGAGCACGCTGGCGTCGCCACCGAAGTCGTAATGCCAGACGTGGTCCAGGATCTGGCTCCTGGTCAGCACCCGGCCGGCGTTGACGAGCAGGTAGCGAAGCAACCGGTATTCGGTGTTCGTCAGCTCGACCACCTCGCCCCTCCGGCGGACCTCGTGGCCCTCATCGTCCATCTCAAGGTCCGCAAGCGTCAGCTTGCCGTCCTGGGATTCGGTGGTTCCATGCCGCCGCAGCACGACGCGCACCCGCGCCATCAGCTCCTCGACGCTGAACGGCTTGGTCACGTAGTCGTCTCCGCCAACGGTCAGCCCGTGGACCTTGTCGTCCGTGGCGTCCTTGGCGGTGAGGAAGATGATCGGCACCTTGTGGCCCGCGGCGTTCAGGCGCCTGAGCACTTCGAGCCCATCGATGTCAGGGAGCATCACGTCGAGGATGACGAGGGCGGGGGAGAACTGGCTGACAGCGGTCAGCGCCCCACGGCCGGTGGCCGCGGTCTTGACGGTGAAGCCCTCATAGCGCAGGGCCATGGCCACCAGCTCGGTGATGTTGGGCTCGTCGTCGACGACGAGGACGCGCGCTCCGTCCTTGCTCACGGCCTTCATGCTGCCTCGGTTACCTGTGAATTTGCTGGGAAATGATTGAGAACTAGCTTGGCACCGGCCATCCCGCCACACGATGGACAGATCCATCACGTCCGACGAGGCGGGCCTGGAGCCGGTTCGCCACGAGCCACGGAACAGCCGCTATACCCATGACGATCGCGGCGGTAGACGCGATGTTGGCGTCCACGCACGTACCGGCCACCACGGTGGCTGTCCGCCATGGGCCGGCGCTCGGCAGACCGGTGACGGGGTCGATGATGTGGTGAAGCGCAACGCCGCCTCGCGTCCATCTGCGGACTGTCGTGCTCGAAGTTGCAATCCCACCTGAGCTGATGCTGATCGTCTCCTCGCCTTCGCTGATGGACGCACCGCTGTCCTCGCTGGCCTGGATGAGCCAGCCCTCAGCCGGCGGCTCGCCCGCGACCGCGATGTCGCCGCCGAGACTCACCAGCACGCCTCCCCCGTCGATCCTTGCAAGAGCTGCGGCAGCGGCAAGGTCAGAGGCCAGCGATTTCGCGGTGGCGCCGAGGTCGATCTCGACCCCGCCCGGAACCCGGACGGTTCGCGAGGCTTCGTGAAACGCGATCGCCTGCCAGCCGGGGACACGTCTCACCACAAGATCGATCGCCGTGCCGTCGGCCGGGACCGCCGCGAAGTCCGCGTCGTAACCGGCCAGCTTGATCGCGGACCCGATGGAGGGATCCACGGCGCCGCCCGTGACGCGCGCGCCACGAAGGGCGGCTGCAATCAGCTTGGCCAGCAGGGGGCTGATAACGACCTCGCGATCCGGCCCAGCGTTGAGGCGGCTGAGCTCACTGTCGTCGCGAAACCGGCTGGCGGCCCGATCAACCGCTTGCACGAGCTGGTCCACCGCAGTCTTGGCCGCCGCCAGGTCCGCCGCTCGGGTCACCACCACTCTCAGGGAGCCGCCCAGGGCATTGCCGTCGACGGCTGCGACCGGTGCTCGACTCAATGCGCCGCCCGCTTTCTGACGCTCCACCCTTCTCAACGCCAGGGCGAGGACAGGGCAGCCGTCGACAGCCCTCTGGGCATGAGTCATCAGAGCGGCCGGAACCGGGCCCGCCGCGATGATCGGGTATCCCCAATCGTCGAGCCGGATCCTTTCGGGGAAGAGCTCCGCGCAAGACCTGTGGCCGTCGCACTTCGTACGGTCGATCCACATCTCGAGCTCTGCCATTTTCAGGACACTTTTCGGCCGCGTGCGCCCGCCGCGGTGGCGAACTCCGACTCGAAAACGTTCAAGGCTGATTGCAGGAATGCGACTGCCCCATCCGGGTGGCGGCAAGCGCCGCGGCCCTTGATCATCGCGGCCCAGCGATGCAGTTGATGCAAATCTCCATGGTCAGGGTGCCGGGCGGCAAGGCGGGTGGTCGCGGCCGACAGGCTGCGCAGCCCGAAGAAGCACGGCCCGCATTGGGCGGCGCTTTCATTGGCGAGGTGCTGCATTATCCGGGCGGAAACCTCGAGTGGGTCGGCGGCCCCATCAAGAACGCTCACGACTCCGCACCCGAGGGAGCCGCCGGCCGCGCGAAGGCCTTGGGGGTCGAGAACCATGGTCCCGGCCCTGATTGCGTTTATCCAGCCGCCGAAATAGCCGCCGAGCAGCACAGCGCGCGCCGTCCCACGCACCCCGCCGGCCACCCCCAGGACCTCGTTCACGGTGCACCCGCTCGGGACCTCGATGACGCCTGGCTTAACCACCGCACCGCTCACGGTGAGAAGGACGGTTCCCGCGGCTCCATGCCGGCCCAATGAATGAAACCAAGCGTCGCCGTGGCGGGCGATGAGAGCTGTGTGGGCGAGCGTCTCGATGTTCTGGACCAGGGTCGGCCTGCCGTCCACACCGTGCTCAAAAGGTCGCGGAGGAATCGCAGTGGGGGCGGCGACGCCCGCGTTGACGAAGTTCACGGCCGCTGTCTCTTCGCCTGCCACGTAGCTCGGCGGCGCCGGCAGGAGACTCGTACGTGCGGTTTCGGACGCCGGTCGTTCGGCGAGGGCGCGCGTCATCGCGGCCACCGCGGACCGGTGGGCTTCTCCCACGTACAGGAGGATCCTGTTGGCGCGGACGGCTTCGGCGGCGAGCAGGGCGCCGTCGATGACCAGATGCGGCCGCAGCGCCATCAACGTCTGATCCTTGCGACTTAGCGGTTCGCCTTCAGCCCCGTTGGCGATGACGACCGCGCGTCCGCCAGACCGGCTGGCGACAGACCTCCACTTGAGACCGACCGGGAACGACGCGCCCCCTCTCCCGACAAGGCCGCTGCGATCCAGTGTGTCGATCAACGCCCGACTGCCTGCAGGCCGCGCGCCGAGCCGTCGGGCGTGGTCGGCAAAGCTCTCGGCGCCGGCGGCAGGTGGCGGCCCTGCGAACAGGCTCAGGTTTGTCATCTCGGGAGTTTCCTCGACACCCGTTGGCGGAACTGGGCGCGATTGGCGGCGAGCGGATCGGGCGACCGCGTCAGCAGACGGGCGCTGACTGCACCCAGCACCGCAACAATGCAGAGCACGTCTAGGACCAGCATCCACGCCGACCTGGTGTCGGTTCCGGTGCCAAAGCCGTGAATCACTGCGACTGGCCATGCGGCATAAGCGAGCCAGTGGATCGAACGCCAGGCAGCATGCCCAATGAGGCCCCGCACGAGGCTGGTGACCGAGATGGCGACGAGCAGCTCAAAGGCAATCGTGCCAAGGCCTAGCCAAACCGTTCGGTAGTACGACGAGAATGGGACCACCGCTGCGAGCCAGCCGAGGTGCGTGAACGGATCCACGACAGCGGTGACGATGTGCAGGGCGAGGACCACCAAGGCAATCAGGGTTGCGTTTCTGTGCAGACCGACCGTCAGGAAGCGAGGCCAGCTCGGGCCCTCGACGCGCAACGTGGACAGGACGCCGAGCACGACGACCACGCTGAGCAGCACCAACGAGACAGCCCCTGCTCCCCGGGTCGTATACCAGAGGACCGTGTCGTTCATCTAGGGGCGATGACTAGGACCCGCCTGAGACGGCGTGTCCAGAGCTCGACGATGAGCTTACCGGGGTCGAGGACGATTGAAGCCCGGTCGAGGTCGATGCGGATGACGTCGAGCTGGAAGACGTCGGTTCGGAAGACGTCGATCCAGAAGAAGTCGAGACGCCGGCGGTCGCTCCGTTCGCGTTGGCCGCGATCCCGGGGATCGTGTGAGCGCTGACCACGCCAAGGAGGGTGATGCCGGCGATCGCGACGAAGGCGACGCCGGCAGTGATCCGATTGAGCATCCGGGTCGCGGCGTCGCGAGCGCGGATTCCCATCTCAATGGTTCTGTCGTTTTCCATGGTCCTCACATTGGCGCGTGCTGCTGGACGCCTCCTGTGGGCAGGATGTGAGTTAGCTGAGAAATGAGGCTCGGGAGAGGCGGAATCGAGTACTGGGCCACGGCCAGTACACTCTGTGAGTCAACGCCCTCGTAGCTCAGGGGATAGAGCAGGACGGTCCTAACGTCAAGGTCGGGGGTTCGATTCCCTCCGGGGGCACTTGTCATGTCTCAAGACATCACGGTCGCCCGCCTCACGACATCGGGGTCGTAGGCTGACTATCCGCTTTCCGGCCGCCGGCGTCGTCCGTGTCAGGGAGTCGTCGACCCTATGAGCGGTGGCAGGTAGGGCAACGGGTTGGTGACCTGGTCATTCACCCGGAGCTCGAAATGCAGGTGCGGCCCGGTCGAAAGGCCACTCGAACCCTCGAGGCCTACCCGCTCTCCCCGGTAAACGCGGTCCCCGACATTGACGTCTGTTTCGAGAAGGTGGGCATACAGGGTCATGATCCCGGCGCCATGCGCGATGATCACGTAGTTTCCATAGCCCACACGGGTGTGGTTCGCCGCCACCACGACGCCGTCGGCCGCCGCGGTCACAGCTGTCCCGATTGGCGCCGCCACATCGATCCCCGTGTGGAAGTGAGGGTATGGGCCGAGCGCCGGCTCCAAAAGAACGCTGCTCGGGCCGAAAGGCTGCGTGATGCGTGCGCGAGAGATCGGCCACGATAGGAGCAGACCGCGCAAGCTGGTTCCGATCGGCATAGTGCCCGTGACGATCGCGAGCCCGGCTCCAACCTGCGCCTGGTTCCAGGCGGCCTGGTATGCCCGCTGTATGAGGATCTGCTCCTGCTGCTCGAGCAGAGATGCCAGGCTCGCGGTCAGGTCCGGTGGCAGATTGGTCAGGTCGGCCGCGGCAGCCCTGATCTGTCCCATCAGGGCGTCGAGCTGGGTGCTGATGTCGTTCTCTTGGCTGATTGCATCGTTCAGGGCGGTCAGGCTCGTGGTGAGCTGCAGCATGACGCCGTTCTCGCGATCGAGGTCCGCATTTCGAGCCGAAAGGTCGGCCTGCAGCTTTGCGAGATCGGCCTCCAGCCGAGCCTGCACGGCGTGAGCCCGCTGGCCGGCGACCACGATGTCGGCGGCCGCGACAAGCGCGTCATGCAGGTTTCCGGAGCGAGCGATCAGAACGAGCAACGAATCCGGTTGTCGGTAGATGGCGCGCGCAAGGGAAGCGACCTGGGCTTTCTCGACATCGATGCGGCTCTGCGTGTCGGCGATCTGTGTTTCGAGCTGTGCTATCTGGGATTGCAGGTCGGCAATCCTTGCTTCCTCGCCCGCGATCTGAGTGCTGAGCGCCAGCTGGCTCGCGGCTGACTGGTTCAAGGCGCCGCTGAGCTGCTGCTGGCTGGTCAGCGCCCTGGCGAGGTCACCACCGAGACGCGTGCGGAGTTGGTCGTAGAGTGCCTGGTTTGGGTCGATCGGGGGGCACGACACCCTGGCGCCCGATGTGCTCGGAGTCGGAGAAGGGCATGGCGTTGGGCTCACGGCCTTTGCGTTTGGGAGCTGGAGCGCGATCAATGCGCTAAGCGTGACAAAGGCCGCGAGCGCGCGTCTCATGCGCGGATCCGGCGGAAACCAAGCATCGCGGTCAATGCGCCCAGCACCAGGCCCGTCGCCATCACAGCGGCGACCACGTAGCGCACAGAGTTCGCGCCCACACCTGGGAGGACCTGCGAATACGTCTGCCACCCGAACTGAGAAGCCAGCAGCCAGGCGCCGGCCACCACGGCTCCCGCCAGCGCGCCCGCCAGCGCGCCTGTCATGAGGCCTTCAGTGACAAAGGGGCCGCGCAGCATCCAACCGCGCGCTCCCAGGAGGCGGGTCACGGTCACTTCGTGCTGTCGCGCGGCGGCAATCGCACGCATGGAGTTGGCCGAAACCACATATGCGACTGCGGTGAAGAGCAGCAACAGTCCAGCGCCGATGCCCCCAACGATGAGCGCAATCCTCTGCAATCGGGCGTATGTGTCCGGGTCGTACGAGGTTGGGTATGTGGGATCGACCGCGGGGTCGCCCACGACCTCTGCCGCGACCGCCGCGACAGCGGTCACCAGGCTCACGTGGACGTCAAGGCTTGCGGGAAAGGGGTTGGTATCGCTCAGGCTCGCAAGCGAATCGAGCCCGGGCCGGCTGCTCGCTTCTCGCAGCGCCTGCTCCGGGCTTATCTCCGTCACGGAGCTGACCAGGGGGTCGGCCCTCAACCGGCTCTCCAGCGCGGCGACCTTGTCGCGTGACGCAGCAGGAGCCAGGTACACGCGTACGATCGAGGCGGATCCGGCCTGCTGCGCGGCCACCCTTGCGATCGAGATTCCGACCAACCCGAGCATCCCGCACAGCACCAGAGTCATCGCCATAGACCCGAGCGCAGGCGCGGTGAGCCTGACGTCGCGGGCCCAGCTGCGCAGCCCGTTGAGCACGACCAGCCTGAAACCGTTGTCGCAGAGGGCGATGAGACGGCGCCACATCGGGTGCTTGGCCGGGGCGCCATTTGTCCCGTTCTTGCGAGGTCTACTGTTCACGGGCAGCAGGCGCCGCCACAGCGGCCCGGGGCGAGTGCCATTTGACGCATGTGCCCGGTCGCGGTTGATCAGCACCTTCCCGCTCGGTAGCCGCAGCACACGGGTCGCCGAGAAGGTCGGCTTGTGGGTGGCGACGATGACCGCGGTGCCGTTGGCGGCCGCCTCCTTGAGCAGCTGCATCACGATCCGGGCGTTGTCATCATCGATGGAAGCCAGGGGCTCGTCCGCAAGGAGGACTTTGGGCCGGCCAGACAGGGCCCGGGCGACCGCCACCCTCTGCCTTTCACCGGCGGAGAGCTGATGTGGATAAGCGCGACGCCGATGGGCGAGGCTCAGCGCCTCGAGAGCGTCGAGCGCCCGCCGCTTGATGGTGCCATACGGAACCGCTGGGTCACCGACCTGCAGCGCGAAAACGAGGTTCTCCAGGGCAGTCAAGCGCGCCAGGAGGCGCTGTTCCTGATAGACGAACGCGACGTCGCGGCGGATCCTACCGAGGCCTCGCCGCCACCACCGGTGCAGGCCGCGACCTTCGACCCAGACCTCTCCTCGATTTGGGCGGAGCTGCCCATGCACGAGGCGCAGCAGCGTCGTTTTGCCCGCGCCGCTCGGGCCGGTCACCTCGACGAGCTCCCCTGGCGCGACCGAGATACTGATGTCGGTGAGCACGGCGGTGCGTCCGAAGAGCTTGGAGACGCGGGTCAGCTTGACCACGGGCTGAGGCGCGATAGCGCCGTTGCTCCCTTCCCGACGCGCGGGCGCCACACCGTTCGTGGCGCGCGCTCCCTTGGCGGCTACCGATGGCGCTCCCACCCTTGCGCCCAGATTAGTCGATGCAGGTTCCAATAAAGCTGGGACATTTCGCCGCCCCGATTGGCGCGGGGTGCGGAGTCCTATGGGCAGCCAGTCAGTGCTAGAGGCGCGGCCGCAACTGAGATCGAGAAGCTGCCACCTGAGGGTGAGGCCGTCACCAACCGGCTGCCGTCTGCGCGCGAGTCAACAGTTTCGTTCGTGAGCCTCCCGCCCGAGGTCACCTTACCTATCACCTCGCGAGGGATGTAGACCTGCGTTGGGGCGTCGCCGGACCGCCCCTGCGCGTTCAGTTCGAACGCCCCGGTATCAGTGTTGTAGCCGTACGTGAGATTGGAATCGGCCGAGGTGAGGGGGTAGACCCTCGCCAGCAGGCGCTCCAGCGCGACCTTCAGGCACCCGCTTGACGGCTCTGGGCTGAGGTTCGGCTTGGCGCCGTCGAACATGCTCCAGTTGCCGCCCCCGTTCTCCTTCCAGGTCCAGAACGCGAAACCGACCCGGTGGCGCTCCATCTCGAGCAGCTGGCTGCCGATCACACGAGCGCCCACGTCACCTGGAGGGAAGCCGAACTCCGACACGAAGATCGCCGCCTTCATCGCTTTCGCCTCGCGCTCGCCAAGCGCGTAGCTCTGGTCGTATCCGCCCCACGGGTATGTGGCCTGGTCGGGATTCTGGTTGTGGTTGAGCAGGTGATCGATCGTGTACTGATGTGTGTATGCATGCAGCGAGAGGACGAGGTTCGGATATGAGCTCACGGGGAGTCCGAGGTGCGTCGGAAAGTCGGTCACCTCACGCAGCAGGCCGGCCTCGAGAAAGAATAGGTGATGGAGGTCGTGGACGCCGAGGTCGCGGTATCCGCAGACTGAGGGCATAAAGAAGCCAGTCCAGCACGGCAGGCCGTTTCGGACTCCGCTGATCGCGTCGATGACCCTGCGATAGAAAGGAAAGAGGAGCAGGTCCTCGAAGCCTGGCGGTAGGTTCCAGCCCGGAAACGGCTCGTTGAAGGGGCTGTAGCCGACAACCGTGCTGTCGTCCTTGAATCGCTTGGCCAATACGGCGATCGCGGCAATGTATTCGTCCTGGATACCGATGCGGTCGTACCAGAAGTTGCTGTTGGCCTCAAGTCCGGCCGGGTTGAGCTCCCGCTGGCCGCCATATTGCTCGGGAGGGAAGCCGTCTGTGATCGTCGCCCACGCAGGAGCACCTGTGTAGTAGCGAAGGTCTACGACCTTGCCGCCAGGCCATGGCGGCGACGACACCCGTCCGACGAAGCGGGAGTACGCGTTCTGGTGCATGTCGATGATCACATACATGCGCGCCGCCCTCGCCCAGCCGACCACCTGCGCCACGCGGTCCACATAGAGCCGATTGAACTTGCCGCGCTCGGGCTCGAGCAAGCTCCACGACAGCGGGAGGCGCAGGGAGTTGAAGCCGAACGCCGCCATCTGACCGAGGTCGCTCTGGCATAAGGGCGGGGCGGGCATGGTAGACGAGTTTTCAGGACAGGTGCCGTCGTACGCCGCGGGGTCGACCGGATAGTAGGGCGGAGGGTCGATACGCGACGGGTCGGCGCCGGAATAGAAATCGATGAGTCCTTGTGGGATCGCGCCGTGGAGGAGAACCATCCGGCCGTGGTCGTCTGCGATGTACGGTTGTCCCAGGCTGGGGTGCTCGACGTGCAGCCAGGGGAGCACGCCGGGTGGGGCCGGTGGCGCCGACGGGGCAGGCATCAAGCCGATCACCACCGAAGTCGCGACCGCGCCGGGATATGTGAAGACGGCAACCAGGAAGACCACAACTGCCGCTGTCGCTTGCGCAAACCGTCGGGCATTCATGACGCCAGGAGCCAGTACGCGGTGCCGAGGACCAAGGTCGCCATGCCGAGCACGCCCGCAATGAGCCCGCACACGGCTGAGGTCGTGCCGGTGAGCTCCCCGTTGGACTTGCGGATGTCATAGAGCGAGGAGACGCCCGCCCAGATCGCAAACGGCGCGAAGATGCCGAATGGCAGGGCGAGGAGGCCCAGCACAAACGCTCGGGTTGCCGAGCGCTCCCTCCTCGGGGCGATCACCCTGCTACCAGAACGCTCCGTCCGCCAGAAGGATGTAGAGAATCGGCCCGATCCCCCACGCGAAGACGGTGACCATGATCCAGAGGAACTTCTTGAACCCGGTCATTTCCTGGCGACCCACGATATTGATCAGGCACAGGATCACCGCGATGGGGTGCAGGAAGATCGCCAGCAAAATTTCAATGAGAAGCTTCATGGGCCCTCCCAGGCTTCACCAGGGTCTTGAATGGATTCGGGATCGCCGGCCAGCCACCACTCGGGGCGAAGGTGCCGTCGATCGCCTGCTCATAGGTCGTCCTCAACTGGCCACGGGCGACCTGTCTGACAGCATCTGCGAAACGATCGACCTCGGCGGAAGTGTTGTACGGCGCCAGGCTCGCCCGCACCGCGCCGGGCAGTGCCTTGCGGCGATCCGCCGCCACCTCGCCTTCGACCACTTCCACCGCCTCCTTGTTCATGTTCAGAAGATGGAAGACATATGGGTTCGCACAGAAGCAGCCGTTGCGTACGGCCACGCCCCATTCGTGGCTGAGGGCTGCGGCTGCGAGGCCGTGGTGGACGCCCTCGATGACGAAGCTGGCGAGGCCCAATCGCTCGGCCCCAGACCGCGTTTCGAGGCCGCCGAGAACCGTGACGCCTGGAATCTCGCTGAGGCTTTTGAGCATGCGCGCGCCGAGCTCAGCCTCGTGGCGGAGCATGTCATCGAAGCCCAGCTCGATGAGCGCCTCGATCGCGACCCCGAGTGCCACCGCCCCGATCACGTTGGGCGAGCCCGCCTCCTCGCGATCGGGCAGGTCGGCCCACACAGTGTCGTCCCAAGTCACGATCCTGATGGCGCCACCGCCCATGACCTCAGGCGCGCCGGCGAAGAAGTCCCGAGGCGCGACGAGCACGCCCGCGCCGTAGGGCGCGTACATCTTGTGGCCCGAGAACGAGACGAAGTCGAGGTGGCCCGGGTCGCCCGCCCGCCGGATGTCGATGCGGCGGTGCGGCGCGAGCTGCGCGGCATCGACCGACACGAGGGCGCCGTAACGGTGCGCAAGCTTCGCGACCTCGTGAACAGGCGAGATGAAGCCGGTCACATTGGATGCTCCGCTGACGGCGACCAGGCCGATTGTGCCCCCGCTGCTCTTTAACGCATGCTCAATGGCATCCAAGTCGATGTGGCCATCAGGCGTGAGGCCCACCATGAGGTGGCCGCTACGGTGCCGCCATGGCAGGAGGTCTGCATGATGCTCCATCTCGGTCACGAGCACCTGGCGGCCGTCCAGCCGAGCCTGCTCCGCTGCGATTCGGTTGAGAGCATCGGTGGTGCCTTTGACAAAGATCACGACCTGGCTGCGCTGGTCGACTCCAAGGAAGTCGGCCACGCCCTCGCGTGCCTGCTCGTAAGCCTCGGTGGCAAGCCGTGATTTGTAACCGGTTCCGCGGTGGACGCTGGAGTACACCTCGGAGAATGCAGTCACCGCGTCGCGGACGCGTTTGAGAGGTGGGGTGCTGGCGGCGTTGTCGAAGTTGATGCCGGTGACCGTTCTGCCGCCGACGATCGGCACGGGCAGGTCGACTCCCGCGAAGTGTTCACGCCAGCGGCCGGAGTGGGGGAGAGACACTCTTGATAGCAAGCCTAACGCCGCCACGGGACGTGTGCGCTCTTGCCTGAGTCCGTTTGGGCCACACTATGGGGTGGCATGCAAGTTGTGTTGTTGACACGAGTACTGGCGTGAGGCCCGGCGGTAAGTTGAGGCGCGTGCACGTCGCCGAGAGCGAGACTGATTCGAGCCTTGCCGCCCGCGAGCTCAGCTTCCTCGTGCGGCTTGCGCAGGCGGCCGCATCCACGCAGCGCCCAGATGAGCTGCTGGAGCTCATCATCCGCGAGGCGACCTCGGCGATGGATACCGACGTGTGTTCCTTGTACCTCGTGACGTCCCGTGGTCGAGAGCTGCTGCTGACCGCAACCAACGGACTGAACGAGGCGATGGTCGGCAAGGTCGTGATGCGTGTGGGCGAGGGCATCACGGGTTGGGTCGCCGAAACACGGCGGCCTGCCGTGGTCGCGGACGTGAGCAAGGAGCCTCATTGGAAGTGGGTGCCGGGCCTGGATGAGGATCGCTTTCATTCCATGCTGTCGGTTCCCATCGAATCCGGGCCGCGGCTGGTGGGCGTTCTCAATGTCCAGACGGCTCAGAAGCGAGACTTCGACTCGGGCGACATCGATTTTCTGCGTGCTATTGCGGGACAGGTGGCGGGGATCCTCGAGCGGAGCGAGCTGCAAAGGGCGATGGAGGTTCAGCTCGCTGAGATCCAGCTTTCTCATGACATACATGAGCGCTTCACACGGCTGTCGCTGGAAGGCGCTGGAATCCAATCGATCCTCGAGGTTGTCGGTTCGCTGGCCGGTGGGCGGGCGGCGCTGTACTCGGCTGATGGATACCGCGTCCGGGGAGTGGGGGAGGCGTCGGACGGGATGCCGCCGCGCATACACGTGCCCAGTCCACTGGCGCAGGCGGGTGCCCGTGAGGTCCGGATGAATGCTGGGCGGCCGGCGCGGGCGCTTGACCTGGTGCCTGTCCGCGCCGGCCCTGACGTCCTGGGCCTGCTGGCGGTCGGGGTGGACGAAAAGACTCTCGACTCGCACGGACGCCGCCGCGCTCTGGAGCATGGATCGACGGTGCTGGCTCTGGAGCTCGCAAAAGACCGCGCCGCCGCCGAGGTCGAGCGGCGGCTCCGCGGAGACCTCGTCGAAGAGGTGCTCGCAGGCGGGCTCGAGGGCGACGAAGCCGAGCGGGTGGCTCGCCAGGCGGAGCGCCTGGGCCACCGGCTCCCACCACGCGCATGGGTGGTAGTCCTCGAGCCGGATGATGACGAGACGGAGTCGGCGTTGGCGGCACGCGGGCGACAGGACCGGCTGGACGCCGCCCTCAGCACGCTGGTTCGTTCCCGCCTGCCTGGCGCATTAACGCTCGTGCGGTCAACCTCGGCTGTGTTCCTGGTACCGGACGAGATCGCCTCTGACCTGGCGGCGGTCGAGAAGCTCGCTGGGCAGATACTCACCGGAGCCGCGCCGGTCATGAAGCCCGGCTCGGCTTCGGTTGGGATCGGCAACCTTGCGAATTCTGTCGCCGAGCTTGCCCGCTCACATCTCGAGGCGCGCCAGGCGCTCCGGCTCACGCGCCGCGCAGGCGGGCGCGGTCGCGTGGCGTCCTATCGCTCGCTGGGTGCATTCCGACTGCTGCTCGAAGTGCAGAGCCCCGAGGCATTGAGGCGATTTGTGAATGAGCTGCTGGGCACGCTCCTGCAGTACGCGCAGTCACGCGACACGCCTCTGCTCGAGACACTGGAGGCCTTGTCCGCAGCCCGCTGGGTGCGGCGGGCGGCGGCGCGGCACCTCGGGATCCACATCAACTCGATGAGCTATCGAGTCGAGCGGATCCAGGCCCTGACGGGGCTGCAGCTGGACGACCCCGAAACGAGAGTGGCAATCTCAATCGCCCTCCGCGCCCGAACGATGCTGGGCATGTAATAAGGATGCCAGCGTTGCAGGGGCGGCC
>JALYYG010000098.1 GCA_030946685.1 Candidatus Dormiibacterota bacterium | reverse complement strand
GACGCCTTGAAATACAACCGCTACCAGCTCAACGGCACGCCAATCGGCGCGATCCTCTGGCCGTCCTCGACACGCAACGTGGTGAACGGCCAAAGTGACTTCCTCGGAGTGACTGTGCACTACCAGTACAACTGGAAGACTGGCGTTTTCCTGGCCAACTCGCCGCTGGTGCTGCAAACGACGTTCGAGATCCGCCTGGAACCTCAGACGTACTGATATGGGCATCACCAGGCGCAGGCGCCAGCTGGGTCAGTCCATCGTCGAGTTCGCCATCGCGACTCCGGTGCTGCTCCTGCTGCTCCTCGGCGCGTTCAACACCGGTGTGATGATCTCCGACAAGGTCATCGCCGGCGCTGCCTGCCGGCAGGGGGCTCGCCTCGCCGCTGAAATCGGCGGCCAGATCACCAATCCGCTCCTGACGACTGCTCAGGTCGACGCGGACATTGTCAGGAACGTGCTCGCGGTCGCGACGGCCATGAACTACTCGACCCTCTCGACGATCACCATCTACGCGCCGGTTAACGCGGACGGCGACTTTCACGCCGGCGACCTGTACAACCAGTACAACACCGCAGGCACGCTCATCGCCGGTGGCGGCTTCACGCTGGCACAGCGCATCCAGGTGCCACCCGGCGAAACCTCAATCGGGGTGAGGCTGGACTGGTCCTACGTTCCGCCGACAGGTTTTCAGTCCTTCAACATCAACCTCAACGAGCATGCGGTGATGAAAGCCTCACCGGTGCTGGTCTGACATGACACGCACCCAGTTCCTCAGCCCGCGCAGCCAGACCGGCCAGGCCATCGTGCTGATCGCCCTGATGATCATCGTGCTTTTTGGCGCGGTCGGCCTCGCCGTCGACGGCGGCATCGGTTACTACTACAACAACCAGGCGGAGCGTGCGGCGGCTGCAGCTGCGCTTTCGGGCGTCATCTTCATGCCAGGCCAGTTCACACATGCACAATCGGTCCCGGTTGGCAGCCGCAACAGCGCCTGGGATCGGGCGCAGGACGAGGCCAGGCGCAACGGCTTCGACTGGAACGACGCCGCGAACGGCGTCACTGTGACCGCGGCCGTGGTGCCCGGCTTTGACAACAAGCTGTCGGTGACCGTGTCACGGAATGCGCCTGTCTTCTTCATGCAGCTGTTCGGAATCACGACGTACAGGGTCTCCCGAACTGCAATTGCGACCTATCTGCCGCCACTGTCGCTGGGACAGCCCGGCACCCAGGTCGGCACGACAACCGCAAACCTCGGTACTGGGGGCAACAACTTCTTCTTCATGCGCACCGAGGGCTATTCGACGCCACGCACTCAGGGAGACGCTTTCACGCCGGACCCAGCAGGCAGCGGCGATGTGCACGCGATCAGCCGGGCGCAAGGCAGCGATCCCATCGGTGCGACGCTGCCCGACCGTGGCGGTTACAACTACCTGGTGAACCTGCCTAACGGTGGCTTCATCAACGTCTACAACGCCATGTTCGCTCCAGACAACTGCACCAGCAATCTCACGGATGTCAACGGTGCATTCGTGTGCCCCGGCGGAGGCGGAGCCCTACCTGGCTCGGAGGCATGGGCCGGTGCGGGGCCTGTCTTCCACAACCACTGCGACAACCACATCAACGTCGCAACAAAAGTGCTCGACCAGTGCTCTCCCGGCGCGGGTACGACCAGCTACTACCTCCACGAGGAGGACAGCCAGGACCTCTCCTCTTATGGCGCCGCGCAGAAGGACCTGTACTCCGCGATGGAGTACACAGTCGAAGCCGTCGCGACTCCCTTCATCCGAGCCAGCGACACCATCATCAGCCAGGTCATCGTCTATCCGATCGACGCCACGGGCTACTACAAGGTCCCGACAGGCTGCCCGGCCGCCTGCCTCAAGACCAATGCGTACAACCCGATCAACAACCTGGGTAACTACATCAACCAGACATATGACAACGCCGGGAACCCAACCAACATGCAGACCTACCACTCCTGGGTCGACATCACCAACTACACGGGCGCCTTCGATCGTGGGACGTTCGTGCGCATCGTGACTCCTGCTCCCGGCCCGCTGCCCGCCGGCCAGTACCGGCTGCGCGTTGACACGCTGGGCTTCAACGGCGCGCTCCCGCCGACCAACGGCGCCAGCTCGGGCGGTCAGGCCCACAAGGGTTACGCGGTTCGTGTGGTCGACGTGCCCGGGCAGGCCGCGGGGACGTGCACGGGATGCGGTGTAGGCGCATGGGACGACATGGCCATCTACAGCCCGATCCAGCTCGCGGCCGGCGGAAGCTTCGACCTCCCAATTTTCAAGATCCCACCCGACTATGCCGGCCAGACCGTCACCATCGACATCTACGACCCGGGCGACATCTCCGGAGGCGGCAACGTCGACCTGAAGGTGCTTGACAACACGGGCACTCTGGTCACCGTGCTGGCCCCCAAGGTGATCAACGTCTGGGACGTGGGGACGTCCAGGCAGAACGTCGGCCCCGGAGTCGCCTGCACCGGCACGGGCGGCCTGACCAACCCGCCGGTTCCATGTTTGGCCCAGACCGGCCTGCCACAGAACGCCCAGATCCGCGCCACTACAGGTGGTGCAACCAACTTCAACGGGCACTGGGTCCGGTTCGAGGTGCCAGTGTCACCGGCCTACGCTCCCGGCAACAACCCGGCCAACTGGTGGTGGACGTTGCGCTACCAGATCTCTACGAACGTCACCGCGACCGACACTGTGACGTTCGCGGTCGGCCTCAAGGGCAACCCCGCCCACCTGCTCAGCAGCTGAGCGGCGTGGGCCAACGCCCAGCGCTCATCCCCAGTCTGCGTCCTGGTCCTTGAGATCAGCACGCCCGCTGCCCGGCACGGGGTTCACCTGGTAGCCGAGAGCGCGAAGCGCCTCGTCGATCCACACGAGCGCCATCTCCTCGGTGTTCGGCCATCCGGCAGGCGAGGCGCCTGGCACACCGGTGTCGATGGCGATGCGGCCGGCGACGCGGAGCATGCGCCGTGCCAGGGGCGCCGCTTCGGGGACGCTGAGCGCGAGCTGGTCGAGCGCGCGCGACAGCATGAAGCAGGCGGCATTGAACGTCTCGGCGTCGATCGGCTCCGTTCGCGCGAGCCGCTCGGCAAGTCCTGCACGGAGATCGGTTGGATCCATATGGCGGGTATTATTGTTGGCCCGAGGTTGGGGATATGGACCTGAACGAACCTGTATTGCTCACGCCCGAAGGCCTGGAAAAGCTCAAGCGCGATCTCGAGGTCGCGTTGAAGCGCCGCGGCGAAGCCGGCGAACGCCTCAAGGAGGCATTCCAGCCGGGCGACATCGAGGACAACCCCGAGTACGAGCAGGCCAAGGAGGAGGTGGGTCTTCTCGACAGCCGCATATACGAGCTCCAGGAGATGATCGGGAGGGCCCAAATCATCAAGGAGTCGCACTCCAGCGTCGCCGGTCCGGGCTCGACGATCGACGTCGTGGACACGGACGGCGCGGCCGAGACGTACCACCTGGTTGGAGCGGTCGAGAGCGATCCGTCCGCGGGCCGTATCTCAGTGGAGTCGCCAGTCGGCCGTGCCCTAGTCGGTAGGAAGAAGGGCGACAAGATCACTGTCAGCGTGCCCTCGGGCACGCTTACGCTGACCGTAAAAGCCGTCAAGTAACCAGTCGATGTCCCTACGGACATCGGATGAGGGGACCGCAGCCCGAGAGTTGAATCCGGACGCCATCTCAGACCGCACCACGGTCGGTGTCTTGTTCCGCCAGGCTGCCCGCTACGGCGACCGGCCTCTGGTCCACTACCCCGTGGGCAAAGCCTGGAACACGGCGACCTGGGCGGACATGACACGATGCAGTTTGGCTGTCGCCTCAGCCCTCGTGGAAGCGGGCGTCAAGGCAGGCGACCATGTTGTGCTGCTCGGGCCCAACAGCCTCTCGTGGCTGCACTGCGACTTCGGAATTCAGGCGGTGGGCGCAATCGCGGTTCCGATCTATTCCGGCACAGTGCCCGAGACGGTGCAGACAATCATCGAGAACTGCGAGGCGGTTATGGCGATCGCGTCGGATTCGAAGATGGCGTCGAAGCTCAAGACGAACGAAACACTGCGAAACATCGTGACGATGGACTCGGAGGTGGAGAAGTGGCTGGCGCAACCTGCACTCCACCTCAACGAGGTGGTCGAGCGGCTCGAGGCGATCCGGCCCGATGACGTTTGCACGATCGTTTACACATCCGGCACCACAGGTGACCCGAAGGGAGCCGAGCTCGCTCATCGCAACCTCGTTGACGTGACCCGCGCCGTCGTAAAAGTGCATCCCCTGAGCGAGGCGGACTACACACTTTCATGGCTTCCGTACTCGCACGTGTTCGAACGCATCAACGGCACAATGACCATCCTCTTGATTGGCGGGCAGATCTGGCTCTCCCACGGCGTCGACAGGCTCGCCGAAGACCTCGCAGAGGTGCAGCCGACAATCCTGCTCAGCGTGCCGCGCGTGTACGAGAAGATGCATTCCCGCGTCATGGATCGAGTGCGCGAATCGCCCAAGGTCCGCCGAGCGCTCTTTAATTGGGCCGTCGGTGTCGGCACGCGATTCTCGCACGTGACGAGACCCGGACCGGTCCTCACGGCTGAGCACAGGCTCGCAGAACGCCTTGTTCTCGGCCCGCTGCGCCGCCGGTTGGTCGGCGGCCGCTTGCGCTTTTTCATCAGCGGAGGCGCCGCGCTCGCCCGCGAAATTGAAGAGTTCTTCTGGGCGATCGGCGTTCCGATCCTCAACGGCTGGGGCATGACCGAGACGTCATCGGGCGCTTGCTCGAACACGCTCACCCAACACCGTTTTCTCACTGTCGGCAAACCCTTTCCCGGTATCGAGCTGAAGTTTGAGAAGGACGGCGAAATCCTCGTCATGAGCCCGGGCAACATGCTCGGCTATCACAAGAACCCGGTGGCGACGGCGGAGACGCTGGACCGCGGTTGGATCCGCACCGGTGACATCGGAGAGGTCGACGCGGACGGCTTCCTGAAGATCACAGACCGTAAGAAGGATTTGATCAAGACGGCGGGCGGCAAGTACGTCGCCCCGCAGCAGCTGGAGTTCGAGATTCAGCGTGACGACCTGGTGGAGCAGGCGGTGGTGATCGGTGAGAGCAGGCCCTACGTAACGGCTTTGATCGTCCCCGACTGGGCGGCGGTCACAAAGCGGATTCCGGGACGCACCGAGGACCTGGTCCACGACGAGCGCGTGATCGCCCTGATCGAGAAGGGCGTGGACGGTGTCAACAAGCGGCTTGGCAGCTGGGAGGCGATCAAGTACTTCACGCTGCTGCCCCGCCCCTTCACCGAAGAGTCCGGCGAGATCACGCCGACCCTGAAGATCAAGCGCAAGGTGGTCGCGCAGCGATACGCCAACGAGATCGAGTCGATGTACGCAGGAAAAAAGAAGCCCACCTAGCTTTGAAAACCGCGAGCGCGGCAGGGTTGGCCGCGTCCCCCGGCCATTACTTTGTTCTCCGCACCACTAAGCGTCGCGTGGAGAAACCAATTCTGAATTAATCCCATCGAACCGGAAAGAGAGCAGGCGCGCGCGAAGCGCCCGCCGATGAGAGGGAACCATCCGGGTTCCCTCGCATATGTTCAGCGTAATCTGGGGTCATGGCCGGTCCCACGGACATGTCCGAGCTTCACATGGCGCTCGACCACCTGCGCCCGCAGGTGTGCCACTGTGGTCTGAAAGGCGAGTGTCTCGGCTGCAAGGGGATCGAGATGGTCCGTGCTCAGGCTGAAGCGGTGGTTGCGGCCGCCAGCCAGCCGATCCTGATCCAGGTAGCACAGGAGGCGGCCATGAAAGACATGGCCTCGCGTTTCCAGGGGATGACTGAGCGCCTCCTCAGCGACCCCGAGATCCGGCGTTCGGCCGAGGACATGCAGCAGAAGCTCATGTCCGATCCCGAGACGCGCGAGCTGCTCGAGGAATTGATGCGCAGGCTCGGCAGCCTGCCCGAGGAATGACCTGAGCTAGCTGGTCGGCCCAGGCGTCGACAATGCGCCGCCGGCGCTCATCGGTTTGCTCCAGAACGGTATCGGGCCCGTCTGCAGCCGCTTGATGATCGCCTTTTCCTGGGCTGCCGTCAGCTGCTTGGCTGCGACCGCCTTGTCGAGCAGAGGGGTCAGGTTTGCTATCAGCCGCGAGCGGAACTGCGCTTCGGCAACCGCCGGTGTCTGGGCGGCGGCGATCTGCGAGAGCGTCATGCCACGGGCGAGGTCGGTCTTGAGCGTCTGATCTGTGATTCCGAGCGCTGAAGCGGCGGCGGTCAGAAGCGCCTGCCTGTAGGCGCCGAGCTTGGCGCCTGCCGGGCCGCCATCGTGAATGGCGCCCGCGAGTGCGCACGGTGTGTGCGCGGCGACCTTTTGCTTGATGGTGTCGGCCTGGGCCTGGGTCAGCCTTCCGTTCTTGACCTGGTCCGCGAGAGTCTCACCAATCGCTTTCTGGAACGCGGCGTTCAGTGCCGCCTGGCTCGTGTTGAGGTCGGCGGAGAAGTGGGCGACAAACTCGCTGCACAACGCGGAGGCCTTACCGGCCGGCTGGTCGGACAAGGCCGTCGTCGAGCGGGCGGCGTGCGAGGAAGTGCTGAAGAACGGGACCGTGTAACCCGCAGCCGAGGCGGTGACAAGGACCGCCACGCCAGAGACCGCCGCCGCGCCGGCCGCGAGGCCTGCGATACGCAGAAAGCCGAGGTTCGTCAGTTTGGTAATCACAGGATCAACTACACAACGAGGGACCGCATGGTTTCCTCAACCGGGCGTAAATGTTTTGTAAACCAGGCCCGTCGCTAGCGCGGCAGGGTTGGCCGGTGCGCCCTGGCCATGACTCTGTCCCAACCACTCCGATGCGTGGCTGGGAGAAACTCGCTTCAATAAATCTCATCCATATGGCGGAAAGAGGGCGCCGGCCCTTTCTGAGAAGCCACGCATTGGTGTCAGCAATTCAGGGCCGGGTGCGCCCGGCGCCGATGAGAGGGGACCATCCGGGTTCCCTCTCATACCTAGCGGCTGGCCCGGGAGTGGGTCATGCCGGCGCCGCCGGCTACGGTCCTCCGCAGGCATACGCAGACCCACATCCGGTACGGCCTCCAGCTCTCCGCCATCTCCGTCAGCGCCTCGAGGTCGGGCTCGCGGCCAAGTCCATACGCCTCACGGATCGCTCCGACCAGTCGCGGTTCCTTGGTCGGCAGCTCATCGACGGCGCTGAGTGCCCTCAGCCGTACCAGCTGCGATCCGAACTCTCCAATCCCCTTCAATTCCTGCAGCTTTGCCAGGCACTCCTCGCGCGGCATCGCGCGCAGTGTTTCAGTATCCAAAGCGCCCGCGAGCGCAGCGCGCCCGAGCTCGTTGAGGTATTCGACCTTGCGTCCAAAGAGTCCCGCGAACGCCTCCATCTCCAATAGCTGAGAAGGCACCGGAAACACCCAGAGCCGGTGGCCGTGAACATCCACCTCGGTGCCGAGCTCGCGGCTCATCCGATCTTTGATCCCCTGCCCCTGACGCATGGTGATCCGTGACGAGATCAGGCACCACGCCGCAGCCTCGTAGGCGTTCGACCAATTGACCGGCCGAAAGCCGCCGAACATTTGCTGGAGCCGAGCCACAACGGGGTCGCGCTTTCCGACCGCCGGCCAGCCACGCCCATCGACGTCGAGGCTGAGGATGCGTTTGACCTGGCGCTCGACAGGCTCAACCTGAGCATCGCCGTAGATCGTCCCGCGGACCTGGCCCGCCGCATTCTGTGTAAGACACACCCCGACCGGCTGCCAATCGCCGTCGCTGAGAAACGCCAGGTGGAGGTGTCCCTCCGTTGACCCGCCCTCGGCCGGAGCCTGATGCCACGCACCTATGAAGTTGGCGCTCTCCTCAAGCGAGTAGTCCCCCAGGGGCTGAATCTCAAATGTCTTGGCGGCTGTCTTTGTGTTCATGACCGGAGTATGCGCCGCAATTGTTGCCATCTTCTGTCACTATCTGGGTTGGAATGCGCGCCGACCGCGTCCTTGCCATGTTGCTGCTGCTTCAGGCACGCGGCCGGGTCAGCGCTCTCGAGCTCGCGGCACGGTTGGAAGTGTCTCGGCGGACGGTCTACCGCGACGTGAATGCGCTTTCCGCTGCGGGCGTGCCGGTACGAACCGAACCCGGACCGCGGGGCGGGATCGAGCTGGTCGAAGGCTGGCGGACCGACCTCACAGGCCTTACAGAGCCGGAGCTCAATGCGCTGTTCGCCTCGGCAGCCGGTCCGGCGTTTGAGAGTGCGATGGGAAAGCTCGCCGCTGCACTCCCCGGTGAGAGCGGTCGCCGGGCGGGACGGATGCGCGAGCGCCTGCTCGTCGACTCGGTCGGCTGGGGGCGGCGCGGCGACGCCTCACCCCATCTCCGGGTCGTACAGGACGCCGTGTTCGCCGACCGCCGGCTCCGTCTGCGCTACCGACGGGCCGAGGCCCAGGTGACTGAGCGGATCGTGGATCCGCTCGGGCTCATCCTCAAAGCCGGCGTGTGGTACTTGCTGGCTGACGCCGCGGGCGATCAGCCGGGCCCACCCTCAACGCCACGCCAGCGCGCTAAGCGGCGCCTCTTTCGTTTGTCGCGCGTCGAGGCGGCAGAAGCACTCGACGAGCCGGCGCGGAGACCGCGCGGGTTCGACCTGGCGGCTGCCTGGCGTCAGCAGGCCGCGGGCTGGGACACCAGCCGGGCAGCGCTCGAGGTGTTGGTCAAGGTGGCGGACGCCGACCTGCCGTTGGTCCTCAGAGTTGCGGGCGATAGGGTCACCGACAGGCCGCGGCCAGGCGTTGTGCGAATGGCGTTTCCGGCAGTCGAACCGGCCGCTGCCTTCTTGAGCTCGTTTGGTGCCATGGTTGAGGCCCTGGAGCCGCCACAGCTGCGCGTTGAGCTCGCGCGGCGAGGAGCAGACCTGGTCCGGCTCTACGCGCCCGCCGGCTAGCAGCCCCGAAGAAGTAAAGAGCGAGTCGCGTGCGCGACTGTGTTGGCTGAGGTCAGCTAGGCGAGCTTAATGCGATTTGCGCGGGGGCCCTTCTGGCTGGGCTCGATCTCGAAGTTGACGCGCTCGCCACCGGCCAGCGAGTCGAAATTGACGCTCGAGTCGAGTCCTGTGCGGTGGAAGAAATACTCCCGCCCGTCCTCAGCGGCGATGAACCCGAAACCGCGGTCGGAAACCAGCTTCTTGATGGTGCCTGTCGGCATCTCGAACTCCTCTTCTCGAAAGCAATTCACGCGAACGCACGGGCCCTTTCGAGAAGAATCGACGACCGCGGCGATCATCGCCCGATCTCGGGCGACGCGGTTACCTTACCACCGGAGTTTCGGAGTTTCATCCCACAAATCACAGCGCGAGCAGGACGACCCCGAACAGGGTTGCGCTCGCTCCCAGCAGCTTCAGCGGAGCACCCCGGCGCTCGCGAAGCTTCCAGACTCCCCAGACCGCAACCGCCACCACCGCCGTTTCGCGCACGGGAGCAACCACGGACAGTGGGGCGATGCTCAAGGCGGCGAGCACGAGCAGATATCCGGTCCACATGAAAACGCCGATTACCGCAGCCTGGCGCCAGGAGACGGACTCGCGAATCCGTGTTTCGATCGCTGCCTGCGGTGAATCCTGCCGGCTCGCCAGCTTCGCGCCCACCCACATCGAAATCGCCAGCCCCACTGCGAGAAGAGCGACGAGCACCCACCCGTACAGCCAGGGTGTCGACAGCCTGACGCCGACGCGGTCGACAGCGGTGTACGCGGCGATCGATACACCCGTCAGCAGCGCGGGCAATGTCGCGCGGCCGCTTGTCTGAGGCAGCGTCACGGCCAGGATGCCAAGCAGCAGCAGCACGACCCCAGCCAGCTGGGATGGCGCCAGCCGCTCACCCAGCAGACCGAGCCCGAAGACCACAGCGAGAAGCGGTGCCGAGCCGCGGGCGATCGGATAGACGACGGAGAGCTCGCCTCGCCTGTACGCGGCTGAGAGAAGCCACAGGTAAACGAGCTCGATTGCCGCGGAGACAGCAGCCAGACCGGCTGCTGCCGGGGTCAAGCCGGGCCGGCCGGCGATGAACCAAACCGCAACTACGATGGGCGAGGTTGCCAACGCCGCAAAGATCGTGGCGCGCTCGAAAGTCCGCATCGGGTCGCCGCTGACCTTGACAAGCACATTCCACGTCCCGTGCAGCACTGCCGCGGCGAGCGCAAGCCCGATCCCGAGAGCTATCAAGAGCTAGGTGGCCCGACCCCTGACCGGAATCTCAATTACCCACGCGCCAATCCCAGCCCTTCCCGGCGGTCGGAGAAGGGAGGATTGCTCGGCGGTCATGCCCGCGTTCCATCCGCGGCAATGTAGCAATCACCTCTGCCAACCGGTGGCGACCGCATGCGAGAATCCGCCCGCATGGGCGACACGCACTCCGAGCCGTTGACCGGTCTGGACTCCTGGTTCCTGTACGGCGAGCGGCACGAGGCGCCGCTCCATATCGGCGCGACATACATCTTCGAAGGCACGCCGCGCGTCAGTGGCGCCAGGGGCGCGTTGGGCCTGGCACGAACAATCGAGGAGCGGCTGCATCTCGTGCCGCGCTACCGCCAGAAGTTGATGTGGCTGCCCGGCAATCTCGGCAATCCCGTGTGGGTCGACGACCCGGACTTCGACCTCTCGTACCACGTCCGCCGGGCGGCGCTTCCGAGCCCAGGCGACGACGCTACCCTTCGCGATTACACCGCGCGCGTCTTCGCCCGGCCGCTCGACCTCGAGAAGCCTTTGTGGGAGATGACTGTGATCGAAGGGCTGAGCGGCGGTCGCGTGGCTGTGGTCAACAAAGTCCACCACGCGATGGTCGACGGAATCTCCACGGTCGACCTCGCGACGCTCCTGCTTGATGCCGAACCGACGCCAACTAAATACAAGAAACCCAAGCGGTGGACGCCCCGACCTGCGCCGACGCAAGGCGACCTGGTCCGCCGCCTCGCCTCGGAGGTGTCGCCCATCGATGCGCTGAAAAAGCTCGCCCACCTTCGGCCTCAGGGGGTCGTGGAAACGATCATGAGATCCCCCTGGTCCGGCGGCCTGCAGCTGGCGCTGGCCTGGCTGCGACCCGGCAGCCCCCTCTTTTTCAATCAGCGCATTGGGCCGCACCGCCGCGTCCACTCGGTGAAGGTTCCTCTGCAGCATCTCAAAGATGTCAAGTTGGCTTTTGGCGGGACGGTCAACGATGTCGTGCTTGCAGTCATCGGCGAGGCGATGGCGCGCTGGCTCGGCGACCGTGGAGAGGCCATTCCACATGCCCTGCGCGTTTTCGCTCCCGTGAGCGTCCGCGATGAGTCGCACCGTTACAAGCTGGGCAACCTTGTAAGTGGGATGGTGGTGGAGGTTCCGCTTGCCCCCATGACCCCGAGGGAAAGGCTGAACCACGTAACAGCGGCGACGGGCGACTTGAAGCGATCACGCCAGGCTGTGGCCGCGCACACCTTGAGCAACCTGGCCAACTTTGCGCCGGCGACGCTCCAGGCCTTGGCCGGTCGCGTGGTGACCTCGCAGCCCCAGTGGTCTCGTCAATCAATGATCAACATCGTCGCGACCAACATCCCCGGCCCGCAGTTTCCGTTCTACACGGGCGGTGCGAAACTCATCGATATCTGGCCCTTCGTGGCCATCTACCATTCGCTCGGGCTCAACGTGGCCATCGTCTCGTACAACGGCAGCGTCCATTTCGGGCTGCTCGCCGACCGCGACCTGGTGCCCGACCTCGACGACTTCGGGCGGCACCTCGGACAGGCGGTCGCCGATTTCAAGCAGGCGAGCCGGCCAAAACGACGCGTTGGCTCAGCCGGCCGCCCGTCGCGGCCGCGCAAGAAGACGGCCAAGAAGCCGGTAGACCTCGGGATTCACGACCAGCCCGTTGTGGCTGCCCCAAACGGAGATGGCGGGAATGTCCGGTCGGACGCAACTGCGGAAGTTCACGACGTCATCTGAACGCGTGTAGATCGACGTTGTCGGAACGGCCGGCGGAAGCCGGAGGTCGTGGGCGAAGCGGCCCTCGGCGCGAAGGCGCCGGCCGAAACCGATCTCGTTCGCTGTCGTGACCACGCCGACGGCGGCTCGAGTAACCCTCGCGAGGTCGGTGAGATCGGCGAGTGGGGACCCCAGCGTTATGACCTGCTCGACGCTTTTGGGCCGGCGCTGTGAAAGCACCTTCGCCAGCAGGCCGCCGCGGCTGTGCCCGATCAGGCTCACCGGCGCGGGGTCGTGCTTCTGGATCTCCGCCATGCGGTGACGCAGGCCGGCCAGCATGTGTTCGGAATGGAGCACGTTGAAGTTGATGCCGGAAAGATGCGAGCTGTATCCAATCCGCTCGAGCCAGCCGTGAAGCAGGCGCAGCGACCAATCGCCGGATAGGAATCCCGGAACCAACAGCACGGCACGACCGTCGCCGCGCGGCACACCGCGCCCGCGAAAAACGGGGTCCCTCCAAAGGGCGCTCAGCTCCCGAAGAGCAAAGGGATTCCAGAGCCTCACTTGCTGGGATGGTAGGTTGTGGACACAGTGGAGCGAACTGTCCTAACCACTGGCGCGGGTGGTGGGATCGGGCTGGCGACGGCCATCGAGCTGGCACGGCGAGGCTTCATTTCAGTCGGAGGGGTGCGGTCGCAAGCGAAGGCACGCACTGTCGCGCGTGCGGCCAAGGGTGCGGGCGTGAAGGTGCGGACGGTGCTTCTCGACGTCACCCAGGCGGACGAGTGCCAACGCGTCATCGCAGAGCTCAAGCCGTATGCCCTCGTCAACAATGCGGGCGTACCGGCCAGTGGCGCGATCGAGGACGTAGGGGACGACGACGCTCGCGAGGCATTCGAGACCATGGTCCTCGGCCCAATGCGACTGGCAAGACTCGCGATTCCGTACATGCGCGAACAGGGCGGTGGGCGCATCGTCAACATCTCCTCGATCTATGGATTGATGACCACTCCCCTTACCGGTTGGTACCAGGCAAGCAAGCACGCGCTCGAAGCGGTCTCGGATGCTCTCCGAGTCGAGCTCGCGGCAGACGACATCGCCGTGGTGCTCATCGAGCCCGGCGCGTTCCGTTCGAACATATGGGAGAGCGCGGGCAATGAAGTGCACCGCCGGCTTGACTCGGAATACTTCGCCGCGTACCGGCGGCTCGAGGAAGGGATCAAACTGAGCCAGCGGCTTATGGGCGACCCAATCGAGGTGGCCCGGCTGATCGCCAGCGTCATCACAGCGAAAAGCCCGAAAGCACGCTACCTGATCGGGTACGACGCCCGAGCGATCGACATCTACTCCAAGCTGCTCCCAACCGAGGTGCGCGACAGGCTCGCCAGGATCACGCTCGGCCTCTGAGTGTTGTCGCGGTCCTGTTAAGGCGGCTGGTGCCGCGCGAGGTGGTGCCCCACACTGGGCTCATGACATCCGCAGCCAACAATGCCAATCCTGATCGCCGCGCAAGCGCGCAGCAGGTCCTCCGCGACGTCTTCCGCCTGGAGTCATTCAGGCCAGGCCAGGCCGAGGTGGTGGACGCACAGATGCATGGACGCGATGTGCTCGCCGTCGCGCCCACCGGCTCCGGCAAAAGCCTCAGCTACTGGGTGCCTGCGATTCTCGGCGACGGCTTGACTATCGTCGTCTCGCCGCTGATCGCGCTGATGAAGGACCAGGTCGATCGCCTCGTTGCCCATGGCGTGCACGCGGCGTTCATCAACTCGACGCTCACCTCGAGCGAGCAGCGGGAGCGTCTCGAGGCCGCATCAAGCGGCGAATATCAGCTCGTCTACGTCGCGCCGGAACGCTTCAGTCGTCCGGGCTTCATGGGCCGGCTGGCCACTCTTGGGGTCAAGCGCTTCATCGTGGACGAGGCCCACTGCATCTCCACCTGGGGCCACGACTTCCGGCCTGATTACCGGCTGATCGGGGGCGCGCTTGAAGCATGCGGCCGGCCTCCCATCGGAGCGTTCACCGCCACTGCGACTCCAGATGTTCGCAAGGACATCGCATCCAACTTGGGGCTGCGCGACCCCCTTGTCGTGGTAACCGGCTTCAACCGTCCGAACTTGCACCTGGAGACGGTTCACGCGCGCGGAGGGCGCGATCGACTGGAACAGCTGCGCCGGCGCCTCAATCCTGGCGACGGACGTGCGCTGGTTTATGTCGGGACTGTCAAGGGAGCCGAGAACACCGCCGCTGCAATCAGCCGCTGGGGTTTTCCCGCCGCGCCGTACCACGGCCGCCTGCCGGATGTGAGTCGCCGCCGTATCCAGGACGGCTTTGCGGCGAAAGACCTACGCGTAGTGGTGGCCACCAGCGCATTCGGGATGGGTGTGGACTTCCCCGACATCCGTCAGGTCATCCACGTTGGCTATCCGGGTAGCGTTGAGGCCTACTACCAGGAGGCCGGGCGCGCTGGGCGCGACGGCAAGCCTGCGCTGTGCCTTCTAATCCATTCGAGCAAGGACCGCGACCTCCAGGTGTATTTCATCGAGACGGCCTTTCCAGAGCTGCGCGAGGTGATGAGCGTCCACACCGCGTACTCACGCCTTGGCGTCTGGAACGCAGACCCGGAAGAGTTGAAGCCACTGGTGCCGGAACCGGCCTGGCAATCGCTCGATGCGTCGAGAAGGTTGCTGCAAAAGGCGGGCGCCCTTCGCAGCGATGGGAGCGTTGGGCCATTCGATCACTCCCTGCTGGACTTCGAGCAGCTCGCCGCGCTCAAGCGGCACGCGTACACGAAGCTCGGTCAGATGATCGATTACGCGCACCATCGCTCCTGCCGGCACGCGTTCATCACCGACTATTTCGGCGAGGTGACGACGGAGCGTTCATGTCGCTCGTGCGACAACTGTGAACGTGGCCAGGGCGGGGAAGTCGTGGGCGCGCCCGTGGACGTTGCGGTCATTCGGGCGGCCCTTGCCGGCGCGGCGCGCTTTGCCGGACGGATCGGGATGGTCAACCTGGCCGCGATCCTCGCGGGCAAGGAGAATCGTTTCAGTCGCGATCAACCATGGGTTCTTCATGTGCCGGCTTATGGGTCCGTGTCCGGTTGGAGCCAGGGCAGGTTGCGCCGGCTGCTGGAGGAGCTCGTGGCCGCCGGATGCCTGACCCAGAGCCAGGGCCAGTACCCGATGGTCGAGCTGACTGATCGGGGCCGGGCGGTGCTCGGGGGGAAACAAACTGTCGCGGTCGCTATCGAACCCGATCTCGAACCGGCATCGATGTCCTCGGCGGACCCAGCGCTGTTCAAGCGACTTCGCGAGTGGCGGTCGCAGGTCGCACGTCGCCAAGGCGTGGCTGCCTTCATGGTGTTCCACGACCGGACCCTGAACGAGCTCGCCTCGCGCCGGCCGGCCGACTTGCTCCAGCTCGGGGCAGTGCCTGGTGTCGGACCGTCGAAGTTGGATCGATACGGCACGGCGCTCCTCGAGATCCTGGCTCCAATTCATTAGACATACTGTCTGTTAATCTAATTCGCGGAGATGGCGCGAAACTACCGTCTCGGCAGGCGCCAAGAAGCTGTCGAGCTCACGCGGATCGCGATTCTGGCCGCGGCGCGAGACGTTCTGGCTTCCGGCGAGCCGGGTCTGAGCGTCGGCGCCGTTGCCCGGCGGGCCGGTGTGTCCCGGATCACCCTCTACAACCGCTTCGGTTCGAAAGCCGGCCTGCTTAGAGAGTTGGCGGCTGGTGCGCGGCCCGAGACTTCACCTAGCCTCGCGCCAGGGCTCGACGATCCCCGCGACCAGCTGAGACAACGGATCGTGGACTCATGTGCGGGATGGGCGTCCGACCCTGCGCTGTTTCGGCGCCTTCCAGCGGTCGGCAACGTGGAGATGGAGACGCCAAGCGCAGATCGGGCCCTTGCCGAGCGACTAGGGGTGGCCGACCAGCTGCGCGCCGGCTGCTCACTAAAGGAGGCGGAAGACGTGATCGGAGCGCTCACGTCCTTCTCGGTCTTCGACCGGCTCCACAAGGACGGCCGGCGCTCGCCTGGCGCAGTCGCCGACATCCTGATGCGATTGGCCGCGGCAATTCTTACTTAGAACCGGCGAGTGGAGCGCGAGAGAAGAACATCCGGGTTTCCTCTCGTATGATTGACGCAGTGCGCCATAGGACAGTGGACCTGGATGGGCCCGTCCACTACATCGACTTCGGCGGTGAGGGCAAGCCACTGCTCATGGTCCACGGCCTAACCGGGAGCGCGCTTAATTGGACCGCGGTCGGGCCGGAGCTGTCAAAGCGTCACCACGCCATGGCCATCGACCTCGCCGGATCCGGCCAGACCCCGCTGTTCCACCGCTCAGCGGCGCTGGGCGCCAATGCCGGCCTGGTGCACAGCTTTATTGAGCAGATCATCGGCGAGCCGGTGATCCTGATGGGCAACTCGATGGGTGGTCACATTGCCATCCTCTTGGCTGCCGACCACCCACGCTCAGTGACAGCGCTGGTGCTTGTCGATCCAGCCATCCCGGGGGCGCGTGTCATCAGGCCAGAGGCCGATCTGCTTGGCGTCGCAGCGGCGCTTTCGATACCGGGCGGACTCGCCGAGATGGTCGTCGAACGGCGCGCGAAGGAGCTCGGCCCTGAGCAGCTCGTGAAACAGATCATCGCCGTGGTCGCAGCCGATCCGGCCCGGATCGACTCGGAGATGATCGAAGCTCACGTGCAGCTGACCAGAGAGCGAGCGAACCTCGGGCGGCAGAACAGCCGCGCCTTCCTGCAGGCGACGCGTTCTCTTGGACTCAGAATGGCCGATCCGCGTTTCTGGACCAAGGTCAAGAAGGTCAAGACTCCGACCCTGGTGATCCACGGCCAGCTCGATCGCCTCATCCCGGTCGCTTCCGCGCGTGCGCTGGCGCGCCGCCGCCCCGACTGGACGCTTGAAGTCCTCGAGGGTGTTGGTCACGTACCGATGATGGAGACCCCTGACCTCTTCCTGGACGTTGTTAAGCAGTGGCTGGAGGAAAGAATCGCACCCGAGCCCGCTACAGTTTCTTAACGGAGAAGCACTCAGAACTTCACTTGGCAACCGTCCCACAACCCCCTGTAAGCAGGCGAAGCCGGCTGGAGGAGATCGCCGCATCGATACTTCCCGACCTTCGCCATCTCGGACGCTGGGACCCCATACCTCCGATGTGGCTCGAAGGGCGTGTCTACCTCGAATACCTCCGCCTCATCCGCGACCCTGTGTTCCGCGGCATCGACGTTCCACCCGGCCTCGGGCGGCCCGTGATGCTGATCCCTGGTTTCCTCGCCGGGGACTGGACGTTGCGAACCCCCTACCAGTGGCTCCGGCGGGTGGGCTACAACCCGAAGATGGCCGGCGTCTCCTTCAATGTCCTGTACTCGGAAGTCATGCTGCGTCCGCTTATCGATTCGTTGCAGCAGCTCAAACGGCGCACCGGGGCGCGAGTGGCACTGGTCGGTCACAGCCGAGGCGGAGTCCTGGCGAAAGTGCTGTCGCATCGCAAGCCAGAGCTCGTCGAGCAGGTGATAACGCTCGGCTCGCCACTACACGATCCCTTCGACGTCCATCCCCTGACGATGGCGGGTGTGCGGGCCGCGCACGTCTACAACGTCTTTCGCTACGGACACCCCGCTTCGGTCGAGATGCGATTTTTGCGCGACCTGGCCGCGCCGCCACGTGTACCGACAACCTCCCTGTACTCGCGCACCGATGGCGTGGTCAACTGGAGAGCCTGCCTGCGCCAGGACGTGAACGCGATCGAGGTCAAGGGTAGCCATGTCGGCCTTGCCCTCAACCCCGAGGTGTACCGGATCTTGGCGCACCTCCTCCCCGCCCTATGGAGCATCAACTAAAAAGCATCCAGGCGTAACATCGGACTCCGGCGGGAGCTCGGAGGTCCGGGCTGAGAGGGCGCAACACGCGCCGACCGCATGAACCTGAACTGGGTAATGCCAGCGGAGGGATGAGCTATCAGCGACACGGCACCGGCGCGCACGGAAGCGGATGCCTTTGGCGAGGTCGAGAGCCACGGGATCGATGCGATCCCCGCCGCACACCGGCACGGCGCGCCGCGGGAGCTGGGGTTTCTCTGGGCAGGCGCCTTCGTCAACTACGCCAGCCTGTTCACCGCCAGTCTGCTGACGACCTACTACGGGCTGGGTGTGTGGGACGGCCTCATCGCCACCGCGCTGGGGACGGTCGCCGCTGCCGTGATCCTCGGTCTGCTCAGCAATACAGGTCCCAGGACCGGCATGCCCCAGATCGTCTACACGCGGCGCATCTTCGGCCTGCGGGGTTCCTACGTCGGCGGTGCGCTGACACTGTTCCTTGCGATCGGCTGGTTCGCGGTCGACTGCGTGATCGCCGCCCAGGCCGGCGCGCAGCTGTTTGGAGGCGGCAGCCGGCTGATCACGCTCGGACTTGTGATCGCGATCGCCGCTGTCAGCGTCATGGTCGCCGTCTTCGGCCACCAAACGATCAAGGTCCTCGAGACTTATGGCGCGATCGTTTTCGCGGCTCTTCTGGCAGCCTTGTTCCTGTTCCTGGCACCTCAGTTCCACTGGAGCCAGGGTCCGACCGCATCCGGGGCCGACTACCCGGGAGCATTGGTATTGGGCTTCATGACCTGCTTCGCCCTGGTCGCCTCCTGGTACCCGTTCGCGAGCGACTATTCACGCTACCTACCGGCGTCCAGCTCCACCTGGTCGGTCTCCCTGTGGCCTGTCGTTGGGGTCACGGCGCCAATGCTCCTTCTCGGCCTCTTCGGCCTCCTACTGCCGACCATCGACACGGGGCTGGCTTCCAGCCAAGGCGTGCTGGCGGTGATCAGGGCCCACGCGCCGGGGTGGGTTGCGGCGCCGTTCTTCGTTTTCGTGGTCGTAGGCGAGATCTGGGCCAACTACCTCGACGTTTACACGGCCGGGCTCGTGTCACTGGCAATGGGCGTCCGGTTGCGCCGATGGCAGGCCGCGCTCGGCTGCGGCCTGCTTGGCACCGCGCTAGCTGCATACGCGGTGTTGGTGAGCGACTTCCACCTCGCATATGAGGACTTCCTGATCCTCACCTATCTCTGGGCTCCCGCCTGGGCCGCTGTGGTCCTGTTGAGCTTTTTCGTCTTTGAGGGAAAGGCGCGCCCGGGCGCGGCGCTCGCAGCCTGGGCGGCGGGTACGGTGGTTAGCCTGGTCTTCGTCAACTACGGCAATCTCTTCAGCAACCTCGGCGCCGCCGCGACGTTCTTCAACGCCGGGCTGATCGGTAGGCTTCACGGCGCCGACCTGAGCGGCCTTGTCAGCGCAGCAGTAGCGGCGAGCGTATACGTGAGCGTGCGCCGCCTCCGGCCGTCATGAAGCTACCCGTTGCACTCACGATTGCAGGCTCGGATTCCGGCGGTGGCGCGGGCATCCAGGCCGATCTCAAGACCTTCGCGGCGCTTGGCGTTCACGGGACTTCGGCGATAACTGCGATCACAGCCCAGAACACGGTCACGGTCACCGATATCTTCGAGCTGCCGACCAGGATCATCATTGCGCAGATCGACGCGGTCGTGAGCGACCTCGGCGTGGAAGCCGTGAAGACCGGGATGCTGGCCTCGTCGAGGATCATTGAAGCAGTCGCCGGCGCAATCGAGGCGAACGGGATCCGAAACCTGGTCGTCGACCCGGTTATGGTCGCCAAGGGAGGCGCCAAGCTGCTGCACGATGACGCAATCGATGCGCTCCGCGCGCGCCTTCTCCCGCTTGCTGCAGTCATCACACCCAACCTGCCCGAGGCGGCGGTGATCCTCGGTCGCCCTATCCGGACGATCGACGAGCGCAGAGAAGCAGCTCGCGACCTGGTCGCGCTCGGGCCACGAGCCGCGGTCGTCAAGGGCGGTCATGCAGGCGGCGACGTGACGGACGTCTACTGGGACGGGTCCGAAATGATCGAGCTGCCGGGGACGCGTGTTCCGACCGCGAACACGCATGGGAGCGGGTGCGTGTTCTCGGCCGCCATTGCAGCGGGACTCGCAAAAGGCCTGGATTCGCTCGCTGCAGTACGACAGGCAAAGGAGTTCATCAGCGGCGCGATCGAGCTCTCGCTCGAGATCGGCCATGGCCACGGCCCCGTCAACCCCATGTTCGGGCTCTTGCAATGAATATGGGTGGCTCAGAAAGGCAGCTGAAGAGTGAAGGGGTCTTTGGTCCGCTGGCGTTAAGCTGATCGGAGTGCCGAGATCAAAGAAGGCGGGCGGCGGCCAACCGCCGCCGAACCAGGACCCGTCGAACGCCGACGCGCACGAAGCTGCTGAGAACGAGGGTATGGCTCACGTCGGCGCAGACGAGCTGGCAGGCAGCCCGGACATATTCGCCCACAAAAAGGACACCGCCACAGAGCCTGTTCCCGCGAGTGCAAGCGAACCCGAGGCGGTCGTCGAGACGGCGGAGGCCACTCCCGAGACGCCGCCTGCGGCACCGGAGCCGATCTCGACTATGGAGGCACCGCCTCCTCCCTTTATGCCCGCGCCGCCCGCGATGGCGACCACGCAGCCGCCGCCGGCGCGGCGGAGCGGATCGGGCATCGCCCTCGGCGTGGTTTTCGTCGTTATCGGCGTGTTCTACCTGCTGGTGCAGGTGCTCGGGATCGACCTGAGCTCGTTCGGCTGGCCGTTGTTCGTGATCATCCCCGGGCTGACGCTCCTGATCGTTGGGATCATCAG
>JALYYG010000092.1 GCA_030946685.1 Candidatus Dormiibacterota bacterium | reverse complement strand
TGACGGGCTGGCCGCTGGCATCCCGGATGAAGGTCGACGATGCCTGCCGTGTCAGGGTGTAAGCGGGAATCGCGCCCGCCGCCGACGGGGCGAACTCGATCACGAGCCGGTCGTAGCCGACGTGATGCGCAACCCGGATCGCGCTCACGCTGCCCGGAACCCCAGCGATGCCTCCCGACCTGTTCGTGCAGGTGAACGGGCCCTGGGTGTCTGCCGAAGCCGTCACAACGCCACCGAATGCCGCTGCAGTCGCCGCCGCGATTGAGATCAGAAGTTGCCGGCGCATGATTTGTTCCTCCTATGAATCCGCTGAATTCACGGTCATTGGGACCGTTCACTCAGCTAGACGCTGCCAGGAGGCCTTACGGGTGAAGCCTATTCCTCGCGCAAGAGCTCGACCAGGCTCAAGCGTTTGATCGTCGCACCCGCCGCCAGCACGGCGATGATCGTGATGCCCACGACCGTACCTGCAAGCAGGGCCAGCTGGGCACCCGGCAGGGCGAGCCGGTCCGGGGGAATGGTGAACAGCGGAGTCAGAATCTGGACGAAGAGTATCGCCATCCCGAGGCCGACCAGGCCGCCGAGCACGAGGCCTGAAACGGAGACCACGCCGGCCTCGCCGAAGAGCAGGCCACGGACGCCGGCCATAGGCATCCCGAGTGCTCGCATCGTGGCGTATTCCTTGCGCCGCTGCAGCAGCAGGCCAAAGATGAAGATCGCAATCCCCGCGGCGCCCATCAGGATCGCAAACAGCGACTCGAGGCCGCCGAGACCACGCAGGTTGAGCGAGGCGAGCGACGATTGATCGCGGTTGACCGCGGTGGCGGTCGATTCAATCCGGAGCGGCACCGTTTGGCCGGGACCGGCCTTTAGCGCCGTAACCACGCGGGCGACGCTGGCATCGTCCGGCCGCGCCACGTTGAGGAGGAAGAATTCGACGGTGGCACGATGTGTGATCGCCTGAAAGCCGGCCACGTTGGCAACCAGATCGATCCCCTGGGGAAAGCCCGGGAAGTTCTTGAAGCGGCCAACCGCATGGAAGGTAGCCGGAACGGGCTTGCCGGTCAGCGGCTGGACCTGGATGTTGACCGGATCGCCAGTCTGGACGTTGAACGTTCTCGCCAGTTCATCCGAGATCAGGATGCCGCTGGGGTCCGAGGCGAGACCGTTGAGGGCGGAAGCCGCGGAGCTTCCGATGAAGAATGAATCCGGAAAGGAAGCGACCTGCCGGATCGTGAAGGGATCGACGACCGCCATGGCACGCTTGTCGGTGCCGACGATCGCGGTAGCGTTCGTCACCGGGCTGACCGCCGTGACCCCGGGTACATGGAGGCTGGAGCCGAAGCCGGCCGGTTGTGCGTCTAGAACGCTGGGTGTGACCCGGAGGTCAGAGCCGATCGTGAAACGGGCGTCGGCCAGTTTCTCCATCTGGTAGGTCGAGGTGAAGAGAGCGAGGCTGACGCCGAAGGCGACGGCCAGGCTGATCGCTATCATCCCGGAGGCAAGCGCCTGCGAGCGTCGGCGCAAGCCACGGAGCAAGGTGCCGCGAGTCAGGGGACCGAACCGGCGGTCGCGGCGATCGGGGATCCGGTTCATGAGGCCGAGAAACAGGCGGACGCCGAGCAACGTTGCCCCAAGCCACCCGAGCAACGGCGCGAGGAGGACGTAAAAGGAAAGCGAAACCGATTGCCCTTCGCTGCTGGTCGGCTTGTATCCCCCAGCAAGATAGGTGATGCCTCCCACGATTGCGGCGGCCGCCAAGAACACGAGATCCAACCGAAGGCGCAGCCAGGCGGGGACCTCCTGTTCGGCGTCCATTTCCCGACCTTCGCGGACGACCTCGCGCGTCAGGGCGCGGCGTCCCGGCAGGTAAAGGGCGAGCGCCGTGGTGACCAAGCCAGCCGCCAATGAGAGGCCCACCGAGAAGCCGAATGTGCCCGGAGCGGCGCTCGTTAGTGCGCCCTGGCCAAACAGAAGGAGCAGCGCCAGGACGCCCAGGGCCAGTCCAATGAGTGATCCCAGGGTGCCGACGGCGATCGTGTTGTAGGTGAGCGCCTGGAGCAAGTGCCCTGAACCCGCGCCACGCGCGCGCAGCGTGGCCCGTTCGCGCCGCTGACCCTGGGCGAGCAAACTCCCGGCGTAACGGGATAGATAGGCGGCCAGCAACACGCCCGGAAGACCAAGGAAGATGAACAGCACCTTGGCCAGGATCGCGTCTCTCCTGGCGGCGTTCAGTGCATCCGTCAGGTTGTCAATCACAATCACCTGGCCGGGCGCGACCCGCTCGATGGAGCGGCGGATGCCGAGCGTGCGAATCGCGGCCGTGGTCGGGTCGACCGCCAGCTGGGCGCGGTCCAGGCGAATATCGAGCTCGACGACCGGTGCCGTTTTGAGGACCGGAGACGCCGTGGCGGCGTCCGCCCGGAGCGCCGGGAGGATCGTCTGCTCGAAGACACTCGTGGAAACGACCACGACATTTGGCACCGCAGCGAACTCGCCCTGGGTGTCGGCGGCGCGGCTTGCGAACAATGCGTCCGCGTGGGAGAAGTCGGCGGTCCCCGACATGGGAAGGACGAGCGGCGCTGTCCCGCCCGGGATAGTGAGCGCAACCGTCCCTCCCAGATCGGTGGCAAGTGCGCGGGCGGCATCTGGGCTGAGCAGGATGGACTGGGCGCCGAGCGATCCACTCGCGAGCCGGACAACCGGGTAATGCGCAAGGAAGCTGGAATCGAAGGCGAAGATACGGAGCGGCGCATTCAGCGTCTTACCGGCCGCGGTGGCCGCACCGGCCGGCAGGTCGAGAATGCCGAGCTTGTCGACCGAGGCGACGCCATTGAGCGCCGCGATACCGTTCATGACGGCGTCGACATTTGGTGGTGGCACCGAGCCGGGGGCCGTCTGGGCAGTCAGGGGCCTAGCCAGCTCCGCCTGCATATCGATCGCCACCGGGGCGATGGCATGCGACGTCATGGTCGCGGCGGAGCTGTCGACGAAGAACGCGATTCCGGAGAACAGTCCGACGGCAAGCGCCACGCCGACGACGGAGGCGAGGGTGCGGCGCGGATTCCGCCAGAGGTCTCGAAGGGCGTATCTAAGCAACGGGAGCGCCCTCTGCGAGACGGGAGGCCGAATCCGAGAACAGCCGTCCGTCGCGCAGGGTGAGGGCACGGTCAAGTTGTCCGGCGACTCCCACGTCGTGGCTGACCACGATCAACGTGGCCCCGAGTTCCCGCTGGGCTGCGGTCAGCAACTCCATCACAGATCCAGATGTCTCGGTATCGAGCTCCCCGGTCGGCTCATCCGCGAGGATCAACGGCGGACGGTGGGCCAGCGCCCGGGCGATGCCAACCCGCTGCCGCTGCCCGCCCGACAGCTGGTCCGGCAGCTTGTGTGCGTGCTCGGCCAGCCCCAGCGATTCCAGCAGCTCGAGGCAGCGCGCGGTTCCATCGAACTCGCCCTGCAACCCAAGCTGGAAGGCAACGTTCTCCACCGCCGTCAGGAAGGGCAGCAGATCGTAAGACTGAAAGATGAAGCCCACCCGGTTACGGCGGTACTGGGCCAGGGCCCCATCGCTCAGCATCGCAACGTCCTGGTCGCCAACCCAGACCGCGCCGTCCGTCGGGCGCTCGAGCCCACCAATCAGGCCGAGAAGTGTTGATTTGCCGCAGCCACTCGGACCGACGATCGCCACGCTGGTTCCGGCGGTGATTTCTGTCGTGATCCGGTCGACGGCGTTCACCGAACCGGCCGCCGTCCGGTAGCGACGGGAGACATTCACCAGTCGAACCGATGCAGCGTTCGTCACGCCTCGACTACCAGCCCATCGACCAGCTTGACCTGGCGTTGCGTGACGGCAGCGAGCTGCGGGTTGTGGGTCACGATCAGCACGGTCAGGTGCCGCGCCTGCCAGACGTCGCTGATCAGCTTGATGACGTGTTCTGCGGTGGCCGAATCGAGCTCGCCCGTCAATTCATCACCCATCAAGAGGTCGGGTTCGCCGGCCAGAGCCACCGCGATCGCGACTCGCTGCGCTTCACCGCCGGACAGCTGCCGGGGCAGGTGATGGAGTCTGGCCAACAGGCCGACCTCACCCAACAGGTCCCGCGCCCGCTTGCCGCTATCCGGTTGACCCGATAGCTGCAGGGCAAGGCGTGTGTTTTCGAATGCCGTCAAAAAGGGGATGAGGTTCCCGCTCTGAAAGACGAGGCCGATCCGCCTCGCTCGCAGGGCCGCGCGTGCCGCCTCGTCCAGCCGGGTGATATCGCGCTGCTCGAATAGAATCTGGCCGGCCGTCGGGAGGGCGAGGCCGGCGATCAATGAGAGCAGTGTCGATTTGCCACTGCCGGACTTCCCGACAAGAGTGATGAACTCCCCTGCCTTCAAGTCGAGACTCGCGCCGCGCAGGGCAACCGTTTCGGCGTTCGCCTCACGGTAAACCTTGATCACGTCGCGGACAGAAACGAGGTCCTTCTGCAGCGTTGGCTGCGACGCGGGCGTTAGGACAACCATGTGAAGCTGGTCGCGACGTCGTCGGCGCCCTGGGGGTCGTACTGGCTGGTCGCGATCCCGTAGGTCACGACGGCGAGCCGGGTGCTGTCTTTTGGAATGTAGTACCGCGCGGTGGTCAAATTGGCCGGCTTGCCGGTGACCGAATTGGTCCCCGCCGTCCACTCGTAGAGGAGCTTGACCGAGCGCCGATTGTTGATCGATACGTAGGTGGGTGCCATGAGGAGGTGGAAGTTGGTGGCGCTCGACTTCAGGGAGGCCGTGTCAGCCTGCGCTAGAGCCATCGGGGTGCCCCCTGTCGAGCCGGTGAGGATCGACACCTCGAGGCGCTCGGCTGGCCGGATCGCGCTGGCGCGACCATCGGCTGCCACGGTCATGGCGCCGGGCGAATCGATCTTGTAGCGATGTTGCGGATCCGTCCATGAGATGGTCCCGGCCTCACCACCGCCGGCTTCCGCGGCGGCGCCGGCAGGGGTAGCAGCGGGTCCCGTTCCCGTGTTGCCGGTTGACGAGCCGCATGCGCTCAGGGCGAGAACGAATACGATCGAGGCAGCGGGAGCGATCAGCAGGCGACGTGAGATCGTCATTGCGCCAGTCTAGACACGGAATCTAACAGCCACCTAAAGCGGATCGGTGGGCAGGAGGAACGCGTGGCAGAGAAGGAAACGGTTGGACGGGCCCTGATTACCGGCGCATCTGCAGGGATCGGTGCGGCCCTCGCGAAGGCGCTCGCCGCGCGAGGTCACGACCTGGTCCTGGTCGCGCGGCGCCGAGACCGGCTTGATGAGCTCCAGAAATCCCTGAGTGCTGAGCACAAAGTGTCGGTCG
>JALYYG010000048.1 GCA_030946685.1 Candidatus Dormiibacterota bacterium | reverse complement strand
TGCGAAGCCTGTCATCCAGGTGGAGCCGGGCCCGGCCGGACCGAGAAGGTTATGACCTCCGAGAACGTATCTCCGTCGGCCTGCACGGCAAAGCACCCTGGGCCGCTGGTACTCAGATATCCGAACCACTCTCGCGAACTCGATGATGGCTCGCCGGCGGCCAGTCGCAGTTCGCCTCCCGCCAGGCGGGTTGCTGAAACCAGTTGGCGGGAGTGTTGTTGTTCCTTTGCAGCCAGCCCAGCAACCGCCGTCGTGGACAGGTTTTCCTCAGCGAGCGTGATTGTCGACGCGCCATCACCGGCCAGCGGTGAGGCTCGTATCAGGAGCGGCCCGGAGTAGCTGGCATCGACAAGCAGAACGGCGACCTGACCGCCGGAGTACCAGTCGTTCTGACCTGAAAGATAGACCGGCCCAGACCCAAATCCATAATTCGGAGCCTGCGATGAGACTGGACAGGCGCCGCTTGCCGGCTGATGGCCTGTCGACGATGCCAGGCTACCGCCGCAGCCGACCAGCGCCAGGGCGGTCATCGCAACGACAAGCTGCTGGATCGCCGAGCGCATGCGGTAAATCTACCCCCACTCGAGGAACAGGGCAAAGACGACCCGGGAGTCTGCCCGCACGGAACTTTCTTGGCCGCGTTGCGTCATAACGCCGCGATTGGCTATGACGGCGTGCACAAGACCATCGTCCTGCTCGCACTCTCCGGCAAGTACGAGGTTCAGACCTGGACCTGGGATGGGCAGACCTGGACTCGTCAATTTCCGTCCAGTGTCCCGCCGGCGACGGTTGTGTACCAAATGGCATGGGACGAAGCCGCGGCGCAGCTGGTCCTCTTCGACATCGTGGGCGTCGTGCCCCCGCAAACTTGGATCTGGACGGGCTCCAACTGGGAGCGAAAGGCCTAGGGCCCTGGCGACACAGCCGGAATAGTCCAGCGAGTGATGTCTGCACCGACGGGACGGAGTGGTGTGAGGGAAGCCGGTGAGTTGTTCCTGACCTCAGGGCGATCGCTTTTGGTCGGCCCCCGTCCACGACAGCTCCAACAACATCGCTACTACGCCACCAACGACTATTAGCGCGAGGCCCAACCAGAATTGCCTAAGGATGCCTCCGAGAATAAAGGAGCCTCCACAGATGGCGACCCATAAGACCCAGCCGCCCCGCGACCGAAAGAAGGATCGGTGTGCCGGCGATCTCTGAGCGGGCGCGGCCGATGAATTCCTGAGAATTCGTACCATCGCCACCGCGGCCACAGTCGCGACGAGTATCAGTCCCAGCATCAAGGCAATTCCGCCGGGGTCTGCCCAGCACCCAGTACCGCTGACGCACCCGAAGCTGCCCCCGAAATTTGTTGACTCGCTCACGACACCAGTTTATGGAGAAAGGCGCCCGGAGACAACAACGCCCTGCTGGTCCGGAATTCGGGCTTCTCGACTTCAGCTCAACGAGCTAGATTGGAGGCGAATGAGCCGCGATACGCCTTCTGCAACCATCGGCAAACTCAGAATCGCGATAGACTGCCACGACCCCGAGCGTCTCGCCCTGTTCTGGGGAGCGGTTCTCGGGGTCGAGATCGACGAGCGGCTTGGCAACCCTCCGCAATACGTCGACCTCGCGCCCCGACCGCCGGACGGACTGGAGGTTGACTTTCAGCGGGTGCCAGAGCCGAAGGTCGCCAAGAATCGCCTTCACTTTGACTTAGACGTCGATGATGTCGATGCGGCGACCGCCTGGATTGAAGAGCTGGGCGGGAGGCGGCTTCCTCACAACGATTACCACGAGTACGGCTATAGCTGGCGCCTCATGGCAGATCCCGAGGGAAACGAATTTTGCCTTATCTACGGCTTTGAATAGGTCCACACGGCTTTGGCGCCTACAGCCCACAAACACGGCCTGGTGATGCGGTAGCCCTGGCGGACACTACTCAAACAATCGTGACGCCACCAGGCAAGGAGAATAACTGGGCTGCCCTACCGGTTTGTTAAGCGCCAGAGGATGGCGATGACAGCATTAAGACCGAGGAACACCAGCGGACTCGTCCAATTGACGCCAAATCTGAAGGCGCCTACGTGAACATTCAGGGCGGCGAGAAGTAGCACCATGGCGAGGGCGATGATTGCGCCGTAGATCTGAGGAACACCCGGCGGCAAACCTTGCAAATGCTTTCGGAGTCGCAGCACCGGCCAAATCTTAAGTCGATTGCTGATAGCCCGTGGCGGACAGTACAGTAGTAGAGGCGGCCCACATCATGCCGGCGGTGTCAGCTGAGCGCCCGCGCCGCACTGGCGCCCAGCTGTCCTGAATCGACGTTCCATTGATCCTGCACGACTCAAACCAAGGGCTGCCGGGACCATCAGGCCCTTGCCTTCTGGGCGACTTTCCCCTGCTGGAGGATCCGGATGGCGTTCCCGAAGGGGTCGCGGACGCCCATGTCGGTGCCGTAGAAGTGGTCGGTGGGCTCCTGGGTGAAGTCGGTGACGCCGCGCGACTTTAGGGTCTCGTACAGACCCCGGATGTCGTCCGCTTTGAACACGAGCCCGCCCAGGGCGCCCTTCGTGATCAGCTCGCGGAGCTGCGCAGCGGTGGCTTCGTCATGCACCGGCGGGCCCGGCTCCTCGAGGGAGATCTCGGTGACGTCGCCAGGAACGCGCACCGTTAGCCAGCGGTAGGAACCCTGCCTGACGTCCTGGCCCTTCTCCAGCCCGAGCTTGTTGACGTAGAAGTCAAGGGCCTCGTCCTTGTTGAGGACCATGATCGAGGCGACGTTGAGTTTGGTGATCATTGTTCGTTTTCTCCTTTGCGAGACTTGATGGGGATGACCCTCATGCTAGGAGGCCGACGCTGCGGCGGTGTCTCCAAAACTGCTCGATCGCCGCGCCACCCCCGCCGCCACCACCGGCCGCGTCGCCCACATCTGGTAGCAATTGGGGGCAACCATCGGTCCATTCCCCACGCGATAGCTCGACGGCGCCTCGCCCACGATCTCCCGGAACGTGCGGCTGAAGGTCCCCCGGCTCGTGAAGCCGACGTCGAAGCAAATGTCGGTGACGCTGCGGTCGGTCTCGCGCAGCAGGAACATCGAGCGCTCCACCCGGCGCCGCTGCAGGTAACGGTGCGGCGTCTCCCCGAAGGCGGCGCGGAAGCTGCGGCTGAAGTGCGCCTCGGAGAGGTGGGCCACCGCGGCCACAGCGCGGACGTCGAGCGGCTCGGCGTAGGAGCGGTCCATGGCGTCGCGGGCGCGCAATAGGCGCCGGTTCATGTCCTCGACTTCCCGACTCACGATGCAAAGCTACGCCATCAACGCCAGTGCGACGTCGATTTGCCCGTGAGACCGCGCGATCACGCGGGTCGCCTACCAGGATCTATTCGCGTCCGCCCTCGGACACCAGTTCGAATTCGGTGAGTCAGGTAGCCCGTTGCGGCCACCAATCGAACGATCGATTCGGCCGGCTATCGAGCGGCCCGGACGATCGCGCCGCCACTGGAAGGCAGGGGATCGCAACTCGGCTAGCATTCCGGTGGGTCGAGTGACTTACTTTCCAGACGGCTCCAGATACGCCTACCTTGAGGACCTTTATGGCGAAGACGCCGTAAACATCGGGTGGCTCGCGGTTCGCGACATTGATCTACTGATCGCGCCATGCCATGGGCCGAATGATGGAATGGTTGAAAGCATCACCCTTGCTGAGGCATCAGCCATCGTGGACCGCTTGGTGGCAGCTTTGAGGGAGTGAGTGCGGCGCCGAGCGCTCGAGCCCCAAGGCTTTTGGCATGCTAGCGGTCAAAGACGGCGGAATGCTCGTCAGCTTATGTGGTAGCCCGTGGCGGACACTAATCGAACAATCGAATTGGCATGTCACGCGATACCGGTCGTAGATTGGTCAGCGGGGTTCGGGCATCAGCACCCTAACCGTAGAACAGGAGTTCGGGGATCTCCCGCGCGAGGATCAAGCTCCGAAAGTCCTGATAACCCACCCCTAAGAAGCCAAGGTCCGTGCCACGATCGAGAGGATATTTCCATCCGGATCCTTGAACCAGCAGACCCGGACCCGATTCGGGCCCAACGCCGCTAAGCCGTCTTTGGTCTTCAGGCCGGGAGAGTCGTAATTCTCGAACTTGACGCCGCGGCGCCGCAGGTCCGCCATCGTCGCGTCGAGGTCGTCGACCTGGAAGCTAGCTACAGTGCTGCGGGCAGTGCCGGCGGACGGCGACGGATAGACGATCAGGAAAGTCCCGCCCCCGCACTCGAAACGAAGGCCGGTCGGCCTCTCCTCACCAATACTTAGTCCCAGGGTGTCGCGATAGAACGACTTCGCTCGTGACACATCGGCTACCGCGATCGTGGCGCTGGCCTCGGCATCGGAAAGCATCTCGATCACCTCCACTGTCCTCCCAACCTCGCACGGCCGGAATTGAGGCCGGCACGCGGCCTGGAGCGTTGACAAAATCCAAAAGAAGGTATATCAGAGCGGGAAACGGACAGCCAGCATTGACAGCCGACCGGAGGCGCCGATCGGGCAATGCTTTGGGCACAGGGATCAACTAAGTTGGCTTCGGTAACCGACCTCAGAAGCCGCGAAACAGGGTGGTAGCCCGTGGCGGACACTATTCGAACAATCGAATACAATCGCGCGAGATAGGTCGCCGCGGCATGCTCGGGTTAGCCCGTAGCTGCGTGCCGTTGGTCCCCAGGCGATTCCAGAAAACCGGTCTGCAGCGCCTCAGGAGCGAGGTCTCCGCCGTTGCGCCAGACCAGGGTGGCTAGCTCGGGATCGAGCCGGACCTGCCGGAAGACGCCCGGATTCCGCAGTGGCTCAAAGATGGGCCCTGGCAGTTCATTGCTCACATCCACAACTCGTCACGTTCCATCACTGAAGCCGAGCCGTAATCGATATCTGTCGAATCTCTCGACAGAGTCAATCTCACATGACACATCCTCACGGTCCAGCACGGGCGGGGCGACAGGGTCAAAGGCCACTACGGTTTCGTATGTTGCCTGAATTCTGCCCGGATTCTGCGAACGAGCTGGCCAGTGTTGGCATCCTTGTATCGCGACCCAGACGTTAGTTATCAACGCTTCGCTCGAACAGCGGGAAGAAAGGCCGCTGCGCCCATGGCGGCCCCCAGGACAAGCATCAAGCCCGCTAATACCAAGGTCTGACTTGGGTGGGCCGGAGTGGCCCAGGACGACGGCAACACGGCCGGTAGCCCAACCCAAAGCGCCAGTATTTCAAAGCCAGCACTATAGGACAACAACGTCGCCGTCCCCTGCCCCCGATGCCTGCCGACAAGCGCGAGCGCAATTGGGAGAATGAGCGCAAAAGGTAGACCTATGATTTCCGCGCTTAGGAATCCCCCCGCTATTCCTAGGAAGAAGCAAAGGGCAAGCCACAAGAATCGCCGTGGGCTCATAGGGCGCGCCGAGCCAGGCACTTGGGGGGCCGCAGCGCCCTTCGGATCGATGGCGCGGTCAGCCGGCCAATTGCATGGTCCACTGCTACGATCAACGGTCGGCGGCGTGCCGCTCCTGCGCTCCGTGCGGCGCCACGCGTCGAGCAAGGCTCGGATCTCCCGACGGGATCCTCGAATCCAAGAAAGGGCGGTCGAAAGTATTCGGTCAAGTAGCCCGTGGCGGACACTATTCGAACATAGGTAGGCTTCTCACGTGACGCAGCCGCATAAGGAACCGGATCACGGCCTCGCAAGAGATGCTTTGTGACTGTCGGCTCTGAGCCGAACGCAGACAAAACCCTGATCGTAGGTGGATATGCTGAAAAGGGGGCCTACGGTCCGACCATTCTTCTTCAACTTGAGTCGCCGGCTGCGGCAACTTGGCTGCGTGATCTCTTCCTTGAGGTCGGCAAGCCGGGACACACGGTGGATCTCGCGGCCGAT
>JALYYG010000125.1 GCA_030946685.1 Candidatus Dormiibacterota bacterium | reverse complement strand
GGAGGGGGGAGGGGGGGACCGAATTCGCCGCGATGGCCGATTGGGACGAGGACGAGGCTCTCGCCACCAGGAGCGCCGCCGAGCTAGTCCGCGGGCTCCAGGAGAGCTGGGCGCTGATCAAGTCGGCATTGTTGAGATGGTCGCCGTCCGACTACGTGCTGGAGTTCCAGCGACCGACGCCCAACGCTGCCGGCGAGCGGCCGAGCTACCCACGCCAGTGGATCGTCTGGCACCTCGTTGAGCACGATCTTCACCACGGCGGCGAGATCTCCTTCAGCCTCGGAATGCATGGGGTGGCGGGGCTCGATCTGTAGCACGCCCGGCCTCAGCCGGACCCCTGTGCAACCAAACGGCCCTTTGCTGCATCCAATGATCGAGACATGATTAGTGTCGTTATGGAGCAGCGGCCTCAGATCATGGCTCGCGCGACGCAGGGCGATGCCCAGGCTTTTGCTCTCCTCATCGAGCCGCTGCTCAATCCCGCGTACCGGCTGGCGGCTGTGATGCTGGCCGATCGCACCACTGCAGAGGACGCCGTCCAGGAGGCATCGATCAAAGCGTGGCGCAAGTTGGGGCAGCTCCGCGGCGACGTCGGTTCGCTGCGGTCCTGGTTCCTTTCGATCGTCGCCAACGAGTGCCGGATGGTCCGGCGCCAGCGCTGGTGGTCGGTCGCGAAGCTCGCGGAGCTCCGCCCGGTCCACGTGGTCACCGATCAGTTCGACGAGACCTCGACCGACCTCAAGAGCGCGCTCCTCCGGCTGAGTCCCGAGGAGCGGCTCCCGTTGGTGCTGCATTTCTACCTCGACCTTCCGCTGGACGAGGTGGCCCGCACGCTCGGGCTCTCACCGGCAGCCGCCAAATCACGTATCTACCGAACTGCTCGCAAGCTGCGATCGGATCTGACCCTCGAGGAGGTGTTCTAGAGTGGCCCGCGAAGATTTCCGCCGCGAGATCGGCGACGCGTTCGACGCCATCAGCGGGTCGCCCAGCCCGGCCCTGTCCGACCGGGTGCGCTCCGCGCTGGTCGAGGACGCTCCGGAGCGGCATGGCTACGTGTGGATTGCCGCCCTGGCGGCGGCCGTGATCGCGGTCATCCTGGTCGGCGTCCTGCTGGTCGGCAACCCGCTGAACAGGTTCCATCCGACACCCGGTGGGCACGGGACCAGCACCCCGACCACGTCCCCGGCGCCCACTGCGTCAACCAATCCAAGCCCGACCGCTTCGCCGCAGCCATTCATCTGCTCGGAGCCTTCGGCGTTTGGCGCGTCGCAGGCGCCACCGCCGTTGGCATACGTCGACGCCGTCCGCACCGGTGCGCATAAGGATTTGGGTTACGACCGCCTGACGATCGAGTTCCAGAACGGACAGCCGAGCAGCATCGAGGTTCGTCCTCAGACCAACACGACATTCACGCGCTCGCCGCGCGGGGACACCGTGAAGCTCTTGGGCAAGGACGGCATCCTCATCACCATTCACGGCTCTGACGCGCATACCGCATACAGCGGGTCGATGGACATCAAGACCGGTTATACGGGGCTGCTGGAAGTTCGCCAGGTGCAAGACTTCGAAGGTGTCGTTCAGTGGGCCCTCGGGCTCGCCACGACCCCGTGCTATCGGGTCGTCATTCTCACCAACCCGATCCGCCTGGCCATCGACATCCAGACCAGCTAGCAACTCGTCGCTGCAACCAATCGTTCCAGGGCTGCATCTAATGGATATGAATACATTCATTGCGGATACGGCGGAACGGAGTCGGCCATACCGAATCGTCGGCGTGGCAGCAGTCTTGATGGCGGCGGTTGCGGTCAGCTTCATGTTCGTCGCCAACGCGTCAAACCGTCATCAACCTACCGGCGGTCTACCAGTTGGAGCAACCAGCAGTCCCAGCGCGTCGCCAGTGTCATCGCCGGCGTCAAACCCAGTCCCGAGTCCGTCAGCGGTTCCGATTGCTGTTGCAAGCCAGGAGACCTTCACCTGCGGAGCCTCGACGGCGTTCGCGAAGTCGTCCTCTGGTCTTATCGACGCCGTGCGCACCGGCACTCACAAGGGGTATGACCGCTTGACGATCGAGTTCCAGGGCGGACAGCCGCAGAGCATCAAGCTGCAACCTCAGATCGGCACGTCCTTCACCCGCGATGGGATAGGCGACACGGTCAGGCTCGCCGGCAATGACGGCCTTCTCGTTTCGATGTTCAGCACTGACGCACACACCGCTTACAGCGGGCCGAGGGACATCAAGACCGGCTTTACGGGCCTGCTCGAAGTGCGAGTTGTCGGGGACTACGAGGGCTACGTGCACTTCGGCCTGGGACTCGCCAGGCCAGCCTGCTACAGCGCCTCCATCCTCACCAATCCAGCTCGCCTCGTCATCGACATCCAGACCAGCTAGTTCCGAAGCTCCTTGGTCGGCGGCGTGGTGGCGCGAATCGACGAAGCCGCCACGCCGTACAGTGAAGTGAACCTGCCGACCCAGACCAAGGAGTTGTGTCAATGCCCAGTCTCGCTTTCGACCCCGAGGAGACAACCCATTGGGAACAGACTCACCCGCGCACGGTCAGCCCCGCAAAGTGGATGCAGTTCGAGGGCTACGCGGCTGAGATCTTCACCGCCTTCGGGATGGATCTCGAAACACCCGGAACCAAGACGACACCGACGAGGTTCCTGCGAGCCCTCTTCGACGCCACCTCTGGTTATGAGGGCGACCCCAAGCTCCTGACCGCCTTTCCGACCGAGTGCCGCGGCGGCCCTGACTGCAGCATCGCCCAGGTCATCGAGGGGCCAATCGAGTTCTTCTCGCTCTGCGAACACCACGCGCTTCCGTTTCACGGACATGCTTATATCGGCTACATCGCGCACGAGGAGATCATCGGCATCTCCAAGCTGACGCGGCTGGTGCGGGTGTTCGCCCGCCGCTTCACGGTCCAGGAGCGGGTCGGCGTGGAGATCGCCGACGAGCTGGTCCGCGTCCTTGAGCCTCATGGAGTGGCCGTGCACCTGTCGGCCATGCATCTATGCACGCAGATGCGCGGCGTCCGAGAGGGCCACTCGCGCACGTTGACGTCATTCTGGCGCGGAAACTACGAGTCCGATCCTCAGCTGCGCACCGAATTCCTGCAGGCCGTCATGCAGCCGTCCCACTGAGTGCTCGCGCGGTTCGAGGTCTTGTTCGAGGCAAACCTGCCGACCTACACCCTGCCCGCCGACGTGAAGCACCTGTACGGCGGCCTTGGTTTTCCGACTCCGGTGCTGTATTCAAACTTCGTCTCGTCGTTGGATGGCGTCGTCACGCTGGGCTCCAAGCCTTCGGCCGGCTCAGTGATCAGCGGCAAATATCCAGCCGATCGCTTCGTGATGGGCTTGCTACGCGCGTGCGCGGATGCCGTCGTGGTCGGCGCCGGCACGCTTCGCGCGACTCCCGGTCACCTGTGGACGCCTGCCCACGTTTATCCGGCTCTCGCCACCGAATTTACGGCTCTGCGCAGCAGCCTCGGACGCAGCGCAGAGCCGGCGCTCGTCCTGCTGACGGCGACTGGCGAGCTTGATTTCGATCATCCAGCGCTCATCAGGGGCGCCATCGTCATCACGACGATTGCAGGAGCCAAGAAGATCGGCCGGCGCCTGCCACCGGCGTGCGAGGTCGTGGCGATGGGCAAGGGGGATAGCCTCGACCTGGGCAACGCGATCCGCGAGCTGAGAGACCGAGGCCTGAACGTTCTGCTCAGCGAGGGCGGTCCGCATGTGATGGGTCAGCTGCTCAAAGACGGACTCCTGGACGAGGCCTTCCTGACCATTTCACCGGTGGTCGCGGGGCGCGGCGACGAGCAAAGACTGGGCATGGTCGAGGGAGTCGAGCTCCTGCCTGCAAAGGGAGCATGGAGCAGGCTGCTCAGCGCACGGCAGCACGGGGAGTACCTCTTCTTGCGCTACGGGTTTGGCAACGCCTGATCAGGACCTGTTGAAAGTGCGTCCGCGCAGCCCCCGTTTGGTGCCGTCCTGGGATTCGAGAAGAGACCGCCGAATCGGCCCAGGCACCTCACGAGCCAACCAGGCGTCGGTGACGTCGATCAACTCTTGCGTGACGACGGTTTCCGGGTACATCGACTTGACGAACTCGAGCGCCTCTTCGATCACCTTGGATTCCCAGATCGGGAGGAGGCTGTCGAAGTATTGTTGAACGTAGGCGCTGAGGAGCTCTTCCTGATCGGGGCGGTGAAAGCCCGCTGCGAGCGCACGTTTCGTGGCCAGCGAAAGGTCGTCGCCGGTGACGCCGACCCATGCTTCGGCTTTCGCCTCCGCCACCGGTCGCGCGGCTCGAGCTGAAGCCGCGGCCCGGCGGCCCTGGTCGGTTGGATCCCTGTGGAGCTCGGCTGCGATCAACTCTTCGCCGGCCACCCCGATCGTGGCGAGAGCGTTGACTGCACTCCAGCGGATGGCGAAGTCCACCTCAAGGCCGTCGAGCTTTGTGCTCCCGTCCAGCAGACCCTGCACCCATGCCACGTCATCCGGCTCTCGCGCGTGGCTGATGAGCGCCCGTGTCCACAGAAGCTGGAGGTCGCTGGCAGGGGCGATCCTGGCAAGCCTCTGCCTGGCTCCATGCGCCACGGCGTTGCGCAGTGCCATCCGCTTCCGGGGATCGCCGTACGTCTCGAGAGCGCCGGCCATGCGGCCAATGAGCAACCCGGCGATGGCCGGGTCGGCCTCGACATCGATGTTGGCAAGCGAAATCTCGATGTAGTCCGCCACGCGCAGCCTGGCGTCGCGCAACATGTCCCAGAGGTCTTCCCAGAGAAGCGCCCGCGCCAGGGCGTCGTCGAGCCCGCGCAGATGGGTCTTGAGGGTCGCCAGCGATCGCTCATCGAGCGTGACCTTCGTGTAGGTGAGGTCGTCCTCGTTCACCAGCAGCAGGTCGGGAATCTGTTCGCCTGCAATTTGTAGCACCGGCGTGGAGGCGCCCTGAACGTCCAGCTCGACCGAACGGCGTCGCACGAGACCGGTGCCTTCCATGTCGAACAGGCCGATGCGCAGGCGATGCGGCCGGAGGGTCGGATGCTCCGGCGGAGCATCCTGCACGAGCGTCACGGATTGGATGCGAGCGCCTTCGGTCTTGAGCTTGGCACTGATGGTGTTGACGCCAGGTTGCTCCAGCCAGGCTTGCGACCATGATTTCAGGTCGCGCCCGGACGCCTCTTCCAGGGCAGCGAGGAAGTCCGCGAGCTCGGTGCTGCCGTATTCGTGGCGCTTGAAGTAGGTGGCCACCCCGCGGAAGAAGGCCTCGCCGCCGACCCAGGCAACGAGCTGTTTGAGCACCGCCCCGCCCTTGTTGTATGTGATCGCATCGAAATTGAGGAGAACGGATTCCACGTCCGGTACGTCGGCGACGATCGGGTGGGTCGTGGGGAGCTGGTCCTGCGCCTTCGCCCCGGCCTTGTAGCCCATCGCGAATGAGGTCCACGTGTTCTTGAAACGAGTGGCTTCGACATTGCCAAGATTGCCCATATAGGTGGCGAAGGTCTCGTTGAGCCAGAGATCATCCCACCACCGCATGGTCACGAGATCGCCAAACCACATGTGGGACATCTCGTGGAGGATCGTTTCGCACCGGCGCATCCGCGCCCCCTCCGTGACACGCGACCGGAAGAGATAGTTCTCAGTGAAGGTCACGCAGCCTGCGTTCTCCATCGCGCCGGCGGAGAACTCCGGCACGAAAAGCTGGTCGTACTTTCCGAACATGTATGGATAAGCGAAGCGTTCTTCGAAGTAGTCGAGGCCCTGCCGGGTCACCTCGAAGATCTCATCCGGATCCAGATATTTCATGAGCGATTGCCGGCAGTAGATGCCGAGCGGAATGCCATGGTGCTCCTGGTGGACCGAGTGATAGTGGCCGGCGACTATCGCCGCGAGGTACGTCGACATCACCTTCGTGGTGGGGAAGGTCCACACGGAGCCCTTGCCGCGCCTGCCAGGCGTGTTCGAGACGACGACCCAGTCCGCCGGAGACTTGACCTGGAACGAGTAGGTCGCCTTCAGGTCCGGTTGGTCGAAGCACGCGAACACCCGGTGCGCGTCGTAGCTGGCGAACTGACTGTGCAGGTAGACGCGCCCGTCGACAGGGTCTTGAAACCTGTGGAGGCCGGTCCCGTCGTGCATGTAGACGGCGGTAGCCGAAACGGTCAGTGTGTTTTCGGCCGCCAGGTCATTGAGCGTCAGCCGCCCGCCCGTAAAGGCTGCGGCAGGCAGCGCCTGGCCGTTCAGCTCGGCACTTGCGATCGAAGGGCCGATGAACTCGATGAAAGTGCCTGTCCCAGGCCGGCGGCACTCGAACCTCACGATGGTTTCGGAACCGAAGGTCTCGTTCCCGGTCGTGAGGTCGAGACGCACCTCATAGCTGACGTCAGACAGAAGCGCGGCACGGGACCGCGCCTCTTCGCGCGTGAGGTTGTTGCGAGCCGCTGTCAGAGCGTCACGTGCGTCACGAGCAGGTGTCGGTGCTGCCGAGCAGCAACGGCGCGGAGGCGGCGGCCGCAGGTGTCGTGGAAACGGCCACGAGAGCGGCCGACTTCACGCCGGAAGGCAGCGTAATCGTTTGCAGTCCGGGATCAGCCCGCGCGAACGCAACTGGGGGTTTGAACGACCTTCCCGGTATTTCCTTCGTCGTGCTGGCACAGCGGTCGAAGAACTCGAGCTTGTAACCCAGTTGGCCAGATTGGGCCGGGGAGTACTTCATCTCCACGTCGACAGTGCACCGACCACTCAGAGAGCAGACCGTGTCTGGCAAGAACGCGACGCTCGTCACCGGCGGGGCGGTAGCCGGTGCATACGTTGGCACCGCCTGAGGCCCTCCAGCGCTCGTGGGCGTGGGCGATGCTTTCGGTGTCACCTTGGGTGGGGTGGGGGTGTGGGTCACCCTGCCGATCGTGGATCCAGGGCGCGTCGCCAGGTAGATTCCGCCCCCGACGCTCAGTAGAAGCAGGATGGCGACGACCGCAATCGCCGGCAGCAGCCAGATGGGCCGCTCGGTGGGTTTGCGGTAGGTCGGGCGTGCGACTGACGGCTGGCGGGCCGGGGCGCGTGGCGGGACTGTGGGCGTGCGAGGCGCCGCCGCCTCCGCGCCTGCAGAGGCGGCCGGTGCGTCGTTGGGAGTCCATGCCGGGGTCGCGATCGGGGTCCACGCGGGCTTGGGGGCGGGCGGCGCGGACGGCGTGGCCGGGCCTGCGGCAGGCGGCTCGTACCGCGGGGCCGGCTCGGGCGGCACGTCCGGCGCAGGAGTGCCAAGAGACTGCGATGGCGCCTCGACTGGAGCGAGCACCTCCCATGTCGAAGGCGCCGCAGCGGCAGGCGGCTCTGATGGCGGCTTGACCGGAGCGGGGACTTCCCACGCCGGAGGCGCGGGCGCATTCGTGCCAAACGGCGAAGGCAAGAACGGTGCAGGTGGCACAGGCCCGCTGGTTCCAAACGGCGAAGGTGGCGGAGGTGCGGGCGTCGCGGGCGCGCTGGTTCCAAACGGCGAAGGTGGCGGAGGTGCGGGCGTCGCCGGCGCGCTGGTTCCAGATGTCGTAGGCGGAGCCGGCGGCGAGGAGGCGGGGGTTGGCGTGGGCGGGTTCGTTACAAATGGCGACGGCACCGGGGGAATTGTTGGGGGGGGCGACGGCGGCGTTGGAGCCGGCGGCATTGGAGCCGGCGGCGTGTATGGGGCGTATGGCGACGGCGTGGGCGGAGTCGACGCCTGGGGTTGCGGCGCGCGCGGAGGAGCTTCGTAGGAGGCCGCCGCCGGTAGTGGCGTTTCCTCGAGGGGTGTCGGCGGAACGTATGGGGCCGGAGCCGGGGGTGGGGCTTCTGTCTTCGGTAGAAAAGGCGTGATCGACATCTCGCGCCCGCCCGAGCGTAGGGCGAGCTCGGCTTGGGCGGCGGTCATCCGGTCGGGAGCGAGCAGCGCCGACGCCATCTCCCGCAGCGCGCCCTGCGCTCGATCCGCGGCGGGGCCCATGGCGCCGCTTGCCATCGACCGCATCGTCACGATCAGGGCCGGGGGAATGTTCGGCGGTGCGGGCGCTCCTGCAGGATCGACGCCGAACGCGGCGCAGATCGCCATCCCGCTCGAACGAACGTCAGCCCGCAGGTCACTTTGCGAGGGCGCCCCGCGGACGGCGCCGGCGGGGTGACCGGCGAGCCGCACCTCGCCATTGCCAGTCACCCGGACGGCGGCCGCTCCGAAGCCACCCATCGCGATGCCCGCCTCGTGAAGAGCGGCCACCCCCGACAGCAGGGAGGCGCCGAGCGCAGCGGCCGCCGGTGGCGTCAGGGGCCCACGAGAAAGGATGGTGCCCAGGGGCACGCCCTCGTTGGGTTCGACTGCGACCCAGAGGCCGTTGGGATCGGTGCCCCAGGCCAGGATGGGAGAGAGCGCCGGATGACGGTGCTCGAACAACCTCTGGATGCGCGGTACCGCGCCCGCAGCCTCCACGGCGGGCACTGGGATCTCATGCACGACCACCGCTTTTCCGCTTTTGAGCACGGCCTTCCAGCCCTGGCCAGCGCCAGGATCGACGAGTTCGATCAGCCTCGGTTTCGGCTCGCTCTCGGGCATATGGGGGCCATGGTAACCTTGCGCGACATGGCATATGTGATCGTCCAGCCGTGTGTCGGGGTCAAGGACGCCTCGTGCGTCGAGGTGTGTCCCGTTGACTGTATTCACACGGATGACGCGGCCACCATGTACTACATCGACCCCGATGAGTGCATCGACTGCGGCGCATGCGTGGACCCCTGCCCGGTCGACGCCATCTTCCCCGAGGATGAGGTCCCCGAGCAATGGCGTGACTTCATCAAGATCAACGCCGAATATTTCAAGAACCGACAGTAGCTCCTAGCGTGGCGAGGCACGCGGTCACCCTGATCCCAGGGGATGGTGTTGGGCCAGAGATCTGCGACGCCGCCGTAAGGGTGCTCGAGGCCACTGGTGTCGCTTTTGACTGGGACGTCCACCAGGCTGGCGAGAACGTCATCAAAGAGTTTGGAACACCCCTTCCGGAACACGTTCTCGCCTCGATCCGAAAGAACAAAGTCGCCTTGAAAGGGCCCATCTCGACCCCGATCGGGAGTGGCTTTCGGAGCGTCAACGTGGCGCTGCGCCAGGAGCTGGACCTCTATGCGCTGGTCCGCCCTGTCAAGGCCTACAAAGGAGCGCGTAACCTGCGCGACGACCTCGACTTCGTGATCGTGCGCGAGAACACCGAAGACATCTACGCCGGCATCGAGTTCGAGCGAGGGACGCCTGACTGCGACCGGTTGATCAAGGAAATCTCAGCGCTGGCGAAAAAGTCGATCAGGCCCGACAGCGGTCTTTCCATCAAGCCCATCTCGGTGAGCGGCTCGGAGCGGATCGTGCAGTTCGCCTTCGACTACGCGCGCAGGAACGGGCGCCGCAAGGTGACGGCTGTGCACAAGGCGAACATCATGAAGCACACGGACGGTCTGTTCCTGGCTGTGGCGCGCCAGGTCGCCGAGCGCAATCCGGACATCGAGTTCGAGGACAGGATCGTCGACAACATGTGCATGCAGCTGGTCCTTAGGCCGAGGGAGTACGACATCCTGTGCTGCCCGAACCTCTACGGCGACATCATCTCCGACCTTGGCGCGGGGATGATCGGAGGCCTGGGGCTCGCGCCAGGCGCGAACATCGGAACCAGCGGCGCGGTTTTCGAGGCCACCCATGGCAGCGCTCCGAAGTACACGGGCCTGAACAAGGTCAACCCGATGGCCGTGATGCTCTCTGGCGTTCTGATGCTGCGTCACCTCGACGAAGGCGCGGCCGCCGACGTGCTCGAGGGCGCCATCGCCGGAGTGATCGCGGACGGCAAAAACGTCACATACGATCTGAAGGAGCGGCGCGACGACGCCACCGCCGTGGGGACCAGCCAGGTGGCGGATGCGGTCATCGCGCAAATGAAACCAGGGGCTTGAGAGCACTCAGCCAGGACGCTGTACGTCTGCGCCGCCTGTGGGGCGAGCACACCCACCGTCCGTTTCCAGCCGCCGGTGACGACCCTCGCTTGCAGGAGGTTGCGCTTTACGCCTCTTGGCTTGGCAGCATGGTCGAGGTGGCGCTCCGCCATGGGACTCTCGATGCTGGGCACGCCGACATGCTCAAGACCCGTCGCGCGGAGGGAAACCAGGTACTGTTCCGCGCGAGCGGCGAGCTGGGCGAGGGCGTGCGCTCGTACGTCGCACGCTTGATCGCGATCGAGGACATCCTGTCTGGGCTGCCTGTCGAATGAACAGGCTTTTCGTTTGTGCTGTCGCCGCCGCGCTGGTGACCACTGCGTGCAGCAGCGGCACACGCGCTGTCGTGACGCCCGCGATCTCACCTGTTGGAACATTGGTGCCTGCTCCCGACGGATCGGACCAGCCACCGTTTGCCATCCGCAGCGGCCGCCCGCCCGCGCTGAGCCTGCAGCAGCTCTTTCACCCCACCTACAACGTTCCCCTCGACCCGGCCAACATCCGGACGCTGCTGGTGACCGGTGACATCATCCCGGCCCGAGGCGTCAACTACTACGAGACAGTCCGCCACGACTACCTGTGGCCTTTCCGCCCGACCGCCGCCTATACGAAAAATGCCGACATCACATACATCAACCTCGAAGCCCCCCTGTTCGCCGGCTGCCCGGTCAGCCCGGCCGAGAGCTTCACGTTCTGTGGCGATGCACGCAACGTGAACGGACTCACACTGATGGGCGCCGACGTGGTCAACCTGGCGAACAACCACCTCAGCAACTACGGGGCGCAGGGCATCACGTCGACAGACCAGCTGCTGCACCAGCACGGCATGCAGACCTCGGGCCTCGGGCCGGTTGCTGTGATCAGCGTGCGCGGCCTGAAGTTCGGTTTCATCGGATTCAACGGCGTGGGTGTCGCGATCGACAAGACGGCCCTCAAGGCGGGCATCGTGCGCGCGCGCCAGCTCGCAGACATCGTGGTCGTACAGTTCCACTGGGGCAAGGAGTACGAGCGTCAACCGCTGCAGGATCGTCATGTGCCTACACCAGACGATCCCGTGACGATCGGACACGACGCGATCGATTGGGGCGCCGACATCGTGATCGGCAATCACCCGCACTGGTACCAGGGAGTCGAGGTCTACCACGGCAAGCTCATCACCTACGCGCATGGAAATTTCGTCTTCGACCAGATGTGGTCCGAGGAGACTCGCGAAGGCGTGATCGGGACCTATACCTTTTACGGGACCCAGCTTGTCGCTGCGACATGGAAGCCGGTGCGCATCTACGACTACGGCCAGCCAGTGTTCATGAACCCCAAAGACAGTGCCATCGCGCTGACCACCATGGAGGCGGCGAGCGACCAGCTTGCGGCCCGCTTGAACGAACCACTCACGGCGCCTGTCCCGCAGCTTCCGCCGCCGCCGGCATACGCACCGCTACACGCCCCGGGTACCTGACGCTAGAATCTCGCCAAGTTCATCCAGGGGGTTCCCAACGTCGCAGCTTACGTCCCACTGAGCGGCAACCCACGGACGCGCGGACGCCGACGGAGGCGCCGCGACAGGTTCGCATTTCTTCTCGCCATCGCCCTGCTCGTCGCCGGGGTCGTGACGAGCACCTTCATGACGGGCAAGCGCCAGGTCATCGCGTTCGACGTGAAGCGGACAGCCGCGCCGGCACCGGCGGCTTTCGATCACTTCAATTTCTCGAACCTTTGGCTGGCGACCAGCCGACAGCCGTACCTACCGATCCACGGCCAGGCGGCATACCTCGTCGACCTTGACACCAGGCTGGTACTGTGGGAGCGCGACCCGGAAACGTCGCGCGCCCCCGCCAGCCTCACCAAGCTGATGACCGCGATGGTGGCCGTGGATGATGCCGGCTCGCTCGACCGAATTGTCGAGGTCGCAACGGCGGCAACCCAGGTCTCGCCCAGCGTCATGGGCCTCTCGCCGGGCGAGAAGCTGACGGTGCGAGAGCTGTTGGCCGGCCTCTTCCTTGACTCCGGCAACGACGCGGCCGAGGCGCTCGCGCGAGGAATCGTCCCACGGGAAAGGTTCATCCGGCAGATGAATCAGAAGGCGAGCAGCATCGGGCTGACCGCAAGCCGTTTTGTCAACCCAAGCGGGCTGGACGCGTCCGGCCATGGAATGTCCGCTCATGACCTAGCCCATGTCGCCGCCTACTTGGACCAGTACTACCCGGAGCTGGCGGCCATCGCGGCTACGAAGGACATTGCGATCCCGGCCACCGCCACGCACAAGGCCTTCTATCCGCACAACCTGAACCGGTTGCTGTGGACTTACGAAGGCGCCACAGGGCTCAAGACCGGGCTCACCGATGATGCCGGCGGGTGCTGGCTTGCAACTGCCACCCGCAACGGTAGGCACCTCGTGGCAGTCGTCCTCAACGCGACAGGGCACTCCGCTGACGATGCCGCTCTGCTGCTCGACTACGGGTTCAGCGTCAAACCTCGAATGGCCTTCTGGCCGGTGCCGATCCCCGCATCCTAACCGCGCGCCCTAGACTTCCGGGTCGTGGTCCCCCTCACTGCACTTTCCGCGCTTGAAGTCTTGGACTCACGTGGAAATCCCACCATCGCGGTCACCGCTTACACCGAATCGGGCAGAGCCACCGCGATCGTTCCGTCGGGCGCGTCCACCGGAAAGCATGAGGCCGTGGAGCTTCGTGATGGCGACACCACGCGATACGGAGGAAAGGGGGTCCAGAAGGCGATCTGGAATGTGGAGAACGAGATCGCGGGCAAGGTGATCGGCATGGACATCTCCGACCAAGCGGCGCTCGACGCGACGCTGATCGCTCTCGACGGCACGCGCGACAAGTCGCGCCTTGGAGCCAATGCCATCCTGGGTGTCTCACTGGCAGCAGCCCGGGCCGCCGCCGAAGCCATGGAGACGCCGCTGTACAGATATCTCGGCGGTGCCCAGGCTCACCTGCTGCCGCTGCCGATGTCGAACATCCTCAATGGGGGCGCTCACGCGGACACGTCGGTCGACCTACAGGAGTTCATGGTCTGCCCCGTCGGCGCGCCATCCTTCAGCGAGGCGATCCGTGCAGTCGCCGAGGTGTACCACACGCTGAAAGGCGTCCTGAAACGTGAAAAGCTGGCGACCGGGGTCGGCGACGAGGGCGGATTCGCGCCGAATCTGACTTCGAATGAGGCGGCACTCGGCCTGATCGTCGAGGCCATCGGAGCTGCCGGCTACCGGGCGGGCGACGACGTCGCCCTGGCCATCGACGTGGCGGCCAGCGAGCTGTTCAAGAATGGGAGCTACAGCTTGGCGGGCGAGGGTAGGACGCTCAGCGCCACGGAGCTGGTGGACCTGTACGAGGGATGGATCACGCGCTACCCGATCGTCAGCATCGAGGATGGCATGGCGGAGGATGACTGGGCCGGCTGGAAGCTCCTCACCGACCGCCTCGGTGAACGGGTCCAGCTCGTGGGTGACGATCTCTTCGTGACCAACGTCGAGCGCCTTACGCAGGGGATCGAAAAAGGGGTGGCCAACTCGATCCTCATCAAGGTGAACCAGATTGGGACGCTCAGCGAGACCCTCCAGGCGATCGACGCCGCGCGCACCGCCCGCTACTCCGCCGTGATCTCGCATCGCTCCGGCGAGACCGAGGACACTACCATCGCCGACCTGGCGGTCGCGACGGGCGTCGGCATGATCAAGACCGGGGCGCCCACCCGGTCGGAGCGCGTCGCGAAGTACAACCGATTGCTCGCGATCGAGCACGAGCTTGCCGGCGGCGCGTACTACGCGCAGGCCTCGAGCCTGCCGTGAAGCAGGCGTCGCGGGCGGTGCACGCCGGCCGCGGCGGCAAGGCGGGCATGGGCGCCCGCAGCCCGCTTGCACCTGACCTGAGCCCAGCCGCGGCCCACGTGTATACGGAGCTCGACGACTATGACGCGGTCGCCCGCGGCTACCGCCCTGGTCACTACTACGGGCGCAACTCGAACGGCAACCGGACGATGCTGGAGGCGGCGGTCGCCGAGCTCGAGGGCGCCGAGGCGGGCGTCGCCACAGCGTCCGGCATGGCGGCACTGCACGTGGCGATCCTCGCGCTGGCGCACAAGCCCGCGACCATCCTGGCCACGCGCGAGCTCTATGGCGGGACGCTGGCGCTTCTGCGCCAGGACTTGGAGCCCGCCGGCTACAAGGCCCTGTTCGTCGACATGAACGACCTGGATGCGGTCCGGCGCGCAATGGAAGGCGCCGGCCTGGTCCTGATTGAGACGATCACGAACCCGCTCTGCCGAGTTCCCGACCTCGAGGCGATCGTCGGGATGGCGCGCTTATGGGACGTGCCCGTGCTGGTCGATAACACCTTCGCCACTCCAGTGCTCTGCCGGCCAATGGAATTTGGGGCCACGGCCGTGATGCACAGCATTACCAAGTATCTCGGAGGCCATTCCGACGTCGTCGCCGGCGTCGTGGTGGGAAGTGCATCGCTCATGGCCGCGGCCCGCGCACGATCCGTGCGCACCGGTACGCCGCTCGGCCCCTTCGACGCATGGCTGGCGCTGCGCGGCATGCGAACGCTGGATGTGCGGATGCGCCGGCATAGCGACAATGCGCTCGCGCTGGCTCGGGCTATGCGGTCAATGCGCGGGGTTGCGGGGGTCCACCACCCGCTCCTGGAGGATTCACCGTCCTTCAAGGTGGCCACGCGGCTCCTCCCACAGGGGGCGGGGGGGATGATGGCCTTCGACCTCAAAGGCGGACGCGCCGCGGTGCAGCATATGATTTCGCGCTTTCAGCTGGTGGCGTTTGCCGCCACGCTTGGTGGCGTCGAAACCACCATCTCCTATCCGGAGCTGACATCGCACCGCGGCCTCACGCCTGCGGAGCGCACGCAGCTAGGGGTAGGGCCTGGAACTGTGCGAGTCTCTGTGGGAATCGAGGCGGCCGAGGACATCGTGGCCGACTTCGCACAGGCCCTCGGCTGATGTCGGCGTACACGCTGCTTCAATTCGTCGAGGTGCTGCTCGCCAGCGCCGTGCTCATGTTCGGCGTGCTCACACGCTCGTCTGCGATCACCGTCCTGGGCGGAGGTTTTCTGATCGGCAAGGCGATCCTCAACATCCTCGCGCCGGAGGGAGGCTCGGTATACCGCCGGTCGTTGATCGGATATCTCCTCGGCGGGATCTTCGTGCTCATCGGCGTGGTGGCCATCCATTACAGCGCCTGAGGGGTCGAACCAGCTAACGCCCCCCACCCTACCTCCCCCTCAGGGGGGGAGGGGAATTGGCATGGGGACGGACACGGTTCCTATCCTTTGCTGACATGACTCAAGGCACGGTGACGGCGGGCATCACCCGTTTGATCGGCAATACGCCGCTGCTGCGCGTCCGAATGTTCGAGCGCGACTTCCCTCACGTCGAGGTATACGCCAAGGCTGAATGGTTCAACCCGGGGGGCTCGGTGAAGGACCGGGCGGCGCTGTCGATGATCGAGGATGGCGAGAGACGGGGAGCGCTCACCCCCGAGAAGACAATCATCGATTCGACCTCGGGCAATACAGGCATCGCCTATGCGCTGGTTGGCGCTGCGAAGGGGTACGGCGTGAAGCTTGTGATGCCCGGCAACGTGAGCGCCGAGCGCAAGGCCCTGGTCATCGCGTACGGTGCCGAGATCGTCTACAGCGACCCGCTCGAAGGCTCGGATGGGGCGATCCTTAAGGTCCGCGACCTGGTCGCGGCCGAGCCCGACCTCTACTTCTATCCCGACCAGTACTCGAACCCAGCCAATGTGCGTGCGCACTACGAAGGCACCGCCGTGGAGATCCTTGAGCAGACCACTCGGCGTGTGACGCATTTCATTGCCGGCCTGGGCACCACAGGAACGTTTGTCGGCACCGCCGGCCGGCTCAAGCACGAAAACGCGTCGATTCACACCATCGCAGTTCAACCGGAGGACTCATTCCACGGCCTCGAGGGACTGAAGCACCTGCCAACTGCGATCGTGCCGAAGATCTGGGATCCGGGCGTCGCGGACGAGGTGTGGGGCTGCCCAACCGAACCTGCGTATGACCTCGCTCGCGCAGTGGCGCGGACTGAAGGCCTGCTGGTTGGCCATTCGAGCGGGGCAGCGCTGTGGGCAGTGCGGCGGCTCGCCGAAACAATCCAGGAGGGCGTTGTTGTCACAGTGTTCCCGGACTCGGGCGATCGCTACATCTCGACCGGCCTCTACGCCGCGAAGTCGAAATGAAGATCACCCGCTCCGCCTTAGAGGCGATCGAGGCTCATGGCGCCGAGGGCTATCCGAATGAGATCTGCGGAATCCTGGTCGGGCCGCGCGGGGAACAGAGGGCGACCCAGGCCAAGCGAGCCCGCAACATCATCGTCGAGCGATCGCACGACCGCTACGAGGTCGACCCGCTGGATCACATCCGCATTCAGCGCGAGGCGGACTCGGCCGGTCTGGACATCGTCGGCTACTACCACACCCATCCCGACCATCCCGCCCAGCCCTCGCGCTTTGACACGGAGCGCGCCTGGGCCGGTTACGTCTACGTGATCGTGTCCGTTCAGAAAGGTCGGCCCGCGGATGCGAACGCGTTCGTGGCCGACGCCGACGGCGGGCCCTTCCAACCCGAGCCGCTAGAGGTCGTCTGACGACGCCCGAGGACGCTCCGCCGGGCAAGGGCGTCAATTGGCTCAACCGCAACGTGGTCGGCATCGGCATCGCGGACCTCGCGGCCGACGCCAACTACGAAATGGTGTTTGCGGTCCTACCTCTGTTCATCACCGCGGGGCTGGGCGCGCCTGCGTTTGCCGTTGGCCTGATCGAAGGGATCGGCGACGGATCGTCGGCGCTGGTCAAGCTGTGGAGCGGCTGGTACAGCGATCGCATCCCGTGGCGCAAGCGCATGGCGGTGGGTGGATATGGCACCACGGTTTTTGGGCTCGGGCTCCTCGTTGCCGTCGCCAGCTGGCCGCAGGTTGTCGTCGCCCGCTCGCTTGCGTGGATGGGCCGAGGACTGCGGCAGCCGATCCGCTCTGCGATGCTCGCCGGCTCGGTCGAGAAGAAAGACCTGGGGAAGGCATTTGGCTTCCATGAGGCTCTGGACACTGCGGGTGCGCTCATCGGACCGGCTGCCACGTTCTTGCTGCTATCAACAGGTCACGGATTCCGAACCATTTTCGCGCTGGCGCTGGTGCCCGGAGTCCTGTGCGTGACGCTGTTCGCACTACTCACGCGGGATCCGAGGCTGAAGGGCAACGAGCCAGTTTCAATGAAGGTGCCGATGCCTCCTGGGTTCTGGCGCCTGATGGCACCTGTCGCCATCTTTGGCCTCGGCAACTTCGCCACTGCCTTCTTCACGCTGCGGGCCGCGCAGCTCATGCAGCCGGAGCTGAGTCAATCCGCCGCGCTGGCTGCTGCGGTCGGTTTTTACCTCGCGCACAACGCCGTTGGGGCAGTGGTGTCGTTTCCGGCCGGCTGGCTCGCGGACAAGGTCGGAAAAGCGCCGGTCCTGGCCGCTGCATATCTCACGTTTGCAGCAGCCTGCGTGGTTGGGCTCTTCGGCCACGGCTGGGTCGCCCTGGCGCTGATGGCGCTCCTAGTCGGAACCCAAAATCCTATCGTCAGCGCCGTCGAAGGTTCGATAACGAGCTCGCTCGTGGAAGAGCGCCGGCTCGGCACAGCGTTTGGTTTCCTCAACGGTATCAACGGCGCAGCCGACGTCGTTGCGAGCGTTGCTGCCGGCACCCTGTGGACTTTCGCCAGCCCGGCGGCGGCCCTCGGCTTTGGCGCCGTCCTGTGTGCGGTGGCCGCCATAGTGCTGTGGCTTAGACGTCCGACACCGTCTAATTGACGTATGCCCCGCCCGATCGTTGCCATCGTGGGTCGCCCCAACGTCGGGAAGTCGACGCTCTTCAACCGGGTTCTAGGCTGGCGCAAGGCGATCGTCGACCCACAGTCGGGCCTCACCCGCGATCGCCTCTATGGGGTGGCCGAATGGGGCGGGCGCGAGTTCACCGTGGTCGACACCGCGGGTTTGGACCTGGACACTGCACAGGACGAGTCCCAGGCGGCAATCGAATCCCAGACCAGGGTCGCCATCGACCAGGCCCAGGTGATCGTTCTGCTGCTCGACGTCCGCCAGGGCCTTACGCCCGTCGATCGCGACATCGCGCGACTGCTGCGCCGCTCGGGCCGCCGGGTGGTGGTCGCAGCCAACAAGGCAGACTCACCCAGCGAGCGTCACTTCGCGCACGAGATCCTTGAGCTGGGGTTTGACGCGCCTCACCTTCTGTCCGCGCAGCACGGCATCGGGATCGGCGACTTCCTCGATCGGGTGCTCGAACTGCTGCCGCCACCGGAGGATCAAGCGCCCGGGGAAGAAAAGGCAGATCGGTTGGCGATCATGGGCCGCCCCAACGTTGGCAAGTCATCACTGTTGAACGCTTTATTGGGCGATGAACGCGCCCTGGTGAGCGCCGTGCCGGGAACGACGCGCGATCCGGTGGACACCGAGCTCGTGTTCGACAACATACCCGTGGTGCTGGTGGACACCGCCGGGATCAGACGCAAGTCCGCGCACCGCGATCGCCTCGAGCGCTACAGCCTCATGCGCGGCATCAACGCCATGGAGCGCGCCGACGTGGTGCTGCTGGTCATCGACGCATCCACCGGAGTGCTGGCGCAAGACCAGCACGTAGCCGGCTATGCTCTCGAGGCCGGCAAGGGGCTGGTGATCGTGGTCAACAAGATCGACCTCGTCGAGCCGGCAATGCGCCGGGCGGCGTACTGGCGCGAAGCGCTCCTTAAGGACTTCAAGTTCGCGCCTTTCGCTCCGGTGGTCGCGGTGTCCGCGAAAACCAAGGAGGGCATCGGGGGGCTGATGCCGGCAGCTCTTGATGTCGTCGGACAGCGTCGTGTCAAGATCCCGCCCAACGAGCTCAACCGCCTGATGCGTGACGCGCTGGAGGAGCACCCGCCGCCGAGCTTCAAGGGCCGCCGGCTGAAGGTTGGGTACGCGACGCAGGCAGGCTCCGAAGCGCCCACGATCGTCCTGTTCGTGAACGACGTCGGGCTCCTTCACTTTTCATACCGGCGGTACCTTGAGAAGAAGATCCGAGACCGGTTCGGGCTGGTCGGCAACCCGATCAAGCTCGTCCTGCGCAGCGACGCCGGCAAGCGCTCGGGCGGCGCGAAACGCTGACCCTGCGAGTGGCGTTTACATTCTCATCACGCCCAGCCGACACCCTGTTGACGGAATGATGATCTATTGATGCGATGGCCAAATCGATGAGCTCGAAGGTGCTGGTGGTCGACGACGAAGCCCACATCGTCGAGCTGGCGCGCCTCTACCTGACACGTGAGGGATACGAGGTCGAGGGGGTGGGGGACGGGTCCCAGGCGCTGGCCAGGTTCGGGCAGGTCAAGCCCGACCTCGTCGTCCTCGACATAATGCTGCCGGGGGCCGATGGGATTGCGATCTGCAAGGAGATCCGCAAGCAGAGCCAGGTCCCGATCATCATGCTTACCGCCAGGGACGAGGTGACCGACAAGGTGGTGGGCCTGGAGGTCGGCGCGGACGACTACCTGACCAAGCCGTTCCACCCGCAGGAGCTGGTCGCTCGGGCAAAGGCACTTTTGAGGCGCGCGCGAATCGAGCCTGACGCGCCCAAGCTCATCCGGGCGGGAAAGCTCGAGGTGGACCTGGAGCGGCACGAGGTTCGACACGGGAAGGCGAAGGTCCAGCTGCGGCCGAAGGAGTTCGACCTGCTGGCGCTGCTGGCGCGGCATCCCGGTCGGGTCTTCCAGCGCAGCGAGCTGCTCGACCTGGTGTGGGGCTACGACTTTCCAGGCTACACGCGCACCGTCGACGTCCACGTCCAGCAGCTCAGGGAGAAGCTTGCCGCCGGAGGCATCACAGACCCGAGCATCCAGACCGTGTGGGGCGTCGGGTACAGGCTGGAGCTGGCCGGCAGCTGAGCCTCCGACTGCGCGTCCTGGCCGCCGCCGCCGGCATCGTCGCCGTCAGCCTGCTGCTGAGTGGGGCGCTGACGTGGGTCCTCGTGCGCAACCTCGAGGTCCAGACCGCCCAGGGTCAGCTCGATTTCGCGATCCAGGTCGACCGTGGACTGGTCCGGCACCAGGAGTGCCAGAACCGCCCGGCCGCTGCGACCAACGAAGGTTCCGCCGCCTGTAGGGTGGAGGGGGGACTTGCCGGCGCGTCCGACTTCGAGAACCGGCTCGCCACCCTGGCGACGACGCTCAGCGAGGACAGGCTCCTGCTGCTCGATCGTCAGCGAAGGGTCGTCTGGGACAGTGGCAGCCCGGATACTGTCGGACAGGTCATCAGCGTCCAAGCCGCCAAGCGCGTCGCCAACGTCGCCGAGGCGCAGCCGAGCCTCGCGGGACAGCAGTACATCGCCGCGGTGGTCGCATTAGCACCGGCACGGGACCCTCTCGGCGCCATGTACCTGGTGGTGGCACGCCCGCGAGCGTCGGTAACAGCCGCGGCGGCCGGCCAGCTCGCCCCGCTTCTGCTCGTCGCAGGCGGCGCAGCCCTCTTGGTGGCGATGCTCCTGGTCCTGCTGGTGGGCCGCTCGTTCACCCGGCCGCTCGCCCGGCTCGCTGCCGCCGCAGAGGACGTTGCCGCGGGCAACTACTCCCGACGCGTGGGCATCCGCGGCCACGATGAGATCGGGATGCTGGGCGCGGCTTTCGACAGGATGGCTGAGGCAGTGGAGCGTGCTCGCAAGGCCCAGCGCGATTTCCTGGCCAACGTCTCGCACGAGCTGAAGACCCCCCTGACGAGCTTGATCGGTTTCAGCCAGGCCCTGGTCGACGGCAGTCTCAAGAGCGACACCGACCGCTTGCGAGCGGCGACGATCGTGCACGAGGAGTCGGAGCGCGTGCTGCGCATGGCCCAGGAGCTGCTGGACCTGGCACGCGTCGAGGCGGGCTCGATCTCTTTTCATGTCACCGCGGTCGATCTGGGCGGCCAGCTGCAGCAGGAGCTCGAGATCGTCCGGCCGCGAGCGGTTATGCGCGATCTCGCCCTGGCCCTCGACGTGCCGTCAAACCTTCCGCCGGTGGCAGCCGATTCCGAGCGACTCCACCAGATCCTCGACAACCTTCTCGACAACGCTGTGAAGTACGCGCCCGCGGGCTCAACCATCCAGGCTGTGGCGCGACTCGACGGCGGCGCCGTGGAGACAGTTCTGTCAAACCCCGCAGGCGCGCACCGCCCCGACCCTGAGCGCATGTTCGACCGCTTCTACCGCGCTGATCCCTCCCGTTCCGCGGCGGCCGGCGGCGTCGGCCTCGGGCTTGCGATCTCGCGCGAGCTCGCCACGGCGATGAAGGGGCGGCTGTGGGCAGACCTCGACGAGGCCGGCTACCTACGTCTTCATCTGCTGCTGCCCGCAGCCGCCCAGCCCACACTCCCACCGGCGCCCGCGCTGCCGAAGACTTGAAGAGGCTCGCTTACGCGGGGCTCGGCTTCGTCGCGACGGGTGTGGCGATCGCCGTCGTCATCACACAGCACGCGACCTGGTGGCAGCTCGTGGTTTTCGCGATAGCGCCGGACCTGGCGCTGCTGGCCGGAATGTCGAGCGGGCTCACGCGTGGCGAGCTGTACCCGCGCGCAGTGCCGATCTAGAGCGCCGTGCATCGCTACTGGGCGCCCGGTGCCCTCGTCGTGATCACATACCTGCTGCACGCGCCCGAATGGCTGGCGGCCGGGCTGGAGTGGATCGCACACATCTCATTCGACCGCAGCCTGGGGTTCGGCCTGCGAAACCCCCAGGGCTTTCAGAAGACCTAGGCTGCCTGCGGAACGACGAGTGTTACGGGATTTTCGAGCAGGCGCTTGACCTCCGCCATGAACTGGGCCGCGGTCGCCCCATAGAACACGCGGTGGTCGACAGTCAGCGTCATGCGCATGACCTTGCCGGGCACGATGCGCCCGTCGTCGACGACAGGGACGTCCTTGATCGCCCCCACGGCCAGGATGGCCGCCTCCGGCGGGTTGATGATCGCGACGAACTCGTCGACGCCGTACATGCCGAGGTTGGAGATGGAGAACGTCGCGCCGCTTAGGTCGCCCTCCGCCGGGCGTCCGGACCGTGCACGCTCGATGACCTGTCGTGACTCGATTGAGATCTGAACAATGTCCTTGACGTCAGCGTCATGGACGACAGGAACGAGAAGCCCCATTCCCTGGCTCGGCGCGACCGCCAAACCGATGTTGACCGAGCGCTTGCGCTGGAAGCGTCCGTCGACCCACGAAGTGTTGACTTCGGGAAACTTCCGCAACGCAAGTGCACACGCCCGCACCAAAAAGTCCGTCATCGTCACCTTGTCCGCGCCAGGCACAGAATCCTTGAGCTGCTGGCGCATGCTCACGGCCTGGTCGACCCGCGCCTCGATCGTCACCGTGAATTCGGGGACTGTCGTCTTGGACTCGGTCATGCGGCGAGCGATGGTGGATTGCATACGCGTGGGCTCGACCATCTCGGTCTCTGGGCCGTCCGCACGTCGCGCCGGTGCGAGCGAGGGTCGAGCCGAACCGCCCTTGCCTTTGGCGAGGGCCTCCACGTCTTCCTTCACGATCCGGCCCTCCGGTCCGGAACCCTTCACGCCGGCGAGGTCGACGCCGAGCTCGGCAGCCAGCCGCTTTGCGAGCGGGGACGCTTTGACGGCGACCCCGTCGGAAACCCCGTCACTGCCACGAACCGCCGGCGCCGCCTTCGTCTTGGGGGGTGGGGGAGCTTCAGGTTCCTCCGGCTCGGCTTCAGCAGGAACCGTTTCGGAGACCGGCTCCTCAGTTTCGGGACCTTCGGCCGTGGTCGCGTCCTCCTCTGCCACCGCCTCGGCAGGCGCCGGCTCGGATTTCGACTTGGTCACATCGCTCTTTGCCTTTTCCGGTTTCGCTTCATCCGGCTTGGCCGGCTTGGCCGGCGCCGCACCGCCCGCAGGCCCAATGGTCGCTATCGGGGCGCCGATCTTGGCCGGCACGCCCTTCTCGACGCGGATCGAGAGAACGCCGTCATCCTCGGCCTCGAGGTCGAACGTGGCCTTGTCGGACTCGACCTCGGCGAGGACGTCTCCCTTGTGCACCTTGTCCCCGTCCTTCTTCTTCCACTCGAGGATGGTGCCCTCTTCCATCGTGTCCGACAGCTTGGGCATGTTGACTTCAGCCATCGGTTTTTCTCCCAACGATGCGACGTGCCAGTCTCTTGATGTCTTCGCTGGTCGGGATCGAGGCCTTCTCGAGTGGAAGGCTGTAAGGCATGGGCACCTGGGCGCCGCCGAGCCGCAGGATCGGGGCGTCAAGGTAGTCGAAGCAGCGTTCCTGCACTCCCGCGGCGATCTCGGCGGTGACACCGTATGTCGCCCAGCCCTCTTCGACCACCAGGCAGCGAGTTGTCCGCCGCACCGACTCGACGATGGGTGGCCAGTCGATGGGGCGGATGGAACGGAGGTCGATCACCTCGACGTCGATGTCCTCCTCCTCGAGCTGTTTGGCCGCTTCGTTGGCCAGCACGGCCATCCGCGACACGCCCACGATAGTCAGGTCGGCGCCGGTGCGGCGGACTGCGGCCTGGCCGAGGGGGACCGTGTAGTCGCCGTCGGGCACCATGCCGCGGACGTTGTACAGGCTCATGGACTCCAGGAACATCACAGGGTTGTCGGTCCGGATCGCGGACTTGAGCATCCCCTTGGCGTCCTCTGGCGTGGTCGGGGCCACCACCAGCAGGCCCGGGATCAGGCCGTACAGGACCTCGAAACTGTGCGAGTGCTGCGCCGACAGCTGGTGTCCAGCACCACCTGGCATCCGGATCACCAGTGGAACCTTGGCTTCGCCGCCGAACATGTAGCGGATCTTCGCGGCATTGTTCACGATCTGGTCGTAAGCCACCAGGGAGAAGTTGATGGTCATCATCTCCACCACGGGTCGCAGGCCCAGCATCGCGGAGCCGATGGCGGTGCCGACGATGACCTCCTCCGCGATCGGAGCATCCACGACTCGCTCCGCCCCGAAGCGATCGAGGAGACCGTCGGTGACGCGGTATGCGCCGCCGAACTTGCCGATGTCCTCGCCGATCAGATAGACGGAATCGTCGCGCTCCATCTCCTCGCCGAGCGCTTCACGAAGGGCGACCCGGTACAGTTTTTCCTCAGCCATTAAAGCGGATCTCCGCTGAGCTCGGGTCGCTCTTCCCATTCGCCCGCATACACGTACTTGTACAGGTCTTCGACTTTCGGGTCCGGGCTTTCATCTGCGTACCTGATGATGTCCTGGACTTCCGTGTCGACCTCCATTCGGACCTTCTTGAAATGCTCCTCGTCCGCAAGCTGGGCTTTCTCCAGCTCGTGTTCGAACGCGACGATCGGGTCGGACTTGCGCCAGCGTTCCTTGTCCTCGGTCGACCGGTATTTGTCTGGGTCGACAACGGAGTGGCCTTTGAAGCGGTAGCAGAGGGCCTCGATGAAGCGCGGCTCGGAGTCTGCACGTGTCTTCTCAACGATCTCGCCTGTCTTGAGGAGAACCTCGCGCACGTTCATGCCGTCGACCTGGATCGACTCCATGTCGTAGGCGCAAGCCTTCTTGTAGATTTCCGCGACTGCAGAGGCGGCCTCGACCGGAGTCCCCATGCCGTACCGGTTGTTGATGCAGAACCAGACCACCGGCAGCTTGAAAACTTTGGAGAAGTTCAGCGACTCGTGGAATGCGCCGATGTTCGTGGCGCCGTCGCCGAACATGCAGAAGACGACGTCCTTCTGCTTTTTGTAGCGGACTGCCCAGCCGCCGCCCGCCGCGAGCGGGAGGTGGCCGCCGACGATGCCGTAACCGCCCATGAAGCGTAGATCGGAGTCGAACATGTGCATGGAGCCTCCGCGGCCGTGCGACGTGCCTGTCTCCTTTCCGAACAGCTCGGCCATGACCGCCTTGGGGTCGATGCCGCGCGCGATCGCGTGCCCGTGTTCGCGGTAGCTGGTGAAGATGTAGTCCGTCAGCTTGAGCGGAACGATGCCGCCGACCACCGTCGCCTCTTCGCCGATGTTGAGGTGACAGTACCCGCCGATCTTCGCCTTCGTGTACTGCTCCTGGGTGCGCTCCTCGAAGCGCCGGATGAACTGCATCTGACGGTGCAGGCCTAGGAGGAAGTCGCGATTGTCCTTTGTGAGCTCGAGGCCCTTGGGCGTGATCTTGGTGGGGCGTGGGGGAGTGGTTGGCGGCTTTACCGAGGCGACCATCTGCTTCTCACGATTCTGAACGGGTGCGGCTTTCGATGTGGCCGCAACAGGCGCTGGCGCAGGTGCAGCGGCAGCCGGCGCAGCCGCGACCGGCGCAGCCGCGGGCTTGTTCGGGATGTGGATAGCTCGGCCCTGCGCAGCCAGCGCTGCCTCCATGAGCGACTCAGGCAGGGTCGGGTGCGCGTGGATCGTCAGGTCGAGCTGTTCCATGGTGAGACCGTTCTGAATCGCCAGGGTCGCTTCCGCAATCAGGTCTGTCGCACGAGGCCCGATGATGTGCGCGCCCAGCAGTTTGCCCGAGCTCGTGTCGGCGACGACCTTGACGAAGCCCTCCGACTGCCCGAGAGTCAGCGCCCGGCCTGAGGCTGCGAACGGGAAGCGGCCGACCTTGACGTCGAGCCCCTTCTCCTTGGCCTCCTTCTCGCCCAGGCCTACGTGGGCGATCTCGGGGTCGGTGTAAATACAGTTCGGCGCGGCATGGTAATCGGGCGTGCGCAGTGTGTGTGGGGGGGACTCCCCCCCAGCCGCGGCGAGCCCGGCGGAGCCGGATCCCGGCGCACCCCCCCTGAGACCAGCGATGTTCTCGACAGCACAGATGCCCTCGTAGGAGGCGATGTGGGCGAGCATGATGCCCCCGATCACATCGCCGATCGCCCACACGCCCGGCGCGGTCGCCCGCAGCTGCGGGTCGACCACAACCCGCCCACGCTCCAGCTTCACGCCGGCTTCCTCGGCCCCGAGCCCCTCCGTGTATGGAGCGCGGCCGACCGCGAGCAGGACCTGGTCCGCATCGACCGCGCCGCCTTCGCCGCCCTCGGAGAACCGCACCTGGAGGCCGCTCTTGACCCTCGCCACCTCGGCGACCTTGCTGTTCGTGTGGATGACGCCACCCAGGCCGGAAAGGTGTTTCGCATAGACGTTCACCAGGTCCATGTCCACCATCGGGAGCACTTGGGGCAGCATCTCCAGCACGGTGACCTTGCAGCCTAGAGCGGCGAACATGGCCGCGAACTCCATGCCGACCACGCCACCTCCGATCACCGAGAGCCGGGCGGGCATCTCCTTCAGCTCCAATATCTGGTCTGAGTCGATGGTGTGCTCGGCGCCCTTCAAAGGGATGCGCGAGACCGCTGAGCCGGTGGCGATCACGACGTCCTTCGCCTGGATCGACTCGTTTCCGACCTTGACAGTGCCGTTGCCACCAAGGCGGCCGGCACCGCGGAAGACGGTGACGCCTCCCGCCTTGAGCAAGCCTTCGACGCCTTTGACGAGCTGATCGACGACAGCGGTTTTTCTCTTTTGAGCAACCGCCCAGTCGAAGGCGATCGAGTCGGCCACCAGCCCGAATTCCGCGCCGCCTTTGGCGAGGCTGTAGAGCTCAGAGGATTGGAGCAGCGCCTTGGTCGGGATGCAGCCGCGCACCAGGCACGTGCCGCCGAGCCTGTCCTTTTCGACGATCGCCGTCTTCGCGCCGAGCTGCGCTGCGCGCAGGGCGGCGACGTAGCCACCCGGCCCGCCTCCCAGGATCACGACGTCAAACGAGTCAGCCATCACTTCCTTCTATACGAGGTATCAGCGTTGATTATCGCTAAGTCGGGTCTCGCGCCCCTCCCCTAGTCCTCCCCCTTGCGGATGGAGGGAGATCAGGTTCGAACTCAACCTACCTTGGCGTGGGGTGGGCGCCGTTTGGGACGTAGCGGTTGGTGATCGGCATGCGCCGGTCGCGGCCGAAAGCGCGGGGCGTGATCTTGACGCCGGGGGGATACTGCCGGCGCTTGTACTCGCTTCGGTCGACCAGCTGGATCACGCGCGCAACTATCTCGGGACGGTTGCCCGCCGCGACCAGCTCCTCCGGCCCGAGGTCCTCCTCCACATAGCCGCGCAGTATGGGGTCCAGAACTTCGTATGGAGGAAGGCTGTCTGAGTCCTTCTGGCCGGGCTTGAGCTCGGCGGTCGGGGGTTTGGCGATGACACGCTCGGGGATCGCCTCTCCGACCGAGTTCCTGTATTTACACAGCTCGTAGACCATCGTCTTGGTGATGTCCTTAAGGACCGCAAAGCCGCCCGCCATGTCTCCGTAGAGGGTGCCGTAGCCGGTCGCAAGCTCGGACTTGTTGCCGGTGGTGAGCACGAGGTAGCCGAACTTGTTGGAGAGGGCGTGCAGGATGGTACTCCGGATACGAGGCTGGATGTTCTCTTCGGCGACACCTGGCTGGGTGCCCCGGAACGCTCCCGCCAGGATCTCCTCGAACGCCCTGTGCGCCGGCTCGATGGGGAAGTCGAGGAGCTGGATCCCGAGCGCCTCGGCGACCAACCCGGCGTCTTCGAGGCTCTCGGACGACGTGTAGCGCGAAGGTAGCCGCACGCCTATCACGTTCGCCGGGCCCAGCGCATCGGAGGCGATGGCCGCGGTGAGGGCCGAGTCAACACCCCCCCACAGACCCCAAACACCAATATCCAAACCCAGCATGTAGACAAAATAGAGAAAGCCAACGTTTACACCGGCCTAAACCACACCCGCCCCA
>JALYYG010000014.1 GCA_030946685.1 Candidatus Dormiibacterota bacterium | reverse complement strand
CAGGCTCCGGCGGATGTAGTCGAGCCAGACGCTGGTGCCTGCCTCGTAGAGTTCGAACAAGGGATTCTTCGCCATCGGTCCTCCTATGGCCCGAGCGCTGTGGGGCCTCTCACTAGACTCTCACACCGCGCCTTCGCCAGTAACCCTCCCCCTCTGGGAGAGGGCAGGGTGGGGGCGACTTAGGTTCCGACGCCGCTCAGGGTGATCCGCTGGGTACCGGCGTTGTCGAGGATCGTGACCACGCCGGAGCGGGCCCCGATGGCTTGCGGGAGGAAGGTGACGCTGATCGTGCAGCTCGCCCCCGCCGCCAGCGTACTGCCACAGTTCGTGCTCATGGTGAAGTCATCGCCAATCAGGCGCAGGCTGCCGATCGTCAGCAGGCCGTTACCAGCATTGAAGAGGACGACACGTTGCGGAACCGTTGGGCTCCCCACGCTTCCACCACCGAAGTTCAGGTAGCCGCTGCTGACCAACGGTCTGGCCGCGGTCCCGGTCCCACGCAGGCTCACCGACTGCGTGCCGCCCGGGCCGTCGTCGAAGAGGGTCAAGGCGGCGCCGCGCACGCCGTAGCCGTGGGGCGTGAAGCCGACCGTGATGGAACAGGAGGCACCGGGTGCGATCGTCCGCAGGCAATTGTTCGACTGGGTGTAATCGCCAGCGGCGGCTCCGCTGATCCCGATCCCGCGGATCGTGAGCGCGCCATCGCCCGTGTTCGTCACCGTCACGACCTGTGGCGCCGCCGCGCCGCCCAGGTTCGCGCCCGGCGAGAGCGTCGCCGCGCTCAAGGTCGCCACCGGTTGGTAAGCAAAGCCCGTGAGCCGCACCGTGTCGTTGGAGCCGGGTGCGGCGTTAGCATCGTCCGTCACGACCAGGCTGCCGGAGCGGGCCCCCGCCGCCGACGGCGCGAAGGTGACCCCGATCGCGCAGGAAAGACCGGGGAGCAAGAGCGGCGGGCAGTGCGGACTCGCCTTGAAGTCGCCGGTGGCCGCGATCGCGAAAATGCTGAGCGGCCCGTCCCCGCGGTTCGTCAGCGTGACCGTCTGCGGTGCGCTGCCGGCGCCGACGTTCTGGCTGAAGTTGAGACGGTCGGGACCGAGATGCGCGAGGGCCACGGTCGCCACGCCCATCACCTGGATTCGCTGCGGGCTGTCCGCGGAGTCGTCGGCCACGACGATGTAGCCGTCCCGCTCCCCCAGCGTGCTCGGCACGAAGGTGATCGTGATAGCGCAGCTGGCCCCGGGGGCGAGCACCGGCGGACAGTTATTGCTCTGGGAGAAGTCCCCATCTTCCCGAATGGCGCTTAGATGCATCGGTGCCTGCCCGGTGTTCGTAAGGTTGATGGTTTCTGAGCCACCGCTGGTGCCCAGGTTCTGGGTGAAGATCAGCGACTGGCTGGTGAAGGTCGCCGCCGCTTGCGCCAGGCTTCCGGTGAGCGGCACCGATTGCGACGCACCGCCCGAGGAGCCGTTCCCACCGGCATCGTCCCTGATGGTGAGCGTGCCGCTCCGCGTCTTCTTGTCATCGGCACCGATCTGGCTGAGCGTAATGGTGATCTGGCAGCTGCTATGGCCGGTCATCACGCTCGGACAATTGTTGCTTTGGGCAAAATCCGGGTCGCTGTGATTGTCGAGCGAGATCGAGGTAATGTGCAGCAGGCCATCGCCGTTGTTCGTCAGGGTTACCGTCGCTGGCGTCGCCGGCGCGTTGATCGGTTGATTGATCACGACCGCGGGCGGGCTGAGGGTCACGAGGGCAGCCGTCGCCTCACCAATGAGGGTGATCAGTTGCTGACCCCCGACGGCATCGTTGGGGATCACGACGCTGCCATTGTGGCTGCCGAGTGTGGCACGCGGCTGGAAGGCCACCTCGAAGGAGCAGGTCGTCCCCGGCTCGAGTCTCGCCTGGGCACAGGTGTTCTTTGCGGGATCCAGGTAGAAATTGTTCCGGTCAGCTCCCAGATCGACCGCCCCCATGACGAGCAGCCCGCTGCCGGTGCTGGTCACAGTGACGCTCTGCGGTTGGCTGCGCCCGGCGAGGTTGGTGGGATCGAAGTTGACCTGGGTCCGTTGGATCCCCGCCTGGGTGACGCCCAGCCAGCGGACGCGGCTGTTGAAGCTGTCGGCCACGAGCATCGCACCCGAGTCTCCGAGCATGCTGAGACCACGCGGCGCGTCGACTTCGGCCGCATCGGCCGGGCCGGCGTCGCCCTTGAGTCCCGTGCTGCCGGTGCCGCTCAGGGTGCTCACGGCCTGGCCGGCGAGGTCGACGCGCCGGACGCGATTATTCAGGTAGTCGGCGACGTAGAGGCTGGCCTGATCCACCGTTGCACTCCAGGGGCGGTTGAAGTGGGCCGATGCCACGCCTCCGTCGCCAAAGGCAGCCGCCCCGTCACCGGCGACGGTCTCGATCAGGTTGGGCGCCTTCGCATCGGTGCTAACCGCCCTAACCCGCCGAACGCGGTGATTGAAGCTATCCGTGATGTAGAGGTTCGGCGTGGCCGCGGAATCGAGCGCAACGCCGTAGGGGAAGTAGAGGTCGGCCAGGCGCGCGTCGCCATTCTCGCCGCTGAACCCCAGCCGGCCGGTGCCGGCCACGGTAAAGATCGAGCCCACCGACGAAACCGTCCCGTTCTTGTCGAACTGGAGGCCACCTACGACTTCCCGGACGCGACTGTTGTAGGTATCGGCGATGAAGAGGTTGCCCGCCGTGTCTACCGCCAGACCCGTCGGGTAGCTCAGCAATGCCTGCGTCGCCGGTTTGCCCTCATCGGCGCTGGCGTAGCCGGCCGCCCCGGTGCCCGCCACGATCGCCATCGCCTGGTGCTTCAGGTCGATCGCCCGGACGACATTGTTAAAGGTATCGGCGACGTAGAGCACATTGCGCGGGGCGTCGAGCGCCCCGCCCATCGGATAGGCCAGCCGCGTGCTGGTCGCCTGGGCCGAGGAACCGCCCCCACGCGCCCCACCCATTCCCGCGAGCGTGCTGACGGTGTCGTCGGTGGCAAACGTGCGCACGGCATGATTGAAGGTGTCGATGACGTAACGCTGGCCGGTCACGGAAGGCACCGCCGCATTCAGCTTTTCCCCGGGCGGGATTTTCGAGAGCACGGCTGCCGGCGCCGCAAATTGCGCGCGGATCGGCTTTTGTCCGTTGCCGGCGAAGCTCGCTGTGCCGTTGCCAGCCTCGAGGTGGATGTTGTGCACCGGCGTCGTCGAGAGGGTGCCTTCCAGCACTCGCACGAGGTTGTTGCCGGTATCCCCGATCACGACATCGCCGTTCGGGCGCACCGCGACCGCTGTCGGTGCGGTGAGCTGCGCCAGGATGGCCGGGCCTCCGTCGCCGGACGCGCCGGGCTTTCCGTTACCGGCGACCGTGCGGAGCACGTGATCCGCCGCCGCCAGCTCGCGAATGACATTGTTGCCGGTGTCGGCGATGTACAGGTTCGCTTTCTCGTCGAAGGCGAGCCCCGACGGTTGCCGCAGCAGCGCTGAGGTACCGGCAACGCCGTCGGTGTAACCCGCTGTGCCGCTGCCCGCCACGGTTGTCAGTGACCCCTTGTTGAGGTCGAAGCGGCGGACCACATTGTTATAGGTATCGGCGATATACAACCCATCGCCGTTTACGGCCAGCCCTCGCGGTTGGCTGAGTGGCGCGGCGACCAACGTCCGGATGATGCCGGCCCCGTCGATCCAGCGCACCCGGTTGTTGAGGGTGTCGGCCACATAGACCTGCTTGCGCTTTGCATCCCAGGCGATGCCGTACGGCGAGTTCAGCTTGGCCGTCGCGGCCGGACCCTGATCGCCGGCGTAGCCGAAGCCGCCGGCTCCCGCGATGGTGGTGATAACCGCCGTTTGGGCACCCGTGGGGTTGTCAATCGACGGGATTGTGACCGTCGCCTTGCGCACCTGGTGGCCGAAGGTGTCGGCGATGTAGACGTCGAAGCCTGTCACCTGGTAGCCGACCTGGGTGACCTGCCCGATCGCGACCGCATAGGCTCCGGCCAGCTGCGCCTTCGCGGGGTCACTACCGTCCCCGGCAACCGCCAGGCTTCCGGCCCCGGCGAAGGCCAGCTCGCTGTTGTCGATCAGCAGGCGAACGACGTGGTTGGCCGGGTCGGCGACGAAGGTATAGCGGCCGAACACGGCGAGGCCGAAGGGCTGTTGCGCAACCTCGGTCGGCTTGCCGAATGCCGGTGCGCCGGCGTAGGTGGAAAGATCAGGGCGGCCGGGGAGCGGTGCCGCGGCCGCAACCGCAAGCGGCGGGGAGACCGCGACCTGGGGGACGGCGAGACTGACAAGAAGGGCGGCCGGACCTACGGCGCGCCACCACCGGCTACCCCAGCGGCCCGGTCTCTTCATGCGATTCCCCCGTGCGTCGACGACCCCCGCTGCATCATACCCGGAACTCAGCGGGATCACCGTCGAAGGACCAAATCGGTCGGCTGCGAGCGACCTGGTGTGACCAGGAAGGGCGCGTCCGCCTCGATCGCAGAGCCGGCGCGCTCCCCGAACGGGTTGGCGACGATCGCCTGCAGCATCCGAGGGCCGAGCAGGTCGTGATACAGCACCAGGATCGGGATCTGGAACGATCCATTGGCGTCGGTCTTGATGTTCTTCGGCAACGGCGACCGCAGTGCGGGGGTCCCCCAATTGAGCAGGACGATCGACGCGCCGGCCGGGAAGCCGGTGCCGACCGCGTTCGTGACGAAGCCGGGCGGCCCGATGGGCGGGTCGAGCGCTACCGACGGCTGGAAGCACGGGATCTGGAAGGTCGCGTCCGCTTCCCGTTGCCGGAAGTCGTCGGCCCGAACGAGGTGAACGCCCTCCGACCGGCTGCGCACCTGGATGTCGAAGGTGAAGTGGCCGAAGACGTCGGTCGTGCGTTCGAAGCTTTCGGGCGTCCCGCCGGGGCCGGCATCGAACGTGACGAGGACCGCGCTGTAAGGATTGAAGTTCACGCCATCGACGGTGATGGAGTATGTCACCGGTGGGGCAGCGGCGGGCGTTGGCGTCGGTTTCGTTCGCCCGGGCTTGGGCGTGGCGCGCGGTGAGCCAGGCTTGAACGTATCCGATGCCAGCGTTACCGCCGTCGCCGGCTGGAAACAGCCGGGAGTGACGGTGATGGAGGCTGGCGACGCGATCGCGGTGGCCGGTGGCCCGCTTTGCCAGGCGATGAAAGACCGGTTGCTCTTGTGGACTTCGAGGCCATCGGTGAAGCTCGCCTGGATGACGTCAATGCGCGGCTCTTTGCTGTTCGAATGGGCGAAGGTCACGTGCCCGGCCTTGTCGGTTGTTCCCTTGCCCAGCTGGGTCGGTTTTTGCGGGTCAGTGACTGTCGTGAAGACGACCGGCACGTTCCGCACCGCGGCGCCGCGCCAATCGACAACCGTGGCGGTCACCGTGATCGGGCCCGGCATGTTGACCGGTGTCGAAGGTGGATCGAGCTTGATCCGCGAGGCGGGAAACCCCGTCGCTAAGCCAGCCGGCGCGGCCAGCGCCGCCCCACCGAGCACGGCCACCACCACGGCACCAGCGAGGATCGCGGCCGCCGCCAAGCGGAGGCTGCGCATTAAGGCGGCGGGTTCTTGAAGTACCCGCTGTAGTAAACGGAGGCGTTGCACGTCGAGCCGTCCGGCTGCACGCAGGAGAGCTCCATCTTGTCGCTCTTTTGGAAGGTCAGCGGCGTGACGAAGTGAAAATCGAGATCGCGGAAGTTGTCAAGCTTCAGCGTCAGCAAGACCTGGTCCGTTTGCTTCTGCGCGTTGAACCGTGAGAACGTCAAGTCGCCCGTGTAGCCGTTGGGATTCTCGAAGACCAGGTCCGTGACGGAAAGGCCGCCGTCCGGGGGTATGTTGAGAACGCCGCCACCGCTGAGGCGCGCCGCGTAGGCATCGCCGCCAAACGGATTCGCGCCCGTTACTCCCCCAGCACCGCCGCCCGCCGCTGGCTTCGATCCAGCGGCCGCTTCCTGCGCTCGTACCGCTGCGGCGTTCGCGGCTGATGCCTGGGGCGCGACGGCGGCGGTTGCGGCGCTCTGGATACTCGGCTTGAGCAAGACGAACCACAAGATCACCAGCAAAAGCGCCAGGGCTGCGAGACCGATCAGGGCGGGAAGCAGCCAGGGTGGGATGAGTCCCTCCTGCTGCATCGTCCCGTCGACGGTGATGGTCGGCAGGCCATCCTGGTGGACGAGGACCTTGTAGGGGTTGGTCTTTGGCGGGCCGGTGAGGAAGCGCTGTCTCGGCGACATCCGGACCGAGGCAAAGCTGGCGGTGCCGGGCTCCGAGCTGAGGGCCGGCGGCGTGATGGTGAAGTTGAGCTTGCGGTCGGGGTCGGCGGCTGTCAGACGGGCGCTGATGCGCACATTGCCGCGGTTGTCGAGCGCGAGGCGAGCGTGGGCGCGGGAGCGGCCTTTCGCCGTCCGCGGAATGAGCTCGGCGAAAGTGTCGTTGAAAGGGCCGACCTCGACGACGCCCTCCTCGACCAGCGAGGCGCGAGCGTCTTCCCGCGACTTGACCCTGACCGCAAAGGGCACGGCGCGCGCGGGCACGCTGGACGATTTCGGCGGCTTGAACCTGATGCGCGCGACCGCTTCGGCGCCCGGGAAGAGCGGAATGACGGCAGGCTCGACGATGGCCCAGGCCGACGCATCGCCCAGGACCTCGAGGGTGAACTGGTCGACGATTGTCCCGGAGTTTCGGACGCGAACCTCGGTGACCGCCTCGCCACCGGGCGTGACGGTAACAGCCTTGCTGGCGAGCGCGGCGGTAGCAGCCATGGCGCTCGCATCATAGGTAGCGCTCCGTGGCCCGGCCATAGCCGGAGAGGAAGGCGTGCAGGCATCGCGTGCTGCCCGTTAAGTCCCCGTTAAGTGCCCGGAAAGTCGAGAACGTCAGAATGGCTCCAGCGGCCCCAAAGGCAGCATGAACCGTCGCCCGCAGCAGGAGGAGGAAACCCGTGATCGCTACCCGCCCAGCAATCTTGACCGATCGCATCAGCGTCTATATCGCCACATCCGACCCGGTTTCGCGAGCGGGCATCGCGAGCCAGCTGCGGTCCCATCACGGGCTGGACATGGTCGAAGAGCGCCAGGTCGATGCCGAGGTCGTTGCCCTCGTCGTGGCCGACCAGATGGACGAGGAGACCGCGCAGACCATTCGGGCACTGAAGCGCCGCGGTGTCGAGCGCGTGGTCTTGATCGTCACGCGCGTCGACGACACGGGACTGCTAAGCGCCCTCGAAGCCGGCGCCCGCGGCGTGCTCCGGCGCAACCAGGCGACGCCGGAGAACTTGTTCGAGGCGATCCGTGCCGCCGCCGGCGGCGAGGGAGCCCTCTCCCCGGACCTGCTGGGCCGGCTGCTCGACCAGGTCGGTCGACTCCAGCGCCAGGTCTTGAACCCGCGCGGGCTGAGCTTCGCCGTACTGACCGACCGCGAGATCAAGGTCCTCAAGCTCCTCGCGGAGGGCTTGGATACCGCCGAGGTTGGCCGCCGCTTGTTCTACTCAGAGCGCACGGTCAAGAACATCGTCCACGACGTCACCAGCCGAATGAACCTGCGGAACCGCACTCAGGCCGTGGCCTACGCGCTGAGACAGGGCTTGATCTAAGGCAAAATCGGGGGGCTCGGAGGTGGTGCGCACGACGTCAGTCGAGCACGTCACCGACGAACAGGCGCACGGAGCTCAGGCTCAGCGCCGCGAAGGCGGCCTGCCCGTCGCCGAGCGCGACGAGGCTCCGGCGCTGACCGTCTCAGAGCACGGACCGTCAGGGTTGATGCAGGCCCGACTGTTGCTCGGGCTGCAGGCGATGGCCGGCAACGCCGCCGTCGCCAGCCTGATTGAGACGCGAAGGCCCGAGCCACCTGCCTCGATGCGGGAGGAAACGTCACGAGCGCCGGCAACGACAGAAGCCCCGCCCGCCGAGGATGTTATCGCCGCTCCCCGGGCCGGCGAATCCGATGACGAGCTTGCCGCACTCGACGCCGAAGCCGGTCAGGACGCGTCGATCACTCCTCCACCTGTTGCCGAGGACCGGTTGGGGGAAGCTGAATCTGGCGACGCACCGGAGACGCAAGGCGGCGCCGCCGAGCAAGGCACACCGATCGAGGAGCGGCCCGCGCCTGCTACCGCAGACGTCAGCGACGCTGATCCCGCCACAGGTCTGGCCCGCGTGGGCAGCCTTCCGCCGGCGCAGCTATTGAGCTCGCTAGGGGCGGTCTCGACCGCGGCCGCGCGGCAAACAACCGCCGAGCACGAACGGCTCGCGACCAATGCACCGCAGCGGCCACGCCATCCGGGTGCGCCCTCTACGGTGGAATCGCCAGCCGCCACGCGTCTGGCAGTTGCTGATAGGCCGAACCGAAGCAACCTGGCCGCGATGCCGGAAAGCCGCGATGTCGAAGTCCGGCGCCCCTCAGCACCGCCCGTCGCGCCGGAGCTACCTATCTCGAACGGTCAGCTGCCAACCCGAGATCCGGGCTTAGAGCTCAAGCCTGGTGCTCTCCCCCACCTCCCGCTCGAGGGCAGTGCCGATCCGGCACTCATTCAGCAACAGCGCAGCAAGGTGCTTGGAGGCCTGGAGCGCGACAAAGCGAGCGCCCGCGAGGAAGCCATCAGACCGCTCGGCGAGGATGAAATCTTCCCGAAGGCTCCGGCTGAAATGTTGCGCGGGTCCATCGGCGCGATCCCCAGCCAGGCGGGCCAAGCGCCGGCGCTGCCGAAGCCGGACGAGGACGATGAGGCGGCGTCGATCATCGCCCAGCAAGAGAAAGGCGCGGAAATCCAGAGCGGTCTTGGAAGCGGGCTGGCTTCATTTGCCGGTCAGCGTGAAGAGTATGCGCAGCGGACCGCGGCCGAACGCGCCAGAGCCCGTGCCGAGATGTCGCAACTCGAGCAAGCGAATTCGCAGGAGCAAGCCGGCGAGCGGGCGGCGGCGAAGCGCGAGGTGACCGGCTTCCGTGGCCAGTGGACTGCTGAACAGCAGGAGTTGGTGGCGGGCGCGCAACGTGAGGCGGATGCGAAAACGAGTGAGACCCTGCAGACCGTCGCCAAGGAGCACTCCGCAGCGCAAGACGAGGCGACTGGCCACTATGAGCAAGGGCAGCAAGAGGCTCAGCACGCACGGCGCGACGCCGAGCAGCAGGCGGCGTCCGAGCGGCAGAAGGCCCAGGGCCAGAGTCCTGGCGGGCTGCTCGGTGCCATTGGGTCCGCAGCGCAATCCCTCTTCGATAAAGCCAAGCAGGCCGTCCAGTCAGTGTTCGACCGCGCCCGGCAACTGGTCCGCGGCGCGATCGAGCGAGCTCAGCAATTAGCGACGGCGGTCATGGAACGCGCTCGACAGACGATTGTTGGCGTGATTCGCCTAGCCGGGACAGTGCTCACGGCAATCGGCGACCGCGTCCTCGTCGCGCTTCCCGCTTTAGGGGACCGCTTCCGCAAGGCCATCCAGGACCGGATCGCTGCAGCGGAGGCCGCAGTCAACAAGCTGGCCGATCTGCTCAAGCATGCCGTTCAAACAGCACTGAACCTCTTAGGGACGGCGCTCTCCGCGGCCATTGGCCTATTGCACCGGGGCATGCAGGCCGCCCTCGATGGCGTGCGGGCCGTGGTTCACGGCGCGCTGGATTTTGCACGAGGCGCCATCTCGGCGTTCGGGACCTTCGCCGCCCTCGTCAAGGACATCGCCGCCAATCCGGGCCGCTGGGTTTCCAACTTAGCCGCCGCGGTCACGGACGGAATCCAAAACTACCTCTGGGTCGAGATCAAGACCGCAGTGCAGGGCTGGTTCCACGACAAAGTCCAGCAGGTCGTTGGCGTCGGCGAGGCGATATGGCACCTCTTGCAACGCGGCGGCATCTCGATCGCTCAGGTCGCTCGCATGGCATGGGAGGGGCTCAAGGCTGCGATTCCCGGCATTCTCATCGCCCTCCTGATTGAAAAGCTCATGTCGCTCATCGTCCCGGCAGTCGGGGCGATCCTCACGATCATCCAGGCCATCCAGGCGGGCTGGGCATCGCTCGGACGGATTCTTCAAGCCTTCGAAGCCTTCTTTAATTTCCTGAAGCACGTCAAGCTCGGCTCGGCAGGTCCCCTATTCGCGAAAGCTGTCGCAGCCGGCGCTATCGCCGCTGTCGAGTTCGTTTCGAACTTACTCCTCACCCGCCTCAAGGGCGCCGCCAGCTCTGTCAGCAACAAGCTCCGCGCGCTTGCCAGGCGCATCGGCGAGCGACTTGGCGCGATCGGCGGCCGCATCGTCGGCGGCGTTAAAGCCGTCGGCTCAGGTTTGCGTCGCGCGGGCCAGAAAGTGCGGGCAGGTTTTGATCGCCTTCGCGG
>JALYYG010000011.1 GCA_030946685.1 Candidatus Dormiibacterota bacterium | reverse complement strand
GGCCGCCGCTGCGCTAGGACTGTGTGCGACTCTGGCCGCGTGCGGGTTGGGCGGCTCCGTACCCCCGACGCCGGTTGCGGGTGCCAACGGCAATACCACCCAGGCCGCATCGGCGCCCCGGATCACGCCGCCACCGGTGACTCCGCCCGCGCCTCCAGGCACCTACATGCCGGCCTTCAGATGCGCGGACGCCGTCGGTGGGAGCGCCGGCAGCGCCAACGTCTCCGGTGTCAGGGCCGCTGAGCAGCTCGGATACGACCGTTTTGTCCTGCAGTTCGACACCAAGGTGCCGAGCTACACCGTCAAACGCCAGGCGAAACCGGTCTTCAAGAGCGGAGGCAGCGGCCAGACCGTCACCCTCAGTGGGACCTCGGGAGCTCTGGTGCAGGTTCATTCCGCGACTGGGGCGGGTAGCTACAACGGCCCAACAGACATCCTGCATTCAGGGTTTCTGGTTCTAAGCGAAGCCCGGCTCGTTGAGGACTTCGAGGGGTACGTGTCGTGGGGATTTGGTCTCAGCCGGCCGGCGTGCATGCGCACCTTCACCCTCTCAGATCCACCGCGCCTGGTGATCGACTTCACGACGACGTCCGGCTAACCTTCCCTGCGAATGGCTGTTCAGCCGCCACCGGCGCCTGCCAGCATGCAAGTTCCCCCGCCTCTCAGTACCGCAGTCGCCGCGCCGGTCAAGGCGCGCAGGTCCTGCTGCGGTTGCGGCTGCGGCGGGTGCCTCCTCGCGATCGTGCTGATCGTGCTCCTCGTGGCGGGTGGCGGCTACTACCTCTTTGTCGTCCAGGCGCAGGCAGCCGTCCCCTCGCCCGCGGCTCTGCTGGTGATCACGACCCCCGTCGACGTGGACACTGACCACACCGGCTTCCACCCAGGACGGCCGGGGCAGCAGCTGACAGCGGGAAACTCGGTGCGCACCGGAGAGGGGGGCCACGCCGCGATCGAATTCCCGGATGGGTCGTACGTGCGCATGGCGCCGGCCACCGTCGTCACTGTGACCGCCGCCCAGCTATCACACGACGGCAATCTACAATCGGCCAGCCTCGTGCAGAGAGTGGGACGCACCTTCACCAACGTCCAGCACCTTGTGAGCGGCGCGAGCTTTCAGGTCGCCGGGCACTCGGTCAGCGCCGCGGTGCGGGGAACGCAGTTCGAGGTACTTGTGCGCGAGGACCACACCAACCTGATCAAGGTGTTCGATGGGACCGTCAGAGTCAGCGGAACCACGACTGCGACTCTCACGGCCGGTCAGCAGATCGACGCCGACGCGAACGGCAGGCTGTCCAATCAGCGGGCGATCCAGCCCGATCCCCGGGACCCGTACTCGCTCGCGGCGCAGTGCGCGCGGGCCGTTGCCACCGGCACGACCGCCGGCACGGCACAGACGTCAACCGGTGAGGGCCTCGCCACGGGACAAACAGCTGAGGTGGACTATGACTCGGCCAGCGGCACGGTCAGCGTCGCACTCTGCTATCCGGGGAGCTTGATGAGCATCACGCTCATCGACCCAGGTGGTGCGCAGCACACCTCGCGGCAGGGCGCGCCGCCGGTTCAGTTCACTGTCGAGGGTCCGCCGGGACGCTATCGCGCGATGGTCCGCGCCATCAGCGCTCCAAGCGGTGAACCGTACACAGTCTCATTTGCCACCAACGCGGGCTGCGCCTCAGGCAAGACCGACACCGGGGCCGTGGTGCGGGAAACCATCAGCAACGACCAGATCGCCCAGGCTCTGCAGCAGTCCGGCATCACGCTCCAGGTCCAGGGGACCTCATCCAGCTCGGCCCGCATCTCCTATTACTCCGACCTGGGCGGAGTGTCGATCTCCTGGACGGTCCTCTTCTATGCGGCCTCGCCCCACCTCGGCGCCGTGCTGACCCAGTTCACCGTTCGCGGCATCAACGTCACGACCCAGGTCGTCTCGAGGCTGACCTCCGTCACAGGCCAGTCGGTGAGCTCGATCCCCACCGACTACACGGTGGATCGCGTGTACTAGTGCAGGGGCCCGGGGGGCGGTGTAATGGTTATCGAAGGGCATCGCTAAACGTATGACGGAAGCCCGGATGGTTTCCCTGATCGCCGACGCGGACCCGGACCTGATTAGCTGCTCAACGAAGCTGCTCTTGGACTGGGCCGGCGCTCTTTTCCGGTATACGGATGGGATTTGTTTTGAGGATTAGTTGCTCCTGGCGACGCGTTGCAATCATTAGGGACAAAGTCATCGCCGGGGAGACCCCGGCCCACAATGCCACGCTGGTAGCTCATCGCGTTGAGCGGTAAATCGGGTTTAAGAATTCCAATTCGGCAATCCCTTTAGGTATCGTTCCCGCCATGTCGGTTGCAGCTCGGACGGCCCCGAAACGACGGGGCGGGTATCGCCTCATCATCATCCTGCTGGTCATCCTGCTGATCATTGGAGCCGGCCTTTTCTGGGTCAACAGCGCCGCTCAGGCGGCCATCAACGCGGGCGCCGCGCTGACGGTTTTCCGGCCGACCGTGTCGGTAGCTCACGGCAGCGGAGCTTTCCTCACGAGTACGACCGGGACTGTCGTGCAGCCCGGCGACTCGATCAAAACCGATACCAAGGGCCGTGCCGCCATACAGCTGCCAGACGGAACGCTGACCCGTATGGCGGGTGGCACCCAGATCACCCTCACGTCGGCTCACTTCGCGAAGACAGGGAACCTCCAGGACGTCACGATCCAGCAGAAGATAGGCCGGACCTTCACCAACGTTCAGCACCTGATCAGCGGCGCCACGTTCAAGGTCGCCGGTCAGTCGGCTGTCGCCTCGGTCCGAGGAACGAAGTTCGAGGTCCTCATCAATGCCGACGGGACGATGCTGGTCAAGCTGTTCGACGGACAGCTGGACCTCGTGGGCAAGAACCTCGTCCACCTCAACGCGGGCCAGCAGGCGACGGTCGATGCGCAGGGGAACGTCGGCGACGCCGGCTCAATTCAGGCTGAGCCCAACGACCCGTTCATTGCCGATCTGGCAGCCTCCGACGCCACCAGCCAGGGCACGACGCCTGGCACCGAGCAGGACTTCATCGGCCCGCCGATCCACAACGGCGAGCTGCAGTCTTACACCTACAGCTTCGCGGGCAACGGCCTCGTCAAGGCCGCCCTCGGTTATCCGGGAAGCTCGATGGCGCTCAGGGTCAAGGATCCCGCCGGTCATATCTACCCGGGTACTGGACCCTCGCCGATCGTCGTCACGGTGCCCAACGCGCCGCCCGGCATCTACACGGTCACGGTCATCGGTGTCAGCGGTCTTGGTGCGGCAGGTGAGGAGCCATTCCTGAGCGTCGCCGCGCTCGAGCCATGCGTGACCCAGACGATCGCCCAATTTGGAGCGGTGCGTCATGGGTACACCGCGCAGGATCTTTCGAGCGCAATCAACGTCCCGGGCCTGTCGAATCTCAGCCTCACCATCGTTGGTGCTTCCCTCGCGGGCGTCATCGTCACCGGGACGGGCACGTACAACGGCGTGGGCTGGACCGGCACCGTGGTGTTGTTCAGGCATGGCGGCGAGCTCGAGATATTTGCGGTGGGAGCGACAGTCTTCAATGTGAGCGTCCCCGCCCAGCAGGTCGTGCAGCAGATCGGGTCGGCGATCGGGCAGGACCCGAGCAACATCAATCCCGGCTTCGTCGTCGACCGCCTGTTCACGTGCGAAGGGGTCGCGATGATCGATGGCCGAGCCGGCGCCTAACGGAGCGCTAACGGCAGGGGGACCCGAGCCAACCCTGCCACGCTAGAGACGGGCCGGCGCTTAGGGGGTGCTTGCGCCGTTGCTGTCCCGTCGCATCGCGCGCCGGAGCCAGTTGACCGGATTTGCGTCGTTGCCCTTCGACGTCAGCCCGCGCTCGAGGCGATCGAGCAGCTCTCCCGCGGATGGGGGCCGGCGGTTCGGCTCGCGATCCATCGCCTGCTGGAGGACCGTCGCGAATGCAGCGGGGAGCTCCGGCACCAGGTCGCGCACGCTGGGAGGCGGTTCATACAACCGGCGGCTGAGAGTCTCGATCCAGCTCTTCGATGAGAAGGGACGGCGGCCTGTGACGGCCTCGAAAACGATGGCGGCGAGCGAGTAGACATCCGCCCGGCCGTCGACCTCTCGACCGACCAACCGCTCTGGCGCAACGTAGTCGGGAGCGACCGGACCACCCGTACCCGGACCGGTGTTGAACGAGGCGACAGTGCCCAGGCCGAAGCCGGTGAGCAGCGTCCGGCCGTCATCGGCGAGGAGAATGTTCGCCGGCTTCACATCGCGATGAACGGTCGCCCTGCCGTGCGCGTAGTCGAGGGCGTTGGCGATCGGCCGCAGCAACCCGAGAACGCCCTGAGGTTCGTATCTGACTCCGTCGCCGAAGACTGCATCCAGCGTCCGCCCGTCGATCATCTCTGTCACGAGGTACGGGCAGTCGCCGTCATACGCAAGCTCGTAGAGCCTTGGAATGGCAGGATGCTCGAGGGCGACGTAGGACCGCAACTCAAGGAGGAACCTGCGCGAGAAGCTGACATCGCGCGCGACTCCAGCGCCGATTGTCCGCAGCGCCACCTTTCGGTGGAGGCGCGGATGCTCGGCCTCGTAGATCACGCCGAGGCTGTCAGTCTCGATCTCGCGCAGGACTCGATAGCCGCCTACGTGGTGACCGTTGCTGCTCATGTCAACCTTCCGGCCGAGATGCCGGCCGGCGTTAGGCCGCTAGCCATGAAACTTGAACTTTAGGCCACCTCATCTGCAATACGTCTGGTGTCGGCGAGAGGATTCGAACCTCCACGCCCTTTCGGACACCAGCTCCTAAGGCTGGCGCGTCTGCCATTCCGCCACGCCGACATCCCTGAAAGTATTAGGTCTTGCGAAACCGGACCGTAGTCCTCCCCGCTTCCTGTGGGGCCCCCGCGCGGGAGGTAGTCCAGCACCGGATGGGGCGCCCAATAAGGAGACACCGCGGCCTACAGGTTCTCTATGTCGACCGGCTCGATCTCGTCCGCCGTGGCGAAATCGAAGACCCGGGAGTAGAAGTAGAGCTCGCCTTCGATGGAGCGCCGAATGTTCTTGTCTTGGCGAAAGCCGTGCTGCTCACCCTCGAACGCCAAGTAGGCGTAAGGCAGCTTCTTCTGCTTGCAAACCGCGACGAACTCCTCGGCCTGGCTTGGCGGCACGACCCTGTCCTCCAGCCCTTGAAAGAGGATGACCGGGCAGTTGAGGTTGTCGGCGAAGTTGACGGCTGAGCGGTCGCGGTACACGTCGGCGCGCTCGGGAAATGGACCGACCAGCGTGTCGAGGTAATGGGATTCGAACTTGTGGGTCTCTTTGGCGAAGCTGACGAGGTCGCCAATGCCGAAGTGGCTCGCGCCGGCGTTGAAGAAGTCCCGTTTGGTGAGGGCGACAAGGGTGGTGAATCCGCCCGCCGAGCCGCCCGTGATCGCGACGCGCTTGCCATCCGCGTCGCCGCGCTCGACGAGAAATCGGGCGGCGTTGACGCAGTCGTCGACGTCGACCACCCCCCAATTGCCGTTCAGCCGCTGGCGGTAAGCCCGCCCGTAACCGGACGACCCACCGTAATTCACGTCGACGATCCCGAATCCGCGGCTGGTCCAGTACTGAAATTCCAGGTTGAAGCTCGAACCTGCGGAGCTGGTGGGACCTCCGTGGCAGTGCACCACCAGTGGCGGCTTATCGCCTGGCGGTGCTTCGTAGTCCTTGTTCTTGGGAGGGTAATAGAACGCGTGAGCCGTCACCCCGCCCTCGGTTGGAAACTCGATCGCCTCCGGGATGCTGAAGTAACCCGGATCGATGCGAGCGGGATTGGAGACCTTCACGACCTCCTGCGCACCGGTGTCGACGTCGACGACGAGGATCCGCTCCGCGAGGGTGGGCGAGGCGGCGGTGAGCGCCACATGCCTTGCGGACACAGCAACGCCGGTGAGATTCGTATACAGAAGCTCGATCTGCTTCAGGATGCCGGTGTCCGTGTCGATGTGGCCGAGCTTGGTGCCGCCAGGCTCCGAGTAGACGCAGACGATCTCGTTCGCGCCGAGGAAGCCGTAGCTGGTCATGCCAAAGCCCCATTGCGGCTCACCGAACTCCGCGGCGCGCCGGGAGACCGGCTCCTCCTGCTCGCTTCGGACCCGATAGAGGTTCCACCAGTCGTTGCGGTCCGAGACGAAGTAGAGCTCGCCGCCCGGCGACCACTCGGGTTGGTAGATCGACTCCGCCTGGCCGCCGGCGACCCAGCGGGTCGAGGTGGCACGTCCATCGGCATCCAGCTCTCCGATCCACAGCTCGGTGCCGTCCCAAGGCATGTTGGGGTGGTTCCAGGTGAGCCACGCGAGCCGGTTGCCGTCCGGGCTCAGCTTCGGCGACGAGTAGAAGTCGCGGCCGGCGGCGATCGTAATCGCTTCGCCCTTGCCTCTCCAATCCAACGCCACCAGGCTATTGACCGCCTCAGGAGCACCGGTCGTATGGTCTTCGCGGACGGCAAACAGCCTTCCTCGCGCGGGGTCGACCAGCAGGTCCGCATGCCGGATGTCCGCCGCCGGCGTAATCGGAGTTGGGTCGGCACCAAGCTGCTGGCGGTAGATGCGCTGGTCGTCGAAGTTCGCGAACCATACAGTCCCGCCGCTCACCGCGTAGTGCCCGCCACCGTACTCGTGCACACGGGTGCGCGCGTTGTAGCCCTCTGGTGTGACATCGGCGATGGCGCCGCCGGCGCTGCGGCGGACGATCACCTGGCGCCCCCGCTCCGTCGGCCGGAGCTCGGTCCAGTAGAGATCGCTGCCGTCCCATCGCGGCATTCCCCAGTGGAGCACTACAGCGCCGCTGAGCAGCAGGTCGATGGTGATGGGCGACGCCCAGGCGCCGTACGCTGCGACCTTGCGTCCGCTCACGCTCCGCCAGACGTGCCGAATTGAGTGCGCCCGCCCGCTACGATCACGGATGACACAGGGCCAGTCTAAGGGGAGGTGAGCCGCCAATCATGAGGAACGCCTTGTTGGTCGTGGATCTCCAGAATGACTTCCTCGAAGGCGGCAGCCTGCCTGTCCCGAGCGGCACCCAGATCGCCGCCCAAGTCGCTCGGCACGTGCGCCACTTTCGGAGCGAGTACGCCTTCGTCGTGGCGAGCCGTGATTATCACGAAGATCCCGCCGACCACTTCAGTGACCAGCCCGACTACATCAACACCTGGCCGAAGCATGGACTCATAGGGACCCAGGGCGCCGCGTTGTGCACGCCCATCTACAACCTGGTCAGGGAGAAGATCATCCAGGTCGTCGTCAACAAGGGCCGGCACGCGGCCGCGGTCTCGGCCTTCGAAGGCCAGGATCCCCGGGGCCACATGCTGGTGGACGTCCTGAGGGAGCAGCGCGTGGACCACATCGACATCTGCGGGCTCATCACCGAGTACTGCATTCGCGCCAGCGCCCTCGACGCTCGCAAACATGAGTTCCAGGTGCGCGTCCTGGTCAACCTTTGCGGGGCGGCAAACCCGGAGGCGGGCCGGCTCGCGTTCGAGGACATGAAGGCGGCGGGCTGCCAACTGATGGCTGCGAGCGCGCCATAAATATGAGAGGGAACCCAGATGGCTCCCTCTCATCGCCCGGCGTGGCTACTTTCGGCGGGCAGCCTTCGTAGGTGGGGCGTCGTACTTGAACGAGACGTTGAGCCGGACGCGGAACTTGGTGACCTTGCCGTCTTCGATGGCGATGTCCTGCCGGACGACTTCTGCGACACGAAGATCGCGAAGGGACTTGGATGCCGTCTCGACGGCGCTCTTCGCGGCCGCCTCCCACGAAGTGCTGCTGGTCCCCACGAGCTCAGTCACTCTATAGACGCTGTCGGCCATGGCTACCTCCTCTTCATTTCTGCTGAATCAGCGGCAATTGTCGCGCGTTTTCAGGAGCGCGCCCGCTCGAGCCGGCGCAGGTCAGGCAGCAGATCGGCGACCTTGCCGGCGAGAGCTCCGGCGTCAGCACCGCGGAGATAGATGACCTGCTCAGTGAATCCGAGCTCCAGATACCTGGCCGACTCTTCGAGCAGCGACTCGCGGTCCTTGCCGTCCCAGCCAAACTGGAGCGAGCGCCGGATCTCGGACACGTTCCGACCGACGGCGACACAGGCATCTTCCAGCTTCGCGATCAGCTCCTTCATCTTGTCGGCATCGCCGCCCCCAGCCGCGTTCCACACGTCGGCGTGGCGGGCCACCAAGCGCAGCGTGCTCTCGCCAGAAGCGCCGATCCAGATCGGCGGGTGCGGTTTCTGGATGGGCTTCGGGTTCGCGATGGCGTCGGTGAGGTGGTAGTAACGGCCGTCGAAGCTGGTGCGCTCCTCAGCCCACAGCGACTTGATGATCTGCAAGGACTCGCTCAGCCGGCCGACGCGGTGATCCAGGCCCTCGATGCCGTACATGGTGTGCTCGATCTCCGCCCACGCAGCGCCGATGCCGAACTCGAGGCGGCCTCCCGAAAGGTGGTCAACAGTGACGGCCTCCTTGGCCAGGAGCACCGGGTGCCGGTAAGTGTTGCCGGTTACAAGGCAGCCGATCCGAACACGTTTGGTCGCCTGTGCCATCGCAGCCTGTAGGGTCCAGCCTTCGTAGATAGGGCGGCCGGGACCGCCGTCCCCAATCGATGCGAGGTGGTCGAAGTCCCAGACGTGGTCGAAGCCGGATTCATCGGCAATACGCCAGACCGTCCGAAGGGCCTCGATCGTCGTGTCCTGGCCCGAGAGCTTTATGCCAAAGCGCAGGGGGTGTTCCATCGAAACCAGGTTAACCAGTGCGGAAGCGGGTCGGACGGACGCGCAGGGCAATGTGGTACTGCCGGGCGAAGCCCTCGGGCTCCCAGCCGTAGCTCTTCACAAGGCGGGCGTACTTTCGGATGTAGTCGGGCACTGTGTGCGCCAGCGGGTAGCGGTGCAGCCGCTTCGCTTCGCCCTCGACGCGCACGACGTCACCACCGTCTGGAGTTGTGTTGAGGTGCAGCGTCACCCTGGGGTTGGCCTCGATGTCATTTACCTTCTGACCTGGCAGCGAGTAGATCAGGAAGGATTTCCCATCCCACCAGAACCAGACCGGCACTGCGTGAGGCTGGCAGTCGGCGCCCGACGTGGCGAGCCAGATGATGATCTCCTTTTGCAGTCGGCTCTGGACACGCCTGCCGGCCGGGGTGGTCGCGTCGAGCGGTGAACGCTTGCGCGTGGCCATGCCTCCGCAGCCTACCCGTTTCGGCGCGGGATGATCGTGGCAAAGTAAGGACGTGAAGAAGACAGAGGCGGTGACTAAGAGCGAGACGGAGTGGAAGCGCGACCTGACGCCGACGCAGTACCACGTGCTGCGCGAGAAGGGCACTGAACGGCCGTTCACGGGCGAGTACTGGGACACCCAGACTCCCGGCGCATACCTGTGTGCGGGCTGCGGCGCCAAGCTGTTCGAGTCGGAGACCAAGTTCAACGCTCACTGCGGCTGGCCCAGCTTCTATGCGCCCGCCAAGGACGCGCCGGTCGAGGAGCACGTGGACCGCAGCCTCTTCATGGTTCGCACTGAGGTGACCTGCGCCAACTGCGGCGGTCATCTCGGCCACGTCTTCGACGACGGGCCTCAGCCGACCGGCCTCCGCTACTGCATCAACTCCGCCTCGATAAAACTCGAAGAGAAATAAGAGGGAACCCGGGCGGTTCCCTCTCATCGCCGGGCGCTTCGCGCGCGGACCCGGCCCTGAATCGCTAAACAACGTCGGCGTCGACGTTGGACTGGGCCGGCGCACTCTTTCGGAGGCGGTAGGGATTAATTGAAGAAGTGGTTGCTCCTAGCCACGCGTGGCAGTCGGTCGGGACAAAATCATGGCCGGGGGGACCCGGCCAACCCTGCAACGCTTGTAGAAGTTAGGCTCGGGGGTGGCCTGATTCCAGCATCAGTTTGACGATCGGACTGGCCACTTTCGGCTGCCAGGCGCGGTAAGCCTCGCGCAGCGGCACCGGCCATTCGATGTCGATATCGACCCTGGTCCCAGGCGCGCTCGCACCCGCCAGCACCCGAAGCGCCAGCTCGAGCACATGCCGCTGCATCGATTGGTCGCGGGCCATTCCGAAAGGGTGGCCGAAAGGGAATTCGACGCCGACCACCCGTGGCGCTCGACGTTCCTCTGCGACCACCGGCATCATCGTCACGACCACCGTGGGAATACCGGCTCGCTCGACCCATCGTGCCAGCACGGGCACGTTTGCACAGCAGTCGGGTCAAGCCGGAGCGAGGATGAGCCCGTCGGCCGCCTGCTCCCGGAGGCGAGCGACCAGCTCGTGGACAGTCTTGTCCCGCCAACCTTCCAGGCTTCGCTCCTGGTAACCCATCACCGACAGGTGTTCAGGAGTTGCGCTGCCGATGACATGCTCGGTCGCGAGCTCTTCGAGAAGGCGAGCGGGCAGCGCAATCTGCGGATCAACAAGCAGGTCTTCGTCGTTGATATGCAAGTGGGCCACACCGAGGTCGGTGGGCTCTGCACCGGACGGGATCGAGCGCCAGGCCGGGTCGCCCCACTCGGGATTCGCTCGCTCGCGCTCGACATCGAACGAAGGCTGTGTCTCCTTCATATAGAGGCCGGCCGACGTGAGCAGCGCGATGCGTGATTCCTGCAAGCGTTTCTCGAACGGCGCCCAGATCGGGTCATCCTCTCCCGGAAACGGCCCTCGACCTTCGTAGTAAGGGCGGAAGCTGCGTGGTAGGAAGCGATAGCTGTCGACCTTCATGGGATCACCTGACGCTGATCCACGCTCACCAGCCGCCGGACAGCTTGCCTGTCAAGGTGGGCACGACTGAGCCTCCAACCTCGATCACCGACGGCATGTCTCCGCTCGGCGGGTACGCCAGCTTGATGTGAACGAAGCTCTGGCGACCCATCTTTGTCCCCTGCTCGCTGACGATCGCCACGTTCGCCGCCCGCGGCACCAGCCCGTACTTAACCACGAAAGCGCCGAGAGGTCCGCTGCCGGAGCCGGTGGCGGGATCCTCGTGAATGTCGAGGACGTGGGGTGAGAACATCCGGCTGTACAGCCGGTTGTCGCCCAGCGCGGCAAAAATGAACACGCCCTCGTTGAACGCCCTGGCAAGGCGGTCCTTCTCCGAGACGGCGGCGTCGACTGCCCGCACATCCTTCAAGGCGACGTAGACAAAGGGCACACCGGTGCTGCCGACCTGAATTGGGACGTCAGGAAGGAGGTCTTTCTCCGAGAGCCCGAGCGCGGCCGCGGCCGCGCCACGCTCAGGCAGCACCTTGCCGAAGCTCACCTTCGGATGGGTCATCCAGAACCTCAGGCCGCCCGCTCCGCGCTCGCCTCGCACAGGCACCGGTCCGACGCCCTCCTCCAGCGTGAAGTCGAGCGCGCCGCCGGGAACCAATCCCTCGGTAAATAGGACCCAGGCCGTACCGATGGTGGGATGACCGGCAAAAGGCAGCTCGGCTCCAGGGGTGAAGATTCGAACCCGTGCTGCGTTGCTCGGCGCCTCAGGTGCGAGCACGAATGTCGTCTCCGAGATGTTCATCTCTTTGGCGATCCGCTGCATCACGTCGCCGGGAATTCCTTCGGCGTCGAGGACGACGGCGAGCTGGTTTCCGGCCAGCGGACGCTCGGTGAAGACGTCGACGACGTGGATCGTGTACCGCTCGCCGGCCGCCCGAGCCCCGCTCATCTCGGGATGACCAGGCAGGTGGTGCTGCCGTGTGCCAGGAGCTTGCCGGTGCCCTCGACGACGAGCTTGCCCTCGGCTGTGGCGACCCTCGCACCTCGATGCACAACCACCCCTTCGCAGCGGACGCGGCCGGTTTCGGACGTTATCGGGCGCACAAAGTTGACGCTGGTCTCGAGGCTCGTGTAACGCTCGCCCGCGGCGAGCGTGGTCTGGACGGCGCACCCCATTGCCGAATCCAGGATCGTCATCGCATAGCCGCCATGCACAACGCCAATGGGGTTGTAGAGGAACTCACCTGGCTCACCGACGAATACTGCTCTCCCCTCCTCGGCCTCCGCCCCGGTGAAATCCATGGTCGCGGCGATCGGAGGTGGCGGCAGCTTTCCTTCGAACACCGCCTTGATGAACTCGAGCCCGCTCATTGCCGAGCCGGCATCCCGCAGCGCGAGCGGGTCCTCCCAGCTGAACGTGCGGGAGCGCTGTTTCACATTCATGAAAAAGCCGAATAGACAGCAAGCATTCCAAGCCCGGCGATCGCCAGCCCGCTGAGCGTGCCGATGCCACGTACGGCCCTCGGCGTGACTCGCGCACGAAGGCCGGCTCCAAAGCCGGCGAGCACGCACCACCAGGTCGCGGAACCGGCGAACACACCGAGGACGAACAGCGCCGGGGGTAGGAAGCCACCACTGATGCCGAGGCTCATGGACGCGACGAGGGCGGCGAACGAGACGATGGTGGACGGGTTGGCGATGGTCAGCCCAAGGGTCGAGAGGTAAGCCCACGCGACGCCCGAACCATTGGTGGCTGGAGTGGGCTCCGCAGTGGTCGGCCGGTCCAGCATCGTGCGCAAACCAAGCAAGACCAGCACCGCGCCGCCGATCAGCGCGAGCCAGCGCCGTTCGCCAACGAGCACCGAGGTGACGGCGCCAATGCCGAAGGCGGCGAGGACGGCGTAGAAACCATCGGCGGTGGCCACGCCAAACCCGGAAACGAGCCCTGTGAGCGCGCCGCGAGTCAGCGTGCGTCTAAGGCATAGAAAGAAGATCGGACCCGGTGACGCGGCAATCACAAAGCCCAGGACGAACCCCCTGAGCAGGACGCTGGCCATCCAAGCCTCTCATCGCGGACGAATTCTATGCGACAAGGCGAGTTCGCTTTACGTGCCGTTAACCCGGGGCTTGGTATCCTCCGGTTCCTGATGGAGATCCTTCGCAACATCTCGCGCCGCAAGCTCCGCAGCGTCCTGACGATCTCGGGCATCGTGATCGGGGTCCTGGCGTTGACGACCATGGGGGCGATCGCGGAGAACTTCAACGCCCTGCTGGACGGCGGGGTCAAGTACTTCGGGTCGAACATCCAGATCGGACCGCCGGACGGCCAATTCGCCTCGCTGCTTCCAATATCGATGGTCGGCGAGATCAAGAAGGTGAATGGCGTTGCCGCCGCCTTCCCAAGCTATAGCTTCCCGGCCAAGCCCGGCGCTGCGGCCAACTTCAGCTTCGGGATCCCGGACCAGATCAACGCCTCAGACCCGGCCGAGAACGATTGGGCAGCCCTCAAGGTGACATTCGCACAAGGGCAACAGATCAGCCCCGGCTCAACAGGCCAGGTCGTCCTCGGCTCGACGATCGTCAAAGAGTTCAAGAAGAAGGTCGGTGACACGATCGACCTCCCGGTCAGGCCCGCCGATGCCAAGCCGGATTTCATCAATCACACCTTCACAGTCGTCGGCATCCTGAACCCGACACTGACCGCACCGGATACCTTCGCGTACATAAACATCGCCGATGGCCAGATGCTGCTGAAAGACAGCCTGCCGCTCGCCATTCGCAGCCAGATCGATGTCTCGCAGATCGCCCAGACCATCACCGTCTATGGCCAGCCAGGCACGTCGATAAGCGATCTTGACAAGATCGCCGACAGGATCAACGCCCAGGTCACCGGGGTGAAGGCGATCAGGCCAAGCGTGATCGTCGACAGCTTCAAGACGTTCAGCGCGACCTTCACCGGCATCACGACGGCCGCGGCGTTCCTGGCTCTCATCATCGGCGGCCTATCTGTGGTCAACACGATGTTCATGGCCGTTGCCGAGCGTGTCCGCGAGATCGGGCTCAAGAAGGCGGTCGGCGCGACCACCCGTCACATCATGGGCGAGTTCCTTCTCGAGGCGACCTTCATTGGACTGCTGGGCGGGCTTATCGGTTATGGGATAGGCCTCGCGATCACCCTGATTGCCAACGCCACCACGCCTCCGGGCCAGTCGACCCTATTTCTAGTCACCGTCCGCTTGACTGTGTTCGCCCTTGGCTTTGCGATCGCGCTGGGGGCGGTCGCCGGCATTCTCCCCGCCTGGCGCGCGGCAAGGCTCGACCCCGTCACCGCGCTCAGGAACCAGTAGATGGCCAACCTGCAGCTGGAGAACCTGACCAAGCATTACAAGCAGGGCAAGACGGTCATCCGCGCGCTCGATGGCGTGACCCTCGATATCGGCGACGGAGAGTTTGTCGCGGTCGTCGGCCGGTCCGGCAGCGGCAAGACGACGATGCTTGACATGCTCGGACTCTTGCTGCGCCCGACCGCAGGAACACTGATCATCGACGGCACCGATACGGGCAAGCTCGGCGACAGAGACCTTGCGCACCTGCGAGGCACGAAGGTCGGCTTCGTCTTTCAGGAGTACAACCTCCTGCCTTCCCTGAATGTGCTCGAGAACGTGATGCTACCGCTCAGGTACGTCAGCGACGGCAAGGATGGACGAAAGCGGGCCGAGGACCTCCTCGAAAGGGTCGGCCTCTCCGATCGGGTTCGCCATCGCGCAACGGAGCTGTCGGGCGGCCAGCAGCAGCGCGTGGCGATCGCGCGGTCGATGGTCAACCAGCCGTCCCTCATCCTCCTCGACGAGCCCACGGGGGCCGTGGACACCGAGACTGCGCAGCAGCTGGTCGCGCTCCTGAAGAGCCTCAACGAGCAGGACCGGGTGACGATCGTGGTCGTGACGCACGACCTCGACGTAGCCAAGGAGGCGAAGCGACAGATCCGCCTCAAGGACGGCCAGGTCGTCGCTGACGAGGCCGTCACGCCCGTCGCCGTAGCGTAGAAGCGCCTCCACACGTTTCATGAATCGGCTGATGAGGCGGCGATTGCTCGTCTATGGTGCGGGGGCGGCCGCCCTCCTGGTCGTGCTGGCGGTCGCGGTGACCGCATTCCTGGCAATGCAGATTCCGTTTCAAGGTCCGACCGCCGGCGGTGCCACCTCAGCGGTCAACTGCTCACCCGCCCCCTGCGCCAACGTGCAGGGCTACACGCTGTGGATCTCGAACCTCAAGGTCGATAGAGACCTCGTGAGCATGCAGATCACCTACAAGAATTCAAGCGACGCCACGCATGCCTCCCCCGAAGACTTGCAGCTCATCGATTCGAAGCAGCACACGTCGCCTCTCGTCACCGACGCGCCAGGATGCCAGACGTGGAACCGCCACGAATTCAACAACGGTGCGATGTTCGGGCCGCTGAGCGTCTGCTTCCGAGTGAGCTCTGCGGCCCCGCCCCTTGTGCTGCGCTGGTCGCCTGACCTGGGTCTCGTTTGCTGCCGGACCGACATCAAGCTGACCGGAAATCAGTAGGTCCCATCCTTAACGCCGCTTGCGCGCAATCTAAGGGCGACGTCAGGTCGATTTGTGATCAGAGTTGTGACCCTCTTATCCGCCATGAAGCGGGCTATCTGGGCCTCCTCGTCCACGGTCCAGACCCAGGCCGCCATCCGCCTTCGCGCGCAGTACCGAAGCAGCCGGAGGCGCGCCAGCTGCTGGTGCGCCGCGACGAAGTCGGCGCGGGAGCGTTTCACGCGGGGACCGGGAAAGAGCTCGCTCAAGCGTTCCCTCACTCTCGCCCAGGCCTGCGCATCGCGCATGTCCGTGCCCAATGTGAGCCCGGCCCTGACGTTTGGGAATTGCTCCTTGACGGTTCGTATCGACTCGACCTCCCCAGTCGTGACCACGAATCCATTTTCGGCGACGCGACTGAGAACAGCGCGCACGATCTCAGCCTCATACCCAGGCTCCTTCAAGTCGACGTGCAGGCCGACGCGCCCGGCAACCACGTCCAGGAGCTCGGCCAGGGTGAGGGCCTCGGGACCCAGCTCCGCCTTCAGCTCCGCGAATGTGAGGCCGGCTGTCGGATGTCCGGAGGGGGTCACGTGGTCGTGGTAATTGACGTACGTGCCGTCGGCAGTCCGCCGGATGTCGAGCTCGACGTAGTCCACGCCGAGCCCAATCGCGCGGCTGTATCGCTGGTCGGCGGGCAAACCGGCAACCCCGCACGACCCACGGTGAGCGCATATCAGCGGACCCACACCCACAACCTACTTGCTGCGAATACAAGGATGCGGCGACACTGAGGTCATGGCGGGCTTGCATCCGGTGGTCGTCCTCACGGGGGCGACTGGCGCGATAGGTTCGGCGACCGCCGGCGTGCTGGCTCGCCGTGGTGCACGCGTCCTGCTCCTCGCCCGTCCATCTGACCGGCTCGCGGCGGCGGTCAAGAGGCTGGGCGGAGAAGAGAATCGAATCAGCAGCGTCCCGGTTGATCTGTCTTCGCTGTCATCGGTCCGCTCAGCGGCGCGTGAGATCACACGGACGGTTGGGCACGTCGATGCCCTCGTGAACGTCGCAGCCAACTTCTCTGGCGCGTACCACAAGACCAAGGAAGGATTCGAGCTGATGCTCGCGACCAATCACCTGGGGCCCTTCCTGCTCACGAACCTGCTCCGAGACCAACTCGTCGGCAGGGGCCGCGTGATCGTCGTCACAGCGCCGTCATCGACACGCGTCGACCTGGACCGGCTGATGGTGAGGGCAAGCATTGAGAGCCGGCGTGCCCGAGACCGCGCGCCGAACTTCCGTGCGCTCCAGACCTTTGGGGCCACCAAGGCGGCCAACCTGCTCTTCACGTTCGAGCTCGCTCGCCGCGCCCAGAGATGGGAGGTGCGAGCCAACGCATATCACCCGGGCCTCGTCCGATCAGAGCTGATGCGAGAGGCCTGGGCGCCCGTCAGGGTGGTCACCCGCGTGGTGTCGAGACCGCCGGCCCGCGCCGCCGAAGACCTCGCGGAACTGGCGATATCGCCGGCCCATGAGGGCACGACCGGCTGGTTCTTCAAAGGAACAAAGCGCATCGATCCGCCGAAGTCGACGCTGGACCGGCAAGCTCAGAACGCCTTATGGAAGCTCACCTCGGATTTGGTCAAGCTGGAGAACGTCGGCTTCTGAGCTATGGGTCCCGGAGCATCCAGTGCTCGTTCTTCTCCAGGTGGCGCACCGGGTCAGGGTCCACCCTCTTGCGCTCTGGCGAGTCGTAATAGCGAGAATCAGCGACCTCGAAATCGCCGTCGTGCTCGAGGATCCAGACGAACTGGTTTGTCTCGTCGATCACCCAGGGCCCGATGACGCGAAAGCCGCGCTGCAGGCGCAATGGGAGGATCTGCTCACCCCACTCCTGGCAGAAGGCGTCCATCTCGCCCGGTTTCACCGTGTAGACGCGAAGCTGCTTGGCCATATCGCGGAAGCTTAGTCCGGGCGGCACGAAACTCCACATCGCGCACTTCTTTTCTTCACACCGCGCTCACAAGCTCCCGGTTGGATGGAGGCATGCAGTCAACTTCGCATTCAAGGAGTAATCGACATGAGACGCGGTTTCAGTTTTATCTGGGTTTTGCTGACGGGGGTCATCGCCGCGATCGTAGGCGTAGTTTCGTACCAGGCGGGGGTCTCCACGCACCTGCCAGAGGGCGCCGCTCTCCCGCCTTACTACTACGAGCCCCACTTCTTCGGCTTCGGGCTCTTCGGGCTCTTGTTCCTGCTGTTCATCCTGTTCCTGTTGTTCCGCGTGGCCAGCTTCGGACGCAGGGGTTGGGGGGGTGGCGGCTGGGGTCACGGCGGCGGGAAGCACGGTGGCTACGGTGGCGGCGTGCCCCCGGCGATCGAGGAGCGAATGCAGGAGTGGCACAAGCGGGCGCATGGCGAGCCTTCTGAGACTCCGCCGCCGACTGGGCCGACGCAGGCGTGACCCGGCAGAAAACGGGGGCGGGTCGCCCGCCCCCGTCGTTTGCCCGCCACTAGCATGGTCACGGTGGCGACGATCCTGGTCGTGGACGACGAGCCTCGCATCGTCCAGCTCGTCCGCGACTACCTCGAGCACGGTGGATTCACCGTGCTCGTCGCGTCTGATGGGCAGGCGGCACTTCGGACAGCGCGCACCGGCCGGCCGGACCTCGTCGTCCTCGACCTCGGCCTCCCCGGGCTGGACGGCCTTGACGTGACCCGCTCGCTTCGCCGTGAAGGACAGGTTCCGATCATCATGCTGACCGCCCGCACCGAAGAGACCGACAAGCTGATTGGCCTCGAGCTTGGCGCCGACGACTACCTGACCAAGCCCTTCAGCCCTAAGGAGCTGGTGGCGCGCGTGCGGGCCGTGCTGCGGCGGGCCGAGGGCATGCGCTCGCCCTCAGACCTGATTCGCGTCGGCGCTGACGTCCAGCTCGACGTGCCGCGAATGGAAGCGCGATTCGGAACACGTCGCGTGGACCTCACGAAGACAGAGTTCCAGCTCCTGGCGACGATGGCGCGGCAGCCTGGACGCGTCTTCACGCGGGCCCAGCTGCTGGACGCGGTGAAGGGCGTCGCATTCGAGTCGTACGAACGCGCGATCGATGCCCACATCAAGAACATCCGCCGGAAGATCGAACAGAATCCGCGCTCGCCGCGCTACGTTCTGACGGTGTTTGGGGTGGGTTACCGCTTTGCCGAGCCGCCAGACAGGTGAGGCCCCAATGGGGACCTCCGCCGCAGCGCCGGCCGCCATGGTGGCCGGAAGACCAGTCCTGGCCGCCGACCGGGCGGTGGCCCCGGCGCGGTCGGGCGCCGTTTCTGTGGCGAATCGGATGCTTGCTCCTTGTGGTGCTCACCCTGGCGGCAGTGGCCGGCGGGGTTGTCACCACACTGGTGAACATCGCCCTCGAGCGAGGGACGGGCGGGTCGACGCGCAATCCCGGCCAGTTCGTATGGATCGCGGCGCTGGTGCTGGTGATACTCGTCGCGGCCGCGGGGCTGCGGAGCATCGGGCGCATGACCGGGCCGATGGACAACCTGATCCAGGCTGCCCGCCGCATCGAGAAGGGCGACTACTCCGCCAGCGTCCCTGAGTACGGACCGCCCGACATGCGCTCCGTCGCGCGAGCGTTCAATGCGATGTCCGCGAGGCTGAAGTTGACCGATGAGCAGCGGCGCAGCTTCCTGGCCGACGTGGCGCACGAGCTGCGTACGCCATTGTCGGTGATCCGAGGACAGGCCGAGGGCATAGCGGACGGCCTCTATCCCGCGGACGCGGCCCACCTCGAGCCAATCCTCGATGCGACCCGTGGGCTCGAGGTCCTGGTCGAGGACCTGCGCACGCTCGTGCTGACCGACGCGGGCAGCCTCGTCTTGAACCGCGAGCCTGTCGAGCCGACGGTTCTGGTCCATGACGTGCTGGCGTCGTTCAAAGGGCAGGCGGAAATCGCCGAGGTCAAGCTGGTTGGGGACCTCGACGATGGCGTTCCGATGGTCGATGCAGACCCAGCTCGAATCCGGAGCGCGCTCGCGAACGTGATCTCAAATGCGCTCCGCCACACCCCACACGGTGGATCTGTGCGGGTGGAGGCCCACTCTGCCGGTGATCAGGTGGTCATCAGCGTCACCGACACGGGTGAGGGGATCCCAGCCGAGCTGCTCCCTCGCGTGTTCGACCGCTTCGTCAGGGCGCCGAACTCGACAGGCTCAGGCCTCGGTCTGGCCATCGTGCACGACATCGTCACCGCCCACGGCGGCAAGGTTGAGATCGAGAGCACCCGAGGCGTCGGGACGTCGGTTCGCTTAACACTTCAGGCGGCTACGCAGACGGCCGGCTGAAGGCGAGAAACCTATCGTTTGACCCCACGCGCCGATCCAAAACTGCTAACAATTTTGCTGATATTGTTACGTCGCCGCCGACACCATCAGGGGGTGAAAAACATGCGCCGCTCTCTCATCTCGGTCAGCCTGGCAGCCCTTGTAGTCCTGATCTGGCCGGCAACGGCGCTGGCGGCAACGCTTCCGCCTCTGGGCACCGCCGGCAATTACGCCGTCTTGGCCGGAAGCACCGTCACGAACACTGGCCCATCCTGGATCACCGGCCAGGTTGGTTTGTTCCCTGGCACCTCGGTGACGGGGTTCCCGCCCGGGACTTCCGGACATCGTGATGTAACGAATGCAGCGGCAAATAACGCCAAGAACGACCTGACGACCGCTTACCTAAACGCGAAAGGGCAGACGCCCTGCACCACGGTGAGTGGAAATCTGGGCAACCGAACCCTGGTCGCCGGCATCTACTGCTTCGCCTCTGCAGGGAACCTGACCGGGACGTTGACCCTCAACGGCGGGGGCGTGTACATCTTTCAGTTCGGGAGCACCCTCATCACCGCCTCATCGTCACGAGTGGTTCTGACCAACGGCGCGCAGCCATGCGACGTCTTCTGGCAGGTTGGCAGCTCGGCGACGATTGGCACGGCGACCTCGTTTGTGGGCAACATCATGGCTCTAGCCTCAATCACGATGACCACGGGAGCAACGCTCAATGGCAGGGCTCTCGCGCAGACTGGGGCGGTCACGCTGGACACCAACCGAATCATCCAGCCCAGCGGCTGTGGATATGGCGTTCCCGCCTTCGTCGGAGGGCCAGGCGGAACGTCATTGCCGCCCACACTCGGCGTCCCCCTCGAGCTGCGCGGTGAGTTTCCATGGCTGCTCGTGATCGGCGCGGGTGGCGCCATCGGCGCCCTAGCGTTGGGCGTCAGCAGCGCAAGGCGCCGCCGCCGCAGCACGTAGCCGGCGAAGCGATGGCGAGGGCATGGCCGTCATTGGCCGGCCGCGCCCGCGTGTCCTCGCAGCTGTTCGGCCAGGTCGCGCTGGGTGTGGTGCTGGCGGTCGCGCTGGGATTCACCTGGCGCGATGGGGTTTCGATTGACGAGTCGGTCGATGCCGGCGGGCCTCCTCAATCCGGTCTCGCTTCTATGCAGGTGTCGGGGAACAACCTGTCGGGCAAACCTTTCGTGGCATCCAACCTGCCAGTCGTGGCGCCGGCGCCGCCCCCTCAGCCGCTGATACCGACAGCTCCGCCAGTTCAGCTGCTCATCTCGGCTCTGGACGTCCACCGTGCCGTGGAGGCGGTCGGGGTCGATCGCTTCGGGATCATAAGAGTGCCGGTGAATGCCTGGAACGCCGGGTGGTACAAGGGCGGCCCGGTGCCCGGCGCCCCAGGCGACGCGGTGATCGAAGGCCACGCCGGCTACCCGGGGCAACCGATGATCTTCGGAAAGCTGGTCACCCTCCGCCCCGGCGACAGGATCGTTGTCGTTCTCTCGGACAGGAGCCGGCAGCTCTTCATAGTTGCTTCGACTACAAGCGTGCCAGTCGGCTCAGCCCCGCCGGGCTTCGCGGAGCCTTATGGGACGCCCCGACTCACGCTCATCACCTGCACCGGGCATTTCGACAAGAAGAGCTACTCGTACTCAGCGCGCCTGGTGGTCGAGGCGACGTACGCAGGGCCCATCTGAGGCCGGGAACCCTAAGCCGCATCAGCAAAGTTGCTGACTTTGTTACGACGCGTCAGCGATCGTGACACCAAGAGGTGAATGACTAAATGGCAGTTCAGCAACCGAATCCCGCTCCCGCTCCCGCTCCTGCTCCCGTTTCCACTCCCGTTTCCGCTCCGGTCGAACACATGTCGGTGACCGAGCAGCCCCGCTACAACTTTCGCGCGGCGGCGGTGGTCGGATTGGTCGTCGGCATAGTCGACATCATCATCGCGGCTCGCTTCCTGGGCAAGTTGTTGGGGGCGTCCTCCCACTCGGCCTTCGTCAACTTCATCTACCAGCTCAGCGGGGTCATGGTGGCGCCTTTCACAGGTATCTTCGGCGACACCGGAAACAGGACCAACACGTTTGAGACTGCGTCGCTCGTAGCGATCGTCGTCTACGCAGTGATCGCCTGGGGCATCGTGGTCCTGATCAGGATCGTGACCGCGCCTCACGGCACCAAGCCGGCGACTTCGTGATTGACCTAAGGTCCTGGCCGAAGAAGTGGAACGACGCCTCGCTGAGGCAGATCGCCACGCTACCAGAGGACTCGCCGTTCCGCCCGTGGCCGATGCTGGGCATGTTGATGCTCGGCTTGGTTGCAGGGGTCGCCATCGGTGGCTACGCGGTATCCCAACGGTCGAACATGAGGCGGTTTGGTCTGCATGCCCATCGGATGGGTGACGAGCTTGAGGCTATGGGTATGGACGATCCCGTCGAGCCCGTCGCTGCCACCTCCCCCCGTTCAAATCATCGCCGCAAGGCGACCTCGGAGGTTTAGAAGCACATGCCAGGAATAGTGGTCTGGATCATCGTCGGCGCAATCGCCGGGTTCGTGGCCAGCAAAGTGCTGACCGGCAAGGGCATGGGCCTGTTGTGGGACATCGTGGTCGGCATCCTGGGCGCGTTCCTCGGCGGCTGGCTTGCCGGCTTGGCCGGCATCTCCGTCGCCAACATATTCGTTGAAATCGTGGTCGCCTTCGTCGGCGCCCTGATCCTTCTGGTCGTTTTCCGAGCCCTCACCCATCGCGGGATGATTCACACCTAGATCGCCTTCCTCCCCTCGTGGCCTCGCGGAACTACCCTCCGCGGGGCTTTTTCTTTCCCCTCAC
>JALYYG010000303.1 GCA_030946685.1 Candidatus Dormiibacterota bacterium | reverse complement strand
GGCGGAAGAGCAGGTCATCATTAGTCACGGCGGCACCTCCTCGTGGGCGTCAAGCACCCAAAGGATGGGCCGCCGCTTCTATCCCTGGGAAGCCCCCAGGTGTCTACAGATCTTGTGAGCCGTTCAGCCTAAGCGTGCCTTCCAGACACCTACGGGCGTGGTGGCTCACAGGTGGGGGTTCCGCGGGGGAGGACTTATGTCCTCACCCGCGCCCCTTCAGCCGGGGCGTGCGTTGGTGAAGCGGTAGCCGATTCCCGGTACCGCCAGGATGTAGTACGGCCTCGAAGGCTGGCTTTCAATCTTCCGGCGCAGGTTCCGGATGTGCACGTCGATGACGCGGGTCTCGATCGGGTACTCATAGCCCCAGATCGAATTCAAGATCTTCTCCCGGCTCAGAACTTTTCCAGCGTTGCTGGCGAGGAACGTGAGCAGGTCGAACTCCGTGTGGGTCAGCTCCACCTCCTGGCTCGCTCTGTAGATGCGGCGCTCATTCACATCGATGACCAGGTCACGGAACTCGAGCCGGTTTCGGGTCGCCTCGACCGACTCCAGTCGCGTACGGCGAAGATGGGCCGCCATGCGAGCCACCAGCTCCCTGATGCGCAGCGGCTTGGTCACGTAGTCGTCCGCGCCGATTTCGAGGGCGACGACGACGTCGATCTCGTCCGAACGGGAGCTCATCATGATCACCGGGACCGCCGCGTCGGCCTTGCGCAGCTCGCGGCAGACGTCGAAGCCGGAGCCGTCCGGGAGGGCCACCTCGAGCAGCACCAGGCTCGGATGGGCGGCGCCGAGCTCGCGAAGCCCGTCGGCGCCGCTCTCGGCCTCCAGCACCTGGTACCCGTCCTGGGCGCACGCCGTCCGGACCTCGCGGCGGGTGGTTGCGTCCGGGTCGACGATCAGGACCTTGCGTGACGATTCGGTGGTGCTGATCACTCTCAGAATACTAACTGATTTTAAGGATTGTTAGGAGATGTTTCGTTTCAGGCCCCGAATGCCGCGCCGCGCCTTCTTCTCGAGCGCGATCAGCCGCGACCCTGCCTCTGAGAGGACGAGCTCCCAGGCCCCTGCGTAAGCCACCTCCTCTCCGCCGAACTCCGCTTTGAAGAAGCCGAGCCCGTGCCAGGGGTGGTCGGGTCCGGCGCCCGGCGGCGGCACTCCCCACAGGTCGTAGTCACGGCAGCCCCCCTCGGCGGCCGATTTGATGGCCGTCCACCAGGCCAGGTCGTTCGCCATCAGCTCTGGATGCGCCCCGCTCCGTCCGGCAAAAAGGTGGTAGGCGCGCCCGGCGTGCCGCGCGACGAGCACAGCGGACAGCGCCTCTCGCGTCTCGGGGTGGCGTCCGACGTAGGTGCGACACCACGGCAGCAGGTCCAGAAGATGCTGGTAATAGCGCCGCGGCGGCAGGCTTATCGACTCCCTCCGCTCGACCGCAGCCGACTGTCGCTCGAGCTCGGCGGCGTCCTTGCCTTCCTCGACTACGACTCCGCGCTTCAGGCCGGCGCGAATGTTGTAACGCCGACCGTGCTTGAACGTGGCGAGCAGCTCGTCCGGCGGACGGATCGTCACGATCCGGGTGTGCTCCGGTTGGGTCGGTTCAACTCGTGCGAAGCCACGTTCGGCGAGCTCCTCTGCGAAAGCAGGTGGCGCGTCGGGTTCGAGCCGCAGCTTGGCGATCTTGGCAGTCCGCGACCATTCCACGAGCGCATCAATCGACGCGGAGGTGGCGGGAACAGGTCCGCGAGGCACGTACGCCTCGCGGACCGGTCCGACGCTGCGGAGCTGAATGCTCGCCAGCGCGTTGCCTCCAAGCCGCACCCTCTCCACAGTCCAACCGGCTCGCGACTGAACCTCGCCCCACCCCCACGTCTGCAGCAGCGGGGAGGGCGATGTGCGCTGTTCGAGCTCTCGGTCCCAACTCTCGGCGCCGGCGCTCATCCGATCTCCACGCCTCCGGCGGCGACCTCGAGGTGACCGATGTCGTTCACACCGCTGACGGTGAGGCGTCCGTCGCTCATCTCGATCACGGTCATCGAGGCGTTCTGGATCCTGAACGGAAAGATGCCCCGACCGGGCCGGCCGACCACTCGATGCAGCGCGATCTGGATCACGCCGCCGTGCGTGACCACCAGCACATCGCCTTGCTGATGCCGCTTGAAGATCGAATCCAACGCGACACCAACGCGCGCTTCGAACGGGGAGGACCCCTCGCCGCCGGGAACGAGGTCCCAGTTCGGCTCCTGGGTCCAGCTCGCCCAGGCCTGCGGAAAGCGGAGGGCGAGGTCTTCCGTACGGAGGCCTTCCCATTCGCCCAGGTAGATCTCGCGGAGCTCGGGCATCGGGGTGGGCGCGATTCCAATGGCCTCGCCGATCACCTTCGAGGTCTCGATGGCACGCTTCAGGTCGCTTGAGTAGAACCCGGCGAAGGTGCGGCCGGCCAAGCGGCGACCCAGCCGCGCCGCCTGCCGGCGGCCCTGGGCCGACAGCGGGGGATCTAGCTGGCCCTGGACGCGATGCTCGTGGTTCCAGGTGGACTGGCCGTGACGCACAAGCAGCAAACGCGCTGGAGATTGCTTCGGCGGGTTGGGAACGGCTTCGCCGGCCTCAGGCTGCTCCGGGCGCGCGGATCTGATCTCCTATCTATACTAACTTTCTCTTAATCCCACGATCGGGACGGGGCCGATCTCAGGAGAAGACTCTTGCAGTCACACGGCTCGCTGGTCGAAACACCCCTTCGCTCGCTGCTGGAAGCCGCTCAGGGTGAGCGGTCCACCGGTACGCTTACTCTCAGGAATGGTTCCGGCGAGCCCACTTCGCTGTACTTCCTGTTTGGTCACCTCTTCCACGCACAGGGGGACGGATTGGCGGGCGACGAAGCCGTCGTCAACGCGCTCGCTTGGAGCAAAGGCGAGTTCGACTTCGACGCGAAGGCTAAGCTACCGGCCGATGAGACAGTCAAGGCCGGCATCCCCGAACTGGTTCACGCGGCCGAGGCCGCGCCCATGCCGGGCGCGCCTGAACCCCCGATGGTCGAGAAGCCAGAGGCGCGAGTGGAGCGCCGAGATCATCCTGAACCGGAGAGAAAGGTGGAAGCACCCCAGCCGAGACGCGGCGTGAAGCACCGACCGCAACCGAAGCACGGGCGTGAGCCGATACCTGTGCCCGCAGGGCAGGTCATCTACGACTCGCTCAAGACGTCTTTCGTCGACTTCCCGCGCCTTATCACGACGCTCGAGAAGGAGGGCTACACGGGATACGTGCGCCTTCTCACGGATGACGCCACCGGTCTGATCCTCTTCCGCGAGGGCTCTGCGCTCGAGTGCATGTACGACGGCTCCGCTGAACCCGGAGGCCTGATGCTCGGCAAGACGGCTCTCCATCAGTTCAACCAGGACGTGACGTCTGGCCATGGAGTCCTCGATGTCGTCGGCCTCTCGCCGGAGCTCATCGACGGGCTCTACGAGCTCACCGTCTCCAAGCCGATGTACACCGAGCTGTACGCGGCATGGGTCGACATGAAGGCTCTCCTCAAGTTCCTCAGCGACCGCAAGCTCAGTGGGAGCGTGATGATCAGAGCCACCGCCGGCACTGGAGTGATCATCCTGTCCGACGGCCAGCTCGCCGGCGCGTACACCAGCGAATCCCGCGACATCTCGGACAAGCCAGATCGCGCACTTGCCTTGTGTGACGACCCCGGCGCGATGATCGAGGTCAAGTCGGCTGATACAACGAAGCACCCGCCACTCGATGTCGACGAGGTGGTGGCCTCGCAGCGCGGCCCTCGCAATGTCGGGCAAGCAATGGCGGCGACCAGCCCGCCACCCTCAGAGCCGGTAACAAGCCCGATGCCGGTTATCACGCAGGAGCCGCCCCCTCCACCGCCAGCGCCTTATCAGGCCTACACCCCGCCGCCAACCACGCATCCGACTCCGCCCTCGCAGCCCGCGATGCAGGTCGCACCGACGACGCCACCGTCCTCGAGCGGGCAACAGCGTGATTGGTCGCCGATCGTTGCAGAGCTGCAGGCGATGGCCGAGGACGCATTGGGCAACCGCGCCCGCAAGGTGAAGGACATCCTTGGCGCCGCCGACCCGTCTGAGGCCGGCATCGAAGGCGCCATCGACCAGATCCCGAGCATCTCCCTTCTCTTCGTGGACTCGTCGCGCCTCGAGCAGCTGGCGCACGAGATGAGGGCTCGCCTCAAGTCGCACCTCTAGTAGCGCGGGGGGATCAGGATCCCCCCACGAACCCCCCAGGAGTTAGGCAACGTCAAGGGGACGCACGCATCCGGCTTGGGATACGCCCGGAGTGAATCCGGGCTTCCGCTCCACCATTTTTGTCCGAAGGTACGCGGCCCTCGCGTTTTGCGCAGTACTTCTGGTTGGGCTGGTTGCTTGTGGGGGGAATCCGCCTCAGATCGTCGATTACTCCCCCGAACGTGGGGCGAAAGAAGTGTCCACAGCGACACCCATCCGGATCACCTTCGATCACGACGTGGACATGCCATCGATCGAGAGCCGGCTATACCTGCTGCCTGCCACCACCGGCAGCCTGACATGGGTCAATCGGAGGCAGCTCGCGTATGAGCACGCCACGCTGGCGCCGAAAACGACATATGAGGTGGTGCTGGAGGCCGGATACAAAGACCCGGCGGGCAACACAGCAATGCTTCGACATCACTGGTCCTTCATCACCGAGGGACCGCCGCTCTTAGCCGGCTCGACTCCCGCCAATGGCGAGAGCGGTGTCGACCCCGCCGCATACCTGACCATCAACTTCAGTCGCGACATGAGCGGAGCCAGCCTCCAGGGCGCGGTCACGATCGCTCCGTCGGCCCCCTTCAGCGTCCGCCTCGACCCGACTGATGGCAGACGCGCAATCATCGCCCCGGCGGCGCTCTTGCACCCGTCCACCGCCTACGCGATCGCCATCACGACCGCGGCCCTCGATGCGGACGGCAACAAGCTCGCCAGGGACGAAAGCATCGCCTTCACGACCGGCGCAGTTCGACCTCTGCGCCACTGGGTCGCCTTCACGACTGCGAGCGCCGACGGTACGCCGGGTGCGTTGTGGATAGTCAACGAATCGGGCTTCCCGCGAAAGCTGTTTGCGAGTAGCGCCGTCCACTCGTTCAGCTGGTCGCCCGAGGGTGACAGGCTGCTTCTCCAGAGTGACGGAGAGGCGTGGTCTCTATTCACGCCGGGCCAGGATCCTGCACCGCTCGGGTTCAAGGCGACGTGGGCGGCTGCACTGGCATCAGGCATGGGTTACGTGTATATCGACGACGCGGGTGCCCTGCACCGACTGTCGGCGGGCGGAGTCGATAGCGTGATCTCCGCGGCGGCGAGCCTGGCGGCGGTGGCTCCTGGAGGAGGGCGGCTGGCCTTCGTGGAGGTCGGGCCGCATGCAAGCGTCATCTGGGGCTACGACGTCGGGCTGCAGGCTCGCTACCAGCTCGCGGTGGAGTCGGCCCCGATTAGCAATCTCAGCTGGGCGCCGGCTGGAAGCCGGATCGCCTACCTTCGCCTGGACGTCGGGACGGCCAGCCTGAAGGTTCGCAATTTGACAGGAACTGGCGCCACAACGACCATCGCGAGCAGCGCAGACATCGGAGCGCCGGCGTGGCTGCCGGACTCGGTCCACCTCGTCTTCGCGGCCGCGTTACCGGCGAGTAAAGGCACTTTACGAAAGGCGTTCGTGGTCAGCGCCGTCGCTCCGCCCCCCGCGCTGACCGCCGCTCTCGGCCTGCCATCAGATCCCAGCATTTCTGTCGCGAATCCCATCCCGTCACCCGATGGTCATCAGATCGCCTTTATCAGCGGCAACGAGGTTTGGTTGATGAACGGCGATGGCACCAGGCCTATGCCCCTGACGGCGTTTGACCTCCAGTCGTTCCCCTACTCGTGCCGCACGCCGGCCTGGACACGCGCGTGACCACTTTCGATCACGTTTTCGAAAAGGCCCTCCAGCCGGTCAGCGGTTCGCGTCCACGAGAATCGCTGCGCCAGTAGACGGCCTCTCCGCCCCATCTGCTGTGCAAGCTCTGGGTCCGCGAGCAGACGTCCAATTCGTTCTGCGTAAACCGCGGGGTCGTGACCATCGATCAAATAACCGCTGACCTCGTCGCGCACTACAGACCTCAACCCTGACACCCCCGAGGCCACGACAGGACGGCCGCATGCCTGGGCCTCCAATGCGACCAGGCCAAAGGATTCGCTGTAGGAGGGCATGACGCATACGTCAGTTGCGGCGTAGAAGTACGGCAGCTCGTGGTGGGCCACCGAGCCTAGGAAATCGACCCGATCGCGCACGCCCAGAACAGAGGCCGCGGCCTTCAAACGCTCCTTCTCGCTCTCATCCCCATCGCGACTGTCCTCGCCGAGCACGACCAGCCGCACGTCGTCGTGGTCGCGGTCCCGGAGCATTGCGAGGGCCCGGATCGCGATCTCCACGCCCTTTAAGCGCTCCAATCTGCCAACGAAGAGCAGCAGGCGTCCCGGCCCGTAGCCGATCTTCCGGCGAGCCTCGGCGCGATCAAGCGGCTGGAAGGTGGCCAGGTCGATGCCAGGCGCCACCACATAGACCCGCTCGGGGTCGGCCCCGTACGACTGAACCAGGTCGTCGCCCTCGTCGGCTGTCGACGCGATCACCAGGTCCGCCTGCTGCGCGACCTCGCCCTCCACCCGAATCCGCAGGGCCGGCTCGGGCCGAGCGCCGCTGGCGAGGGTTCGATTCTTGACAAGGCCGAGCGTGTGCGCGATGTGCGCCCACCCCGCACCCATCTCTGGCCGAAGGAGGCAGGCGACCTCGCCCGACAGCCAGTAATGCGAGTAGAGGAGGTCGTACTGGATCTGCTCGCTCTCGGCAAATGAGCGGACCCTGGCCGCAAAGCCGGGCACCTCGTTGTAGAGCGAGTATTTGTCCAGGCTGCGGCCGGCCGGCAAATAGATGACGCGCGAAAGGGGTGCCAGATACTCGATGGCGGGGTCGTCCGGGGACTGCCTGCGCGTGAAGATGTCTGTGGCGATGCCCCGGGCGCTGAATGCGCTGGACACCTCGCGGACGTAAACATTGAGCCCGCCGTTGCCATTCTGGCCCAATGAGGCCGTGGGAGAGGTGTGCATGGAGACGACCGCGATCCGCCTGCGGGCGGCGCGGTCGGAGATCAGAGGAGTCGCTTCAGCCACGGTAGGCCGATCTCGCGTCTAGCCAGCGCCTCGATACGCAGCAGAAAGCCGAACGGGAGACCGGGGAGCATGACGCCATATCAGGATTAAAAGCTACGCGCTTCCCTACTATTCCCGCCCGAGCCCCAAAATATTGACAAGCTATGATTTGGCGCGCGATGAGGCTGCCATCGGTTCGGCCGATCCTGCTCGCGCCTTTCGCGCGCAACCACGGCTTCAAGCTGTCCGCACTCCTGGCAGTGGCAGTGCCGGCTCTTGTGGCTCTCACGGCGATCACCACCCTGGCCGATAGCACGCCCTCACCGCCGGGCAGCCCGGCACCCCTGCCTGGAGATCCCACCAAAGGCGGGGCGCTTTACGCCGCCAACTGCACCAGCTGCCATGGAATCAACCTGGGCGGCGGCATTGGGCCCAGCCTCAACCCGATCGAGAAGTTGCCCGGTGTGTTGAACGGCCTCGATCCGACATTCCTGATCGACATCATTACCAACGGGCGCGTTCATCAGACCGGCGATCCACGGCAGACCGACATGCCCAAGAAGGGAGGCAACCCAAATCTGACGGATCAGGACGTCAAGGATCTGGCCGCGTACATCATTCAGCAGAACCGGATCCCCGGCGGTGGGACGCTGTCGGCTGGTGAGCTGGCCAAACGAACAATGTTATGGGTCGGCATCGGAATCATCGGCATGGTGTTCATCACCTACCTGCTCGCCCAGTACAACATGCGTTGGATCGCGCGCCGGGCCGCGGCGCGGCGCAAGTAGCCCCCGAGCCGGCGGCCGCTGGTCCACTCCAGGCACCGCCTCCGGTACCCACTCCGGCAGGCGGCGCGCCGAGAGTCCTGATCCTCTTCAGCGACACCGGCGGAGGTCACCGGGCAGCCGCTCGCGCCCTGACCGACGCACTCAAGCTCTTCGACGCCACCTGCGTCGTGACGGTGGCAGACCCGCTGATGGCTCAGGGCCCGGCCATGGTCCGCAGGCTCACCTCCCTCTACTCGCCGATGATCCAGCGGTCGAGGGTCGCTTGGGGCGCCGTCTATCACTCGAGCAACACCAAGCCGACCTTCGCCGCACTACGCGCGATCTTCGGCCGCGGTGTGCGCAAAGTCATCGTCGAGCTGATCAAGAAGCACGACCCCGACGTGGTCCTCTCGGTGCATCCGCTCCTGAACCACATGACCTATCAGGCCATCCAGAAGAGCGGTCGCCCGCGCGCGTTGATGACGGTGATCACCGACCTCGTCGACTTTCACCGCGGCTGGACTTTCAGCCAGGCGGACCTCGTCATCGTTCCGACCGAGCTGGCGCGCAAGGTCGCCCTTCGGCGGAGGGTCCCGCCTCACCGCGTCAAGCTGCTCGGCTTGCCTGTCGACCTTCGATTCCGGCCTCCCGCGCCGGGCGAGAAGGAGGCCCTCCGCCGCCGCTTCGGCCTCCACGAGTCACGCTTCACAGTCCTCATCGTCGGCGGCGCGGCCGGCGCCGGCGCCCTTCTGAAGCAGGTGCGCGCTCTCGCTTGGGAGCCTCAGCAGTGGCAGGTCGTCGTCGTCTGCGGTCGAAACGAGGTGCTGCGGCGCCGCCTCACCGAAGAGAGCTTCGCCACACCGACACTGGTGCTCGGCTTCGTCGACTACATGCCGGAGCTGATGCGGGCCTGCGACGTCACTGTCACCAAAGCCGGGCCTGGAGCGATCGCCGAGGCACTGGCCACCGGCCTGCCACTGGTGATCACCGGCTTCCTGCCCGGCCAGGAATCTCCGAACGTCGAGTTCGTGGTGAAGTCCGGCGTTGGCAAATTCTCGCCAAAGGAGGATGACCTGCTGGAGGAGATCCGCGTCCTCGCCGAAGGTGGACCGACATGGCACGAGATGTCACGCAAGGCGGCTGAGCTCGCGCACCCATACGCGTCGTCCGACATCGCGCGCGAGTGCCTGCTGCTCGCCGCCCGCTACAGGGCATCGGCGCAGGCGAGCCTGTAGGGGCACAACCGGCAGCGCCGGCGTTCGGGCCGTGCCTCGAAGCGGCCGGCCTTCGCCCCTGCCGCCACCTCGGCACCCTGCTTCTGCGCTTCCGCCACGAGGGCGGCTGGTCGCTCGAGTCGAATCGTCTCGCCGGAGGCCAGGTACACGACCTCGAGCTCCATTTGAGGGGGGACGTCCCTGCCGAGGGCGCCCGGACTGGGGGAGGCAGACTCCGACCCACCCCCCTGCGGTTCGAGGTGCAGCGCGGAGGCGGCGCCCATCGCGTACAGCGCCAGCTGCAGGTCGCGACGGCCCCGGGCGACCGGTCTTCCGCTCTTGTAGTCGAGTATCCGCCAGCCGTTGTCCGAGCGATCGACCCGGTCGATCACTCCACGCAACGTCCAGCCTTCGAGGCCGGCCGTGAATTGTTGCTCGAGGTATTCCGGCCTGGAGTCGAAGCCTCCGCGCTTTCGGTATGCCTCCAGCTGATCCGCTCCGTTGCGCTTGAACGTCGGTGCGCGCCGCGGATCTGGGAAGACTGTCGCACCCCAGACCGCGTCATGCAGTGATCTCAGAAGGGCAGCTGTGACTTTCCGACCGCTCTGTCGCGCCTCGCCCGCGCGGTGCAGCACCTCATGAAGGATCACTCCGTGCATAGCCTCGGCGCTCTGAACCGCGGGCAGCCGCTGCTCGTACCGATACCAGTACTGCCTCGGGCAGTCGCGATACGCCGCGATTGCAGAGTACGAAAGAACCACGTCTCCTGTCGTCTTCGGCGAGGTGGGTCGGACTTGCGCTGTCGAGGCTGCGGCGATGTTCTTTTCCACGACGGTCCTTGGGCCGGCGCTCCGCACCTCGGCCAGGAATCGCGAATCTCTCCATGGCCGGCTGCCGTCGTAGCGCTCGGCCCTGGAGAGGTACAGGTATTGGCGCGCGCGTGTCATCGCGACGTACAGGAGGCGCCGCTCCTCCGCAACAACGTCCTCGCGTCCGCGCACAAGCGGCTCCAGCACCGCCGGCGGCAGCTCGAATCGAGGCGAGCGACCGGACTGCGGCAGGCGACCCTCTACCAACCCCGGCACGAACACGGCCTCGAACTCCAGGCCTTTGGCCTGGTGGATCGTCATCACGTGAATGGCATCGACCAACCCTTCGACCGCGGCCGGCTCCTCGTCCTCTCCTGACAGAAGGACGAGGTCCAGGTGGCGCATATAAGCCTCGAGCGAGCGGTCGTTCGACGTTTCGCAGAACTCGGCGATCACCTCCGCGAAGCGGCTGACGTTTGCAGTTGCCCGCGCCGCCTCGCTGGTCTCCAGGCCCGCGCTGAGCACCTCCAGATACCTGCTCTTCTCCATGAGCTCGAAGAACAGGTCGCGGACGTCGAGGCTCGCAGCCTGTTTCGAAAGGGCGCCAAGAAGAGCGGCGAATCCGGCGGCCGGCGCCCAGCGCTCCAGCGCGGCCATGGGCGCCACGCCGTCCCGGTCGCGTAGCTTCGTCAAGGCGGCGGTCGGGTCGAGGCAACAGGGCGGACGGGTCAGCACTCGGGCCAGCGCGACCTCGTCGGCCGGGTCGCGCAGGACTCGCAGCAGCGCGATCACATCCCTCACTTCAGGCCGGTCGTGGAAGCCATGTCCGCCGATAACGACATGCGGCAGGCGGCGCGCCGCCAGTGCATTGGCAATCGGACGCGCGATCGCGTTCGTCCGGCAAAGCACAGCGATTTTCGAAAACGGCAAGCCGGCCACGACCAGCTGGTCGGCCTCGGCCGCGATAGCACCCGCCTCCGTGACGCCGTCGGGGCAGAGCCACAGCTCCACCCTGCCCCCGGTACGGCCGGATCTCAGTTGCTTGGGCAGGCGCTCGGGGTTGTTTGAGATGAGGGCGCCGGCAGCCCGGACGATGCGCCGCGAGCTGCGATGGTTGCGGCCGAGGGTGACGGTGAGCGCCTGTGGGAAGTGACCCTGGAACCTTTCGAGGCTGGCCCGTGAGGCTCCCCTGAAGCGATAGATGCTCTGGTCGTCGTCGCCGACGATGAAGGGTTCGCCACCTTTCGCAATCAGCTCCACGAGTCGTTCCTGGGCAAGGTTCAGGTCCTGGTACTCGTCGACGAGGACGTGTGGGTAGCGGGCGCCGTAAGACCGGAGCAGTGCCGGCTGCTTCTCCAACATCCTCACAGCCAGCGTCAGCAGGTCCTCGAAATCAAGCAGCCTCCGCTTGCGGCACTCGCGCTCGTAGGCTCGGAAGAGACGGACGCACGCCTCCATGAGCTGCGCGCGCTCGGCGTCATCGGTCGATGCAGACCATGCGGAGAGCCTTTTGAGCGGCACCAGCTCCTGCTTCAGCCTTTCCAACATCTGCAGCGCCGGCGACACCAGGTCGTCCGGACGCTCGTCGCCCGTGAGCACCTGATCGCCCAGATCCCACATCTGCTCGCGGGCAAGGATCCAGCGGTCGGCGCCGGCGAGAATGCGGAAACCCACTGGCACGCCGACACTGCGTCCGTCGGAGCGCAACCAGCCGAGCGCTATCGAATGGAACGTCCCCACTGCGGGTGCCGGAGCGCCGATCAGATCCTCGATTCGCTGTCGCATCTCGGCTGCGGCACGGTCCGTGAACGTCATGACGAGGATCGAGCCCGGCGAAGCGCCGCTCACGACCAGTCTGCGGAAGCGTTCCGCGATCACCGCGGTCTTCCCCGTGCCCGCCCCTGCCACCACGCGGACGGGTCCGCGGCCAATTGTGGCCGCCCGTGCCTGTTCGACTCCTAGCTTCACCCATCTCCTCCCTGCTCACAGGAAGGGCCGGGGAGAGCGTGTGGCTTGGCAGTTGTCGTCAATCCGAGTATGTCGACCTCCCGATGCGGACTCGAACGACGCGCACCTTGCGCCCGAGGTCCAGGCCATTGAGGCGCGCGACGATAGTCTCCGAATCGAGCCTGAGCTGGTGTGCCAGTGCCGGGCTGGACGTGGTGATCAGCAATGTGCCGGAATGCAACTCAACTTCATCGCACAACCTGGCCGGTTCTGGTCCGATGAGGGTGCGAAAAGCTGAGGCGACCTGGGTCCCCAACAAGCGGCCTCCGCCAGGCTGGCGACGCAGGACGCGGGGGAGGATATTGCCCAGTTTATCCACAGGCTGAAATCTCTCCACCAACGACGCTCCAAACGCGTGCGCCGGCGATGAGCTCGGGCGGAAAGGGCCCCGCCTCGACCGATGTGATTATGACCTGGCCCTCTCCCGCCACCTGGCGCAGGAGGGCGCCCCTTCGCTCACCGTCCAATTCAGAAAGGACATCGTCCAATAAGAGCACGGGCCGCTCGCCGGTGCGCCTGGCGACAAGGGCGGACTCAGCAAGCTTCAAGCTGACCACGGCGGTCCGCTGCTGCCCCTGCGACGCATAGGCGCGGGCTTCGCGCCCGTCCAGGAACACCTTCAAGTCGTCGCGGTGCGGACCGATGCTGGTGGAGCCCCTCCTGAGATCCTCGGCCAGCGAGTTTTGCACAGCCCGCGCCATTTCTGCGGGTGGCCCCTGGTACTCAATCTCCAGTCGCTCGCCGGGGGCGATCTCCGAGTGACAGCGGGCAGCCTCCGGCTCCAACTCCTGGACCGCCCGCGAGCGTGCTGCGGAGACCTCGGCGCCGATCCGGATCAGCTCCTCGTCCCAGGCCTCCAGAACGTCGCCGCCGCCCTCGCCGGCAGCTATCCGTTTGAGCAGGCTGTTCCTCTGCTCCAGCACCCGCTTGAGCCCAGCGAGGGCTCGTGCGTAACCGGGCTCGACCTGCACGAGCATCTGGTTCAGGAAGCGCCTCCGCAGGTCCGGTCCGGCCTTGACGAGGCCAAGGTCGTCTGGCCAGAACAGGGTGACGCGGAAATGCCCGGGCAGGTCGAAAGCCCGCCGGCGGGCGCCGTCGACGTCGATCACTCGCCGCGCCCGATCGCCCTCGACGCTGAGAGCTATGGCCAGCTCGACCAACGAGCCTCCGCTTTCGACCTCGGCTTCGATACGGGTGGCCGGAGCGACCGGCCCGACCACCTCGATGTCCCGGCGGGCGCGCGGCGATGACGACAGAGCCAGCATCGCCACGGCCTCGAGCAGGTTGGTCTTGCCCTGACCGTTGGCGCCGATGAATACGTTGACGCCAGGCCCGGGAGCCAGGTCTAGATGGGCGTAGTTGCGGTGGTTTCTAAGTTGGAGGCGCCTGAGCAGCAATCAGTAAGGCCCAACCTGCCCGCCCCGTACGCGCGCCAATCACGACATCGCTACGCGCACGGGCATGATCACGTACAGGTAGTGCTCCTTGCCCGGCGGGCGCATCAGCCCAGGGCTGAGCGGGCCATCGAAAAGCAACTCCACCTCGTCCTCGTCGATAACACCAAGTGCATCAAGGACGTAGCGGGCGTTGAAGGCGATCTGGATGTCGGATCCGTCCACATCGGCCGCCATCTCGGCTTTGCTGTCCCCGACCTCGTTCGTGGTCGCCGAGAGGACCAGGGCGCCGGCCTGCGCCTTCACCCGGATGACATTGGCGCTGTCCCGCGCGAACAGCGAGACCGCTCTCACAGTCTGGGTGAGCTCGCTGGTAGAGATCCTGACCTTGGTTGAGCTCTTGCTGGGGATAACCTGTGCGTAGTTGGGATACTTCCCGTCGATCAACCTCGAGGTCAGCTCCGAGCTGCCGGCCTTGAAGAAGACCTGGTTTCGAGCTTTCGAGATGATCACCTCCACCTTGCCTGGCTCGCCTTTGAGCACCCTCGAGAGCTCGGCCAGCGCACGCGCCGGCACGATCAGGCTGGCCTCCAGGTCGGCAGGGCCGGTCGCCGCGAGCTTGCGGACGGCAAGGCGATGACCGTCCGTGGCGGCCATCGTGAGTGCTCCGCCCTGGATCTGCACCAGCACTCCGGTCAGCACCGGCCTGGCCTCGTCTGTAGAGGCCGCCATCTGGGTCTGTTCCACCGCGCTGACGAGCTCGTCCAGCGCCACCTCCAGGCGGTCACCTTCGTCAGGGCGCGGTCCTGGCGGAAACTCCTCCGCCTCGATGCACTTGATGTGCGTGTCGAATCGCGCGCAGCGAAGGCTCAGAGACTGCGTTGACCCGTCCAGAGTCATCTCGAGGTCCTGGTCTGGCAGCGTGCTGACGAAATCTGTGAGCAACCTTGCGGGCGCCGTTGTGCCTCCCTCCATCGAGACTTCCGCCGGCACCAGCTTGCGAATCCCGATCTCAAGGTTGGTGGCGGTCAGCGCAAGCCCCTCCGATGTGGTCTCGATGAGGATGTTGTTCAGGATCGGTAACGTCGTCCGGCTGGAGATTGCGCGAGACACGATCTGCAGCGCCTGACCCAAGACCGCCGGCCTGCAGGTGACCTTCATCTGAGATGCAATCGCTTTGGCATTCAAGACAGTTGTCCCCCGTTGTAAGAGATTCTCTTAATTGAAGTCATTCGTAATCCATAACAGTAAGCGCTGTGCAGACTGTGGATGTCGAGATCATTTACAGATCGGCTTGAGTCGGGGATAAGGTCTGGGCAACCGCCGGAGTTCATATCGTGACCTGTGGTCTTGCTGGGGAAGAAACCACGCGACCTCCGTGATTCGCTGCTTCTCCCTGCCTTCGTCCAACAAAGTGTGTAAAGCAAAAAATGGCCCGCTGGTCGCCGCCGTGCGCGAGCATCACTGGACGTAGAGACGCTCGCGGATAGCCTGGACTTCATAACGCAAACGTTCGTCTTCCTTGAGCTCGTTCGCGATCTTTTCAATCGAGTGCAGCGCTGTCGTGTGGTCTCGGCCACCGAATGCCTTACCGATGGCGGGGAGTGACGACGGCGTCTCCTCACGGACCAGGAACATCGCTACTTGCCGCGGAAACACGATGTGCTTGTCGCGGCGTTTGCCCTTCATATCTTCGAGAGTGACGTTGTAGTAGTCGGCTACGAGTGCCTGGATGCGTTCGACGTTGATCGGCTTGCGTGTGCCGGCGGGAATGATGTCTGCGAGAAGTCGGGCGGCCTCGTCCTCATCAACCTGCCTCTGGTGCACGGCTGCGAAAGCCTGAACCCTTGTCAGTGCGCCTTCCAGCTCGCGGATGTTCCGCTGGACTTTGTGAGCGATGAAGCTCAACACCTCTTCAGGGACCAGAGCGCTGTTGTCACCGAGCTTGGAGTGAAGGATGGCGAGGCGGGTCTCGAAGTCCGGGGACTGGATGTCGGCGATAAGTCCCCACTCGAACCGCGACCTTAGCCGGTCTTCGAGCGTGGGGATCTCCTTGGGCGGCCGATCGGATGAGATCACGATCTGCTTGTTGATCTCATGGAGCGCGTTGAACGTGTGGAAGAACTCCTCTTTGGTGCGGTCCTTGCCGGCAAGGAACTGGACGTCGTCAATCAGGAGGACGTCCACCGTCCGGTACTTGTGCCGGAACTCACCCATGCGGGCGGTGGCAATGGAGCTGATCACCTCGTTGGTGAACTGTTCTGAGGTGAGGTAGACAACCCGCTTGCGCGGAAACCTGTCGTGCACCTCGTGGCCGATGGCATGCATCAGGTGCGTCTTGCCGAGACCCACGCCTCCATAGAGGAACAGCGGGTTATAACTGTCGCCTGGTGCTTCTGCGACCGCCTTGGCCGCAGCGTGTGCAAACTGCGAGTTGTGGCCAACCACGAATGATGAGAACTTGAAGCGAACGTTGAGCTCAGACGGAGGTATCGGCGGGCCATCCGGAAAAGGCTCGACCTCGTTATCGCGCCCGCTGTCTGGCGCAACGCTCATGGTGTCAACATCGACAGTGACCACCGGAGGTCGGTGGCCTGTGGGTGAGATGACGAAGTCGATGTCGACCTCTGAGCCGGTGACGGCCTGGAGGGTTTCTTGGATCAGACCGGAGAAACGGTCCGCCAACCAGTCTTTGGCCAGCTTGCTCGGCACACCGATCCGGAAGGTGTTGTTGTCGGCGGACAGCACCGAGGTGTTTTTCAACCACATGTCGTAGGTCCGTTTCGCCAGTTGGAACCGCAGTTCCTCCTGGACCTGTGACCAGACCTGGTCTTGGTTCAACTCATGCCTCCTCTCCGTCTTGGCGAGGCCGGCCGCTGCTTGTTTCGGACATCCAGGCCTGTGGACGGACGCCCCGGATGCTGGGGAAGGCAACCGGCTGGGCTCTGCAAATGCTGTGGACAACTTGGGGCCAAATCCTCTCTTCCTTTTCCCGCTTGCTCGCCCGCGAAGCGATCCATGCATCGCATTACGGGCGACCGCAGGTTCAACCGAAGCTCCATGACCATGGGCTCCGCCTCACTCGTGCCTGTGGAAAAGAACGGACCGGATTTCCACAGGCTGGCGGCCCCGACCCGTCCGAAATCCCCCATCCGGTCGATCCCGAAATATGGAAGCGGTGTTATACGTTCAACGAGCGGTCAACTGTGGTGTTTGCTGAGACCGAATTGTGTGACCTGTACTGATTTGGAGGTGCTGCCCCGACCGCGGCTGCTTCCGGGCGGGGATTGTAGCAAAGGCCTATCCCCTTCGCAAGCCATGTAGTCAACTGATGAAGTTATACTACAAATATCACGATTGGCCAGACGCGGGTCAAGTACACTACCGCGGTTCACATAGTCTCGCGGAATCGGGGGATCTTGACATCAAGCGAACCTTTCAGCCGAAGAAGCGGTACCGCCGCCGGGTGCACGGCTTCCTGCGCCGCATGAGCGCGCGGGGTGGCGTCCGGGTGGTGCAGAACCGCCGTCGCAAGGGCCGCCTGCGGCTTAGCAGCTAAGCCCGCCTCTCGCGTGAAGAGGCGATACCGGCTCCGCCGGCAAGGGGAGTTCCAGGCTGCTATCGCCGGCCGACGGGTGTACAGCGGTCGGGCGCTGGTCGCTTTTGCGGTCCCCAGCTCGGGCGCGCAGAACCGCGTCGGCGTGACCGTCAGCCGGGCGCTCAAGAGCTCGGTCGCGCGAAACCGAGCCAGGCGCCGGCTGCGCGAGCTGGCCCGCGTCAAATTGCTCGGCCCTGATTCGCCTATGACCAGCCTGGGAATACGATATGACGTGGTCCTGATCGCCCGCCCAGCGGCGCTCGAGGTGTCGTTCGCCGACCTGAGCGAGGAGGCCGCGCAGGCTGCGCTCAGGCTGTCGAAGTTGAACCGATGACGAGGATCCTGCTCGGGCTAATTCGCGGCTACCAGATGTCGTTCTCGAAGATCCTTCCGCCCTCGTGTCGCTACTACCCGTCGTGCTCGCAGTACACGTACGAGGCGGTGGAGAAGTACGGCTGGCTTCGGGGCGGGTGGATGGGGGCGGCGCGGATCGGGCGGTGCCATCCGTTCGCCAAGGGCGGCTACGATCCTGTTCCCTGACCTCATTGCCTCTGGCCGCTCTTCACGGGAGATCTGACATCTACCTCTCCGTCTTTGACGTCTTCAAGCCGATCCAGAACCTCTGGCAGGTCGTTTTTGAGAACAACCTCGCCGCGGCCTTGAACTTCATCTATGTCCGTTTTCAGGAAGTTCCAACGCTGAACAGCATCGGAGCCTACGGCCTTGCCATCGTCGTGCTCACCATCTGTATCCGGCTGATCCTCACCCCGCTCGTGATCTTCCAGATCCGGAAGTCCCGACAGTCGATGCTCGAGCAGCGCAAGGTGGCGCCGCAGGTGGCCGAGCTGCGCAAGAAGTTCAAAGGCGATGCTGTGCGTCTGAACTCAGAGATGAACAAGCTTTACCAGGAGCACGGCATCAATCCTGTCGTAGGGATGGTGCTGGGCTGCCTCCCGGCCCTCGTCCAGATCCCGATCCTGACCGCGCTCTTCTACGTGTTCACCGGCTTCGCCCACAGCGCCAAGGTTGCTGCGCACTTCCTCTGGATCCCAAACCTCAACGACAACCCGAACAACCATTTGCTCTTCCATCTGCCGCTCTTCGGCATCGGCATCCCCGTTCTTGGCTATCTCGCGTTTCCGGTGCTCGCCGCGGCGAGCACCTACGTGCAGACCAAGATGCTCCAGATGCCGCCGGCGCCCAACCTCACCGAGCAGGAGCTCCAGACGCAGCAGATGCAAAGGATGATGCTCTGGCTGTCGCCGCTGATGATCGGTTACTTCGCCTTCAACGTCCCGGCCGGCCTAGGGCTTTACTGGTTCATCGGTAACTGCGTCGGTATCATTCAACAGAGCTTCGTCGTCGGCTGGGGAAACGTGTTGCCATGGCTAGCGGGGCCGCGCACGGCGGCGGTGGTCGATACAAAGAGCGTTGGAGGGACGAAGAGCATCCCCACCGTTGGAGGGACGAAGAGCATCCCGGCCGGCGGGCTTAAGAACAGCACCGTCAATGGACCCAAGCCCGGAACTGGCAGCGGTCCAGCGAACGGGTCCCAGACTGGATCCCCGAACCGGCGTAGCCGCAGGAAACGAAAGAGATGAGGTCGGTGCGATGAAGTCAGCAGAAGGCCGCGGCCGCACGCTGGACGAGGCGGTGGATGCGGCGTTGATCGAGCTTGGCGAGAGCCGCCGGAACGTTGACGTAAAGGTGCTCACTGAGGGCCCTGAAGAGACAGTGGTCGAGGTCACGGTGATCGATCACACGGCTGCGTCCGCGCTCGCCGCCCCGGTCGACGGAAAATCCGAGGTGGCGCGGACTCTGGTCGAGGGTTTGCTGAAGCACATGGGCATACGCGCCCAGGTGACCACGCGTGTGGGCACCGAGCCGATGACTCTCGATATCAGCGGACGAGACCTCGGCGCATTGATCGGCTGGCGTGGCGAAACCCTCCGTGCGCTGCAGTCGGTGACCAACGTGATGGTCGGCCGGCATCTCGGCGAAGGCGAGCGGATCATCGTCGACGTCGAGCGTTATCGGCAGCGCCGCGAGCACACGGTGCGCGAGATTGCTTTGCGCGCTGCGCGCCAGGTGAAGATGACAGGTGATCCGATCACGCTTGATGCTATGCAGCCCTTCGAGCGGCGGGCGATCCACCTGGCGCTGGAGGGGGACCCCGAAGTCACCAGCGCGAGCATCGGCGAGGAACCCGAGCGGCGGGTCGTGGTCGGGCTCCGCAAGCCAGCGGCAGAGTAAGCGGCGACCCATGCCGGGCCGGGCCGCGGCGGAGCGGATCCGGAAAGCGATCGCCTTGATCAATGCCGTCGCGGACGGTGCGGGCGACGAGGAGATCACGCCGACGGAGATCGCTGAGGCTATACGTGACTGCCTCGAGCTGCGGGCCGTGGACCACGTGCCCAACGTCCGCCGGTATCTCGGTGAGGCCCTCGACGCGGTTTCGGACGGCATGCCCGCCGACTTCGTGGCGATGACCCTCTATGCGGCGCTTGGCGCACTCCAGGAGGGTGGCGCGGCGGTCTGAGCAACGGCTGAATTCGGTCAGTTCCCGTCCAACCCGGCCAAGCTCGTAGAGCGGCTCGCGCCGTGCGCGCACATATACTGGCGCTCCCATGGCGGTCCCCCAACAAGTTCACGGCCTGTCGGGAGGGGCCAGGTTGGTCATGGCTCCGATGCCGGAGCGCCTTTCTGCAAGCCTCGTTTTCATGTTCGGTGGAGGCTCGCGGCTAGAGGACGAGCGGCTCGCCGGGGTATCGCACTTCATCGAGCACCTCTTCTTCAAAGGCACGCGCAGGCGGCCGACGTCAAAGGAGATCGCGGATGCCATCGAGGGCGTGGGCGGATTCATCAACGCTTCCACCGACAAGGAGCTGACTGCATATTGGACGCGGGTGCCGGCTGAGCACCTACAGCTTGGTTTGGACGTCCTTTCCGACATTGTTTCGAACTCCAAGCTCGCGCCTGACGATGTGGAGCGGGAACGACTCGTGATCCTTGAAGAGTTGAAGATGTACAAGGACCAGCCGCAGGACTACGTGCTCAACCTCCTCGAGGAGGCCATCTGGCCGGGGCATCCGCTCGGGCGAGACATCGCCGGGACCGAGCAGTCGGTCGCCAGGATCACTCGCGACGACATCCTCGAGTACGCCGATGCCCATTACCGCCTGCCCAACCTCGTCATCGGTGTGGCGGGTGCGATGGATGAGGGCGAGACGCTGGCCGCGGTGAGCGCTCGCGTGACGCTCCCGTCCGAACCCGACGGTCTGCTGGCTTCGGAGACGCCCGCACCCCTGGACAGGCCCCACCTCATGCTCCGGCAGAAGCGCACCGAACAGGCTCACATCTGTCTTGGGGTCCGCGCGCTGAGCTACATCCATCCCGACAGGTATGTGCTCGACCTCCTCAACACAGTTCTTGGCGAGGGCATGAGCTCGCGGCTCTTCCTCAACATCCGCGAGCGCCTCGGCCTGGCGTACGACGTGCACAGCTTCACGCAAAAGCACCGAGACACAGGTCACCTCGGCATCTACCTCGGCGTCGACCCCAAGAAGGCGGTTGAGGCGATTCGGGCTGTGATCGCAGAAATGCACGAGCTCTGCGAGCACGACCTCACCGATGAGGAGCTCCTGCGGGCAAAGGAGTTCACCAAAGGGCGGCTGCGCCTCGACCTCGAAACCACGAACGGAGTTGCTTTCTGGCTCACCTATCAAGAGCTTTTGATAGGCGAGATAAGGAGCATCGAAGACGAGCTGAGCTCCGTGGATGCGGTCACCTCCACAGATGTCCGGCGCGTCGCGAACTCGGTGCTGCGGTCTCCGATTCAGATGGCAGTCATCGGTCCCTTCACGCGCGAGTCAGGCTTCAGGGCTGCGATCGGAGCCTAGCCCGGCGGTCGGTGTACGGGGAGTCAGCCAGCGGAGATTGTGCCCGTCTCCAGTCTCGGAAGCTGCCCGTAGATGCTGCCCAGGTTGTTCAAGGGCCAGATTCGAAACCAGGCTCGGCCGTCGATACGATCCCGAGTGATGAATCCGAATATGCGTGAGTCCTGGGACCTGTTGCGGTTGTCGCCCATGACGAAGTATTGGTTTGGGGGCACGACAGTGCCGTTGGGGCCGCCCCAGCTGTTGAGGGCCACCCACTGCTCTGGCAGGTAGGGCTCATCCAGTTTGTGCCCGTTGATGTAGACGGCCCCCTCGGTGATCAGGATCTTCTCGCCAGGCAACGCAATGATCCGCTTGATGAAGTCCTTTGAGTTGTCACTAGGCGGACGCAGGATGATGATGTCTCCACGCTGGGGTGCGTGCAGCCGGTAGTCGAGCTTGTTGGCGATGAGGTAGTCGTTGTCGTCGAGCGTTGCGAACATCGATAACCCCTCGACGTGCACAGCCTGGATGGCGAAGCTGATGCCGATGTACAGGATCGCTGCCAGCACGACGACCTCCGCCAGCTCTCGCAGGAGCGACGAAGCTGCGGACGATCGGGCGGGCGCGGCTCCGGCCGCAGATTGCTGGGGGAATGCCATCTGTGTTACTGGACGAGCTTAGCGCACACCCGTTCAAGCTCTTCTCGGCTTGAGTACCTGAGCTCCACCTTTCCGCGATTCATCGTTCCGGCAATCGTCGCTGGAACTCCAACGCTCGCTTCGATCTGGGCGCCGAGCGCGCGCAGCTCGGAAGAGGAGTCGGTTCTCGGCCTGCGCCGCGGCTTGTAGGTGCGGACCCAGTTCTCGGTCTGCCTGACCGACAGACGCCTCGCCACGACCACCTTCAGGCCATGCTCCTGCGCCGCCTGCGATTCCAGGGCGATGAGGGCGCGACCGTGACCCGCGCTGATCACTCCGGCTGCGACGGAAGACTGGACGGCGGCGCAGCCGTTCAGCAGTCGGAGCGACTGCGACACCGACACGCGGTGCTTGCCGATCCTCTGCGCCACTTCCTCGTGCGTCAGGCCGAACTCTTCGGTCAAACGCCTCAGGCCGCCGGCCTCTTCAATCGGGTCGAGGTCCGCGCGCTGGAGATTCTCGATGAGGCCGAGCACGAGCTGCGCATCGTTGCCTGCGTCCGAGCGCACCACAGCCGGCACCGCGCTGAGGCCGGCGAGTCGCGCCGCTCGCCATCGGCGCTCGCCCGCGATCAGCTCGTAACCATCGGCCAGCCGGCGCACGAGGAGGGGCTGGAGTACGCCGTGCCGGCGGATCGACTCCGCCAGCTCGCCCAGAGGCTCTGCGTCGAAGCGCGTACGGACCTGCTGATGCGATGGACGGATCTGGTCGACTGCAATCATCTGTGGGACCATGGCGTCCCCCTCGCGGGACATCGGGATGAGGGCGTCGAGGCCGCGGCCCAATCCACGCATCCGTTGTTTCATCGCTCCAACAGCTCCTTTGCGAGGGCGCGGTAAGCGGCCGCGCCGCGGCACATGGGGTCGTATTGGATCACCGACTTGCCGTGGCTCGGCGCTTCGCTGATCCGCACATTTCGCGGAATGAGGGTCTCAAGTACGTGGGCGGGATGCGAGCGGCGGACCTCTCTAAGGACATCCCAAGAAAGGGTCGTGCGTGCGTCAAATTGCGTCATAACGATGCCGGCGATCCCGAGATTGGGGTTGAGGCGCGAGCGCACCAGCTGGTGGGTGTACAGAAGGTGACGCAGTCCCTCCAGGGCGAAGTACTCGCACTGGGTGGGGATCAGCATGCTGGTCGCAGCGGTAAGGGCGTTGAGGGTCAGGAGACCGAGCGACGGGGGGCAGTCGATGATCACGCAACCGATGCTTTCCGGTACCGACCCAAGAGCGTTACGGAGGCGGCTCTCTCGTGCGCTGAGGGTCGCCAGCTCGATCTCGGCTCCGGCAAGGTCGATGTGCGAAGGCACGAGCTGCATCCCGGGTGTGCTGGTCGGAATCGTGGCCTGCTCGACTGTCGCCTCTCCTGTGAGCAGGTGATAGATATTGAGGCGGGCACGGACAGGATCGAGTCCGAGGCCGGAGGTCGAGTTGGCCTGCGGGTCGAGGTCGACTAGCAGTACGGAGTGCCCCATCTCGGCGAGCGCAGCGCCGAGGTTGATGGCCGTGGTCGTCTTGCCCACACCGCCTTTCTGGTTGACCACGGCGATGATGGGTGGCACGGTGGTCGCCAATATGTTGTGGGCTATAGCCTCCACCGATCCTATATCTGGTGGCATATGGCGAATCCTACCCCAGCCACGACCAGATGCCTAGCGAGCTTGTTAACACATGGGCTCCCCGTCGGCGGGCGAGAAGGGCACCGGCGCGCCGCGAGGCCGACCCTGTCCGGGGCCCTCCCTCCTCCTGCGCCGACCCTCCCCCACCGACGCACCAGAGGGGAGAGTACGGAGACCAGTGAGGGTTGACAACCCAGGGTGTTAAGGAACTGCCGGCAGGCCTCGCCGGCGCCGATTCGCCCAGACGGCGAAAACCGAAAGCGCAACCAGTGCAGCCTCCACTCCTACAGCCACACCGACCAGCGCGCTCGCGATCCCGATCCCGGCCAAGAGGTTGTAGCTGACGTGGCAGATACACGAGGTCGTTGTGTTCGCGTACTTGCGGATCAGGCCCAGCCCGATGGCGACCACGAGGACCGCCAGCACATCGAGCGAGAGTCCGTATTGCGTGTGAACCGACGTGAACACCGCGGCCGTGGCGAGCAGCCCGATGCGGGGCTGAAGAGCTCCCCGAAACAGGATCTCTTCGCAAATTCCGGGCAGCAGCGCAAGTGCCGCAATCCCGATTGGATCGCCGAGCCGCGCAAATACGTGTTGCGTCGTGTTATCCACCTGACTCGCCACTTGCGGTGTCCAGACGTGGCTCAGATAGTCGGCCAGCTGGACGAATGCGAAGAAGGCGCCGGCGCTGGCGAGCGCGATCGAAATCTGCCACCACTTCGGGCGGGTCAGGCCTAATCGCTCGGCGGCCGCAGCCACATCGCGACGGATGTAAAGGCCCACTCCGGCGGCCGCCATCACCAGGAACGGGATCTCAGAGGCCAGCACGTCTCCCAGGGTCAGGGGCGGCAGCTTCTGGTCGACGACCAGACTGTCGGCAAACAATATCGTCCCCACCTGCGATCCGAACAGGATCAGCGAAAGAACGAGCGCATAAGCGTGAACTGGGCTATCGGGATCGATTGGCACGATGCGGCCGATGCCCTCGCGTACCGGTCTTGATGCCAGGGTCGCCGCGAGCAACGCGGTGGCCATGATGGTCAAGTCGAGGCCGATTGTCTGCCCACCTGGACCTACCTGGACCAGCCTGGCTCCCGCAAGGTCCAGCGCGCCGACCAGGAAAGTGGCGCCGGCCGTCGCGCCGGCCAGAATCCCGGTGGCATGGCCCGCCCAACCCTTGCCCACGGCGGCATTGGCCGTTATGACCAAGGGCAGCGGCACCAGCAACAGGAGCAGGCCGCTGCCTGCGTCGAGGACGATCTGGCCGGTCAGCCCGACTTGGAACCTTGATGCGGCAATGCCGGCGAGCTGGGTGAGCCGTCGGCCGGAGCCATCGGCACGATGTCAAGGATCGGGCGGATCAGGTCGATCGGGATTGGAAAGACGATGGTGGTGTTCTTCTCGTACCCGATCTCGACGAGGGTCTGGAGGAAGCGCAGCTGGAGGGCTCCCTGCTGCGACGAGATCACCTGTGCCGCGTTGGCGAGCGTCTGAGACGCCTGGAACTCACCCTCGGCGTTGATGATCTTGGCCCTCTTTTCGCGCTCGGCTTCCGCCTGCTTGGCCATCGCTCGCTGCATCGTGCTGGGCAGCTCGACGTCTTTGATCTCGACCACTGCGACCTTGATTCCCCATGGCTCGGTCTGCTCATCGATGATCTTCTGCAGGTTCTGATTGATCTTGTCGCGATTGGCGAGCAGCTCGTCGAGCGTGGCCTGTCCCAGCGCTGCACGCAGCGTTGTCTGAGCTATCTGCGAGGTGGCGTTGATGTAGTTGAGGACCTGAGTGACGGCCTTTCGCGCGTCCACGACCTGGAAGTAGATGACCGCGTTGACCTTGGCGGTGACGTTGTCGTTGGTGATGATTTCCTGCGGCGGCACTTCGAGCGTGATCGTGCGAAGGTCCATCTTCACCAGCCGATCGACGCCGAAGGGGATGATGAAAAACAACCCTGGGCCTTTGAGGGGGATGAGCCGGCCCAACCGGAACACGACGCCGCGCTCGTACTCATAGGCGATGCGGAGGCTGGAGAAAGCAATGATGATCGCGAGCAGGACGATCACCCCGATGACGGCCAGCGAGCCATAGTCCACTAGTTCTTCTCCTTCACCGCCCCGGCTTCGCCGGCGACGACCTCCAACTGCAGGCCCTTGCGACCGACCACCTGGACGGCGCTCCCGACCGGGATCGGGCCGCTCGACGCGACCGCCTTCCACAGCGCCCCGCGCACAAAGACTAGTCCCTCCGGCGATAGCTCTTCGCGGGCCTCACCGGTGGCGCCGACGAGTGCCTCGGAGCCGGTGAGCACCGGTGCGCGGCGCGCCCTCAATATCTTGCCAACGAAGAAGACGAAGAACGCAAAGGTGATCGCCCCGGACCCGAAGATCACGAGTGGGTTGACGCCGATGCCGACCGGTCCCGTGTTGACGAGGAAGGCCATTCCAAGGACCAAGGCCAGCACACCGCCAAAGCTGAGTATCCCGTGAGTGTTCGCTTTCAGGTCGGCAAGCAAGAGGATCAGTGCCAAAAACAGCATCAGGGCGCCGGCGATGTTCACCGGAAGGTTGGCGAGGGAGACAATCGCGAGTATCGCGGCGATCCCGCCGACAACGCCCGGCAGTATCGCTCCGGGCGATTGCAGCTCCGTGATGATCCCGTAACCAGCGAGCAGGATTAAGAGGGCCGCGATGGTCGGGTCGATGAGAGCGTTGAGGAACACCTGCCAGAAAGGCATCGGAAAGTCCTGGAAGTGGGCGCCCGCCGTATGCAGGACGAGCGCCCCCCCGCTCCTGGGCACCGAACGGCCGTCGATCTCATTCATCAGCATGGCCGGGTCCGAGACCTCGAGGTCCGCCACGTGCAGCTTCACAGCCTCCTCCGCGTTGATGTTGACGCTGTTACGCACCGCATTCTCGGCCCAGTCGGCGTTGCGGCCGTGCATCGTCGCCAGGTTGCGGACCCTCGTGACCGCGTCGTTGAGGACCTTGGCGCCGAGGTCTCCCGTCAGGTTGGCGCCGGTGGCCTGGATCGGGTGGGCAGAACCGATATTGGTGCCAGGCGCCATGGCCAGTATGTCGGCGGCCTCCGCCACGAACAGCCCGGCCGACGCGGCGCGCGCGCCGCTCGGATAGACGTAAACGATCACCGGGACCCGGCAATTCAGCAGGCTCGTGACGATGTCATCCATCGAGTTCGAGATCCCTCCCGGGGTGTTCATCACGACCATGAGTGCGTCGGCGCGGTCGTTCTCCGCACGTGTCACCGCACTCGAGATATAGGCCGCCATGATGCTGTTGATGTCGCCCGTCAGGTCAACCTGCTCGACATGCGGCGTGGCTGCCGAAGCGTGAAGGGGAAGCAGCAAGGCCGCACCCAGCGCCAGCATGCCGACTCGCAGCGCCTGCCCCACGCGCATGGTTCGAGTATGGCAATCCCGAGTCCAAGATGCCGATGTAAAACGTGGAACATCCGGCCTCATGGCGAGGTCAGAACGGACCATGGCTCGTCGTAAAATTCAGCCGATGGCGGCCCAATTCCAGCCCGACGAGAACAGCCGCACCGACCCTTTCGCCACGACCAAGGAGGATGCCGCTGCGCTGCGGGATCTCGTACGCCACGTCAAGATGACCCGCCCGTTGAAGGCGGGCGAAGAGGAGAAGCTCCTCGGGCAGGTGGCGCTTGGGGATCGCCCTAGCGAGGAGCGCCTGGTCGCCGGGAACCTGTCCATGGTCATCCGGCTTGCCGCCGACCGAGGAGACCAGGGACTCTCTGTCGCCGACCTCGTCCAGGAAGGATCCATCGGCCTGGTCGAGGCAGTGCGCTCGTTCACCGGCAGCGGCGAACAGGACTTTGCCCGCTACGCCGAGGAGAAGGTGAGCGCTCAGATGGATGCGGCGATCGCGACCGAGGCAGCCGCCGTCCGCGACGAACAGCTACTGGTGGCCGCTGCGACCGATTACGAGCGAACCGATATCGTGATGCGACACGAGCTCCACCGCACGCCCACCGAGGCGGAGCTCGCCGAGAAGCTCGAATGGACGGTTGATCGCACGCGCTACGTTGCTCAGGTGGTGGCCGAGGCGCGACGCCGCCACGACGAAGAACTGCTCGCCTTCATCGACCCGGACGCGGTCGACTTCGACGATGACGACGAGCGCGCCGAATTTGACGGGTAGCTCAGCCAACCGGACTCCTCTTTACGATCGCCACGTCGCGCTTGGCGGCCGCATGGTCGACTTCGGTGGCTGGGAGCTGCCACAGCAGTACACCTCGATCCGCGACGAGCACCTCGCGGTCCGACAAGTCGCCGGTCTCTTTGACATCTCGCACATGGGACGGCTGTATGTCGAAGGTCCGGCGGCTGAGGCGTACCTACAGCGCCTCATGACGAACGACATCGCGAGGCTTGGCCCGGGGCACGCGATGTATACGCTGATGTGCAAAGAAGACGGCGGTGTCATCGACGACCTCGTCGTCTACAGGGAGCTAACAGACCGGTTCCTGGTCGTCGTCAACGCAGCCAATCGCGAGAAGGACGTGGCCTTGATGAACGAGCACCTCGACCGTGGCGTGACCCTGGTCGATCGCACCGCCGACGTGAGCTTGATCGCGTTCCAGGGCCCCAAAGCGGCCCAGCTGCTGCCCGACGGGAGCACCGACACCGAAGGCATCCCGTACTTCGGGTTCCGCCCGGGTGAGCTCGCGGGGATCCACGTGCTGATATCACGCACCGGCTACACGGGTGAGGACGGCTTCGAGCTCTTCATCGATGCAGGCGAGGTTGGCCGGGTGTGGGACTCCATCCTGGATGCCGGCGCGCCTTCCGGCGTGCTGCCGGCCGGTCTTGGAGCCCGAGACGCAACACGCCTGGAGGCAGCGCTTCGCCTCTACGGGAATGACATGGATGAGATGGTGAATCCGTACGAGGCCGGCCTCGGCTGGACTGTGAAGCTGGAAAAGGGCGACTTCGTGGGTCGAAAGGCGCTCGCCAAAGTGCACGAGGAGGGCCCACGCAGGACACTGATCGGACTGAAGACCGAGCCCGGCAGCATCCCCAGGCACGGCGCTGCTGTCAGCCGCGATGGCCATCGCGCCGGGGTGGTCACGAGTGGCACCCATTCTTTCTTCCTGGGTCACCCCATCGCGCTCGCCATGGTGGAAGTCCCATCATTTCGGGTCGGAGACAAGGTTGCGGTGGAGGTCCGAGGCCGGGAGGCGCCGGCCGAGGTCGTGAAGCTGCCGTTCTACCGCGGCTCGGCGCGATCGGCGGTCGCTCCGGCCAAATCCTGAGCCACGTCCGCATTGAGAAGTTAGGGGAGGAGTCGCATGGCTGACCGCCGCTACACAAAGTCTCACGAGTGGCTCACCGTCGATGGCAAAACAGTCACCGTCGGCATCACGGACTTCGCCCAATCGCAGCTGGGCGACGTGGTCTTCCTGGAGCTTCCGGCTCCGGGACGCAAGCTGGCGGTGGGGGAGAGCTTTGGCGTCGTGGAGTCTGTCAAGGCGGCGAGCGACCTGTACTCACCGGTTGCGGGCCGCATCACGGCAATCAACGACAAGCTGACGGCACACCCCGAGCTGGTCAACTCAGACCCGTATGGCGACGGCTGGATCTTGAAGCTCGAGATGTCGGGAGATGTTCCCTCCGACTTGCTCGACGAGGCTTCGTACAAGAAGATCGCCGAGGCCTAGGACCCAGCTTTGCCATACCTCGTCCACTCCCCCGAGGATCGCGCCGCCATGCTGGCGGCCATCGGCGTCAGCTCGATGGACGACCTCCTCGTCGACATCCCGCGTTCGTTGCGCCTCCCAGCCCTGGAGCTGCCGGTAGGCCTTTCCGAGTTCGAAACGATGGCTCAGATGAAGTCTCTGGCGGCTCGCAACCGTGTTTTTGCGGACCGCTTGACCTTTCGCGGCGGCGGAGTGTACCGGCGCTTCATCCCTTCGGCGGTGGCGGCAGTGACGTCGAAGCCCGAGTTCTACAGCGCATACACGCCCTATCAGCCCGAGGCGAGCCAGGGCACGCTGCAAGCGATCTACGAGTTTCAGACGCTGATCGCGGAGCTGACAGCGCTCGATGTCGCGAATGCATCCATGTACGACGGCGCCACAGCAGTCGCCGAGGCGGCCATGATGGCCCACATCCACACCGATCGTAACGAGGTTGTGGTCGCCGGTTACCTCCATCCCGAGTACCTGGAGGTGCTGCGCGCCTTCAGCGAGGGCCGCGGCATCAAGGTCCGGAAGGGCGCCGAGGCCAACTCGAAGACGGCTGCAGTCGTATTCCAGCAGCCTGACTTCCTCGGCCTCCTGGTGGATGCGCATAGGCTGACCGAAAGCGCCCACAAGGCCGGGGCGCTGGCGATCGCCTGCGTCGACCCTATCAGTCTCGCCATTCTTGCGCCGCCCGGCGAATATGGAGCAGATATCGCTGCCGGGGAGGGCCAGCAGCTCGGCTTGAGCCCCAGCTTCGGCGGGCCCCATGTCGGCTTTATTGCGTGCCGGAAGGACCTCGTCCGCCGGCTGCCGGGGCGCCTGATCGGCAGCTCGCACGACGCCGCCGGGCGTCGGGGATTCGTGCTCACTCTGACCGCCCGCGAGCAGCACATCCGCAGGGAACGGGCGACGTCCAACATCTGCACCAACCACTCGTTGTGCGCCCTGGCGGCGAGCGTCTATATGACCTACATGGGTGCCGACGGTCTGCGCCAGGTGGCCGAAGTGAGCTTCAAGAGGGCTCATGCTCTGGCCGAGCGGCTGTCGGCCCTCCCTGGCTGGGAGATGGCGTTCCCGGAGCGCCAATTCCTGAACGAGTTCCCGATTCGCGTTCCGAAAGGCCCGGCCGTTTTGAGGAGGCTTGCCCGCAACGGCATCCTCGGCGGTCTCGACGTCCATCGGTGGTTCCGCGAGCTAAAGGGTGTGCTCACGTTCACGTGCACCGAGGTCAACGATGCACAGGCCCTGGACGAGCTGGTCGAGGCGCTGGCTTCGTGACCGAGCTCCTCAGCTTCGAAAAGAGCCGCCCGAACGCCCAGGGCCCGCGCCTGCCGGACGCTGACGTCGAGGCGCCGGCGCTGACTGACCTGCTGCCACGTGAGCTCCTTCGTGCGCGACCTCCCGAGCTGCCGCGGCTGAGTGAGCCCGAGATCATGCGGCATTACAGCCGGCTGGCGTCCATGAACTACTCGATCAGCGAGCAGTTCTACCCGCTCGGCAGCTGCACGATGAAATACAACCCGGTCGCAAACGAGGCGGCTGCCGCTATACCCGGCTTCACCGACCTGCACCCGTACCAGGGCGAGGACACTGTCCAGGGCGCCCTCTCATTGATGTGGCGCCTGGAGTTGGCCCTGTGCGCCGTGGTAGGGGTTGACCGGGTCACCCTCCAGCCGGCCGCAGGCGCGCACGGGGAGTGGACCGCCCTGCGCATGATCCAGGCCTTCCACCGCTCGCGTGGCGAGGCGCGGACCGTGGTGCTGGTCCCGGACTCGGCTCACGGCACCAACCCTGCCAGCGCCGCTCTCAGCGGCTTCCAGGTGGTCGAGGTCAAGTCGGGTCCGGACGGGCGCATCAGCCTTGCCGACCTGGAGGGGAAGCTCTCTCCAAAGGTGGCCGCCCTAATGCTGACAAACCCCAATACATTGGGGCTGTTCGAACGTCAGATACTGGATGTTGCGGATATGGTGCATTCCACTGGCGCCATGCTGTACTATGACGGCGCCAACCTGAACGCCTTCATGGGCATCTGCCGGCCGGGCGACATGGGCTTTGACGCAGTGCACATGAACCTGCACAAGACCTTCACCACTCCACACGGCGGTGGCGGCCCTGGGGCGGGTCCCGTCGGCGTGAAGGCCGATCTCGTCCCGTTCCTGCCGACACCCACAGTGGAGCGGATGAACGGCCACCTGAAGCTCGATTTCAAGCGGCCACAGTCCATCGGACGGGTGCGCAGCTTTTACGGCAACTTCGGCATGCTCGTGCGGGCATACACGTACATCGTCGCCATGGGAGGCGACGGCCTCACACAGGCCTCTCTCGACGCGGTGCTTTCGGCCAACTACCTCAGAAACGAGGTCGACGGCGCACTCGAGATGCCGCACGAAGGGCCATGCATGCACGAGTTCGTCGCCAGCGCTCGAAACCTGGCCCCGCAAGGGATCAAGGCTCTGGATGTGGCCAAAGGCCTTCTCGAGCGCGACTTCTACGCTCCAACGATCTATTTCCCGCTCGTGGTGCCGGAAGCCATCATGGTCGAGCCCACCGAGACCGAGAGCAAGGCAACCCTGGATGCTTTCGCAGCTGCGATCAAGGACATCGTCAGGCAGGCCAAGGAGTCGCCGGAAGCGCTCCACGAAGCGCCCCACGGGCTCGCCGTCGGCAGGCTCGACGAGGTGGCCACCGCCCGTCACATCAACGCTTATCTGCAGGGTCAGAGCGAGGACCCGATTCTGCGCTGGAAACCGGCCCCCTAACGACCCCTGTTAAGGGCCCTCCGGAGGCCGTTTTCGAACTCAAAATCCGGTAGAATTTGAATCCTGAAACTCTGCCCAGTTGTTCCCCACGAGTTCTCCAGGCTGGGAGGGCTGCAATACCCGTGAGCGAGGCCCGAAATCTCCCTCCCGAGCGCAAGCGCAGGCCCCAGCCCCTAGGCGCCGACGTGGCGTATACCGCCGAGCAGATCCAGGTCCTCGAGGGCCGGGAGCACGTGCGGCGGCGTCCAAGCATGTACATCGGCTCGACCACCACCACGGGTCTTCACCACCTGGTGTACGAGGTGGTCGACAACGCGGTCGACGAGGCCCTGGCGGGCTACTGCACCCGCATCGTGGTGACCCTCTACGCGGACGGCAGCTGCTCGGTCGAGGACAACGGCCGCGGCATCCCCGTCGACATCCACAAGAAGGAAGGCCTGTCCGCGCTGGAGCTCGTCCTGACGCGTCTCAACGCCGGCGGAAAATTCGGCGGGGGCGGTTACAAGGTGTCTTCCGGTCTCCATGGCGTCGGCGTGTCGGCGGTCAACTTCCTCAGCGAACGCCTGCAGGTCTGGGTCCACCGCGGCGGGAAGGTCTACCACATGGAGTTCGAGCGCGGCGTGCCCAAGGGCCCCGTGAAGGTGGTCGACAAAACCGACCACACAGGGGCGGTGGTTCGCTTCTGGCCCGACCCGCAAATCTTCCCGGACACGCACCTGGACAGGGAGGTCATCCAGCACCGCCTCCGTGAGATGGCCTACCTCAACAAGAGCCTGGAGATCGCACTAGCGGACGAGACGCTTGGATACACGAACACCTTCTACTTCGAGGGCGGCATCGTCTCGTTCGTGCGGGCTCTCAACCGCGACAAGGCCACGATCAACCCGCACCCTTTCTACGTCGATCGCGAGGTCGAGGGCACGCAGGTCGAGATCGCTCTGCAGTACAACGACACGTTCGTCGAGAACGTCCTGGCGTTCGCCAACACGATCCACACGATCGAAGGCGGCACCCACCTCACCGGCTTCCGGGCAGGGCTCACCAACGTCCTCAACCGGTATGCGCGAAAGGCCGGCATCCTCAAGGAGCAGGACCCGAACCTGACGGGTGAGGACGTACGCGAAGGCCTGACCGCGGTGATCAGCGTCAAAGTCCTGGATCCCCAGTTCGAAGGTCAGACCAAAGGCAAGCTTGGCAATGCCGAGGTACAGGGTCATGTCTCCATCGCGTTGACGGAAGGCATGACGCAATACCTGGAGGAAAACCCCGGCGACGGGCGACGCATCGTTGAGAAGTCGCTCACCGCCGCCCGCGCGCGCGAGGCGGCGCGTAAGGCGCGCGACCTGGTGCAGCGGAAGAGCTTGCTGGAGTCGAGCACCCTTCCGGGCAAGCTCGCGGACTGTGCAGAGCGCGACCCGGCCCTATGCGAGCTCTACATCGTGGAGGGTGACTCGGCAGGCGGCACCGCAAAGGGCGGCCGGGACCGCCGGACGCAAGCCATCCTGCCGCTACGGGGAAAGATCCTGAACGTCGAGAAGGCACGCCTGGACAAGGTGCTCACATCAGACGAGATCCGCAACCTGATCACGGCCATGGGCGCGGGGGTCGGCGACAACTTCAACATCGAGAAGATGCGCTACCACCGGGTGATCACGATGACCGACGCCGACGTCGATGGGAGCCACATTCGCACTCTTTTGCTCACCTTCTTCTTCCGCTACTTCCCAGAGGTAATCGAGAAGGGCTACCTGTACATGGCGCAGCCGCCGCTGTTCAAGGTCTTCAAGGGCAAACAGGTGGTCTGGTGCCATTCGGAGGGTGACCGCGACAAGGCGGTGCGGCAGCTTGGGAAGAATGCCGAGTCGGCGCGGATGAAGGGTCTCGGCGAGATGAACGCCGAGGAGTTGTGGCAAACGACCATGAACCCTGAGACGCGCGTGCTGCTACAGGTCAGGGTCGACGACGTCGCCGCCGTGAACGACACGTTCGAAAAGTTGATGGGGCCCGATGTGGAACCGCGCAAAAAGTTCATTCAGGCGCACGCCAAGAGCGTCCGCAACCTCGACATCTGAGACCGTTTCCAAATGCAAATAGCAGTGGACGCCATGGGCGGCGATCACGCGCCCGCCCAGGTCCTCCAGGGTGCCTCGCAGGCAGCCTCGGAATATGGAGTCGAGGTGTCGGTCGTCGGCCTACCCTCCGCCGTGCAGCCGCTGCTCGACCAACATCCCTTGCTGCACCTGATCCCGTGCACGCAGGTCATCACGATGGACGACCACCCCGCGCAGGCGGTGCGCTCGAAGCCGGACTCATCGATGAACGTTTGCGCTCGACAGTGCAAGAACGGCAAGGCCGATGGCTGGGTCTCCGCTGGTAACTCGGGGGCGATCATGGCCACCGCCCTCTTCGTCCAGGGCCGGATCAGGGGCGTCGAGAGGCCGGCCCTTGGCTCCATCGTGCCGACGCAAACCGGGTACGCCTACTTCCTCGACGTCGGCGCGAACGTCGACTCCAAGCCCGAGTACATGGTTCAGTTCGCCGCCATGGGCGCGGTCTACGCCCGCCAGATGTTAGGACGCAACAATCCTCGCGTCGGTCTCCTCAGCAACGGCGAGGAGGAGGGCAAGGGCGACGAGCTGGTCAAAGAAACGGCGCGCCGGCTCAAGGGGTCGATGCGGTGGTTCGTGGGCAATATCGAGCCGAAGGACATCTATGCGGCCAAAGCCGATGTGGTGGTCGCTGACGGTTTTGTCGGCAACATCGCCATCAAGATGGCAGAGGCAACAGCCGACTTCATGTTTCGCAACCTGCGCGAGGAGATTCCAAAGACCACCCGCGGCAAGGTCGGCGGCCTGCTCATCAGGAGCGGCGTACGCAAGCTCCGCGATCGCATCGATTGGCGCGAGTTCGGAGGCGCGCCTCTGCTTGGAATCGACGGCGTGGCGGTCGTCGCACATGGCCGTTCCGACGCTCGCGCCATCAAGAACGCCATCAGGGTTGCGAAGGAAGCGGTGGAAAACCAGCTCGTGAGTAAGATTCGGGCAGAGGTGGGAAAGTCATGAAAAATGGCCGCACGCGAGTCGTGGTCACCGGGATGGGCACTGTGAACCCACTCGGCAAGAACCTCGACCAGTACTGGGACGGTCTCATCGAGGGCCGCAGCACCGCCCGAATGGTCGAGGGCAGCTATCCAACCGAGAGATTGGCGACCAAGTTCGCCTGCGAGGTGCATGGTTTTGACCCCCAGGACTACATGGACCGCAAGGCCGCCCAGCGAATGGCACGCTTCTCCCAGCTGGCGGTGGCGGCGTCCGGCATGGCCCTTGCCGACTCTGGTCTGGACCTTGACAAGGAGGACAGCTTCCGAGTCGGCGTCGACATGGGCACCGGGATCGGCGGCTTCATCGAAATGACCGCAGGGGCCATCTCATACGCCACGAAGGGTCGCCTCAACCCGCTCTACGCGCCGATGATCATTCCGAACATGGCCGCAGCCTCCGTGGCGATGAACTTCCATCTTCGCGGGCCGAATACAACGGTGACCACAGCGTGCGCAGCCTCCACACACACGCTCGGGGATGCAGCTCGGATCATCCAGCACGGCGATGCCGACGTGATGCTCGCCGGCGGATCCGAGGCATCGCTGTGCGAGGTCGGCATCTCGTCGTTCAACGCCATCCGTGCCCTCTCGACGCGCAACGATGCTCCCGAGAAGGCCAGCCGGCCGTTTGATCGAGATCGCGATGGTTTCGTGCCCGGCGAGGGCGCCGGGACGCTTGTGCTCGAGTCGGTCGAGCATGCCACTGGTCGGGGAGCTCGCATCTATGGCGAGGTTTTGGGTTTCGCCCTCACGTGCGACGCCTTTCACCAGGTGGCGCCGGATGAGACCGGGCAGGCGCCCGCGCGCTGCATCACGCTGGCCCTGCAGGACGCCGGCATCGAGCAACAGGACGTCGACTACGTCAACGCCCATGGAACGTCGACGGGATTGAACGACGCGGCCGAGACGAAGGCGCTGAAGATGGCCCTTGGCGATCATGCGTACAAGGTCGCGATCAGCAGCACCAAGTCGATGATCGGACACCTGCTCGGCGCGGCTGGGGCGGTGGAGGCGATCGCGACGTTGCTCTCGATCAACCGCGGCATCATCCACCCGACCATCAACTATGAGAACCCAGATCCGGCCTGCGACCTCGACTACGTGCCCAACCAGGCTCGGCGCAAGGACGTCCGCATCGCGATCTCGAACGGTTTTGGCTTTGGCGGCCACAACGCCGTGGTGGTCTTGAAGAAGTACGAGGAGTGATTCAGCTTGACTGACGAGAACACCATCGGGACGGTCGTGGGCAGGAGCCTCCAGGAGGAAATGCAGACCTCCTACATGGAGTACGCCATGTCCGTCATCATCGCCCGCGCTCTGCCCGATGTGCGTGACGGGTTGAAGCCGGTTCAGCGCCGCATCCTCTATGCGATGCACCGCGCGGGCGCGACCGCAGGCAGCAGGCACCGCAAGAGCGCGGCTTTCGTCGGCGACGTCCTCAAGCTCTACCACCCGCACAGCGAAACGGCGGTCTACGACGCCCTCGTACGCATGGCGCAGCCCTTCTCGCTCCGCTACCCGCTCATCGACGGTCAAGGAAACTTCGGGAGCGTCGACGGCGATCCCGCAGCGGCAATGCGTTACACCGAAGCGCGGCTGTCGGCGATCACCGGCGAGCTGATGGCCGACATCGAGAAGCAGACAGTCGACATGAAGCCCAACTACGACGGCCAGGAAGAGGAGCCGACGGTGCTGCCGGCACGTATTCCAAACCTCCTGATCAACGGGGCATCCGGCATCGCCGTCGGCATGACCACCAACATCCCGCCGCACAACTTGCGAGAGGTTACGAGCGGCGTGAAGCACCTGATCGAGAACCCCGAGGCAACTGGTGAAGATCTGCTGTCCTTCATCAAGGGCCCGGACTTCCCGACCGGCGGCCTGATCATGGGCACGGCCGGCATCAAGTCGGCGTACGCCACCGGGCACGGACGGATCGTCGTGCGCGCGCGCCACACCTTCGAGCAGGCGCCAAATGGGCGCGAGCGAATCATCATCGACGAGCTCCCTTACGCGGTCAACAAAGCGACGCTGGTGGCGAAGATCGCCGAGCTTGTGTCGGAGCGGCGACTCGAAGGGATTGCGGACCTGCGCGACGAGTCGGATCGCCAGGGCATGAGGGTCGTCATCGAGCTCAAGCGCGAGGCCCGTGTGTTCACCGTCCTGAACAATCTGTACAAGAGCACGGCGCTGCAGTCGACCTTCGGCGTGATCCTGCTCGCCATCGTCGAGGGCCGGCCGGTGGTCTTGAGCCTCAAGCAAGCGCTGCAGCTCTTCATCGACCACCGTCGCGATGTCATCATCCGGCGAACCCGCTTCGACCTCGAGCGGGCGCAGGAGCGGGCGCACATCCTCGAGGGACTGAAGATCTGCCTCGATCACCTCGACGAGGTGATCAAGACCATCCGCGCGGCCGCCGACACCGACACGGCGGCAACCGAGCTGCAAGCTAAATTCGGCCTCAGCGAGCGCCAGGCGCGTGCGGTTCTCGCACTCACCCTTGGCCGGCTGACCAAGCTTGAGCGCGGCAAGATCGACGCCGAGTACGAGGAGGTCATCAAGACCATCGCATACCTGGAAAGCGTCCTCGCCAGCGATCAGAAGGTGCGTTTGCTCATCAAGGACGAGATGGACGACCTCGCCAAGAAGTTTGGGGACGACCGCCGCACCGAGATCACAGACCAGGAGGCGACGGAGCTCTCCGCCGAGGACCTCGTTCCCAAAGAGGACGTAGTAGTCACGCTGACCCACCGCGGGTACGTCAAGCGCCAGCCATTACGCGTGTTTCGGGCGCAGAAGCGTGGCGGCGTCGGTCTGAAGGGTGCCCGGCCGACCGCGGGCAGCGATGCGCCCAGCGGCACCCGCGAGGAGGACTACGCGCTCCACCTGCTCATCACACACACCCACGCTTCGATGCTCTTCTTCACGCAGAGCGGGCGGGTGTTCCAGCTTCGGGTTCACGAGGTGCCCGAGCGCGAGCGCCAGGCCAAGGGCCTGCCCGTCAACAACCTGATCGACATCGGTCCCAACGAGCGCATCACCGCTGTCTTCGTCAGGCCGGAGACGGAGGCCGAGGCGCGCTACATGCTGATGGTCACCAAGAACGGGTACATCAAGAAGACCGCGCTGGCCGAATACGCAAATGTGCGCCGCAACGGCTTGATAGCTATCAACCTCCAGGAAGGCGACGAGCTGGACTGGGTAACGCCAACGACCGGCTCGGACGAGATCCTCATCACCACCGCACTTGGCAAGGCGATCCGCTTCAGCGAGACGGAGGTCCGCGCGATGGGCCGCGACACTCAAGGCGTCATCGGCATCAAGCTCGGCAAAGGTGATTCGGTCGTCGGGATGGCGACCGCGGTGCCGGGTGGCGATCTGCTGGTCATCACGGAACGGGGCTACGGCAAGCGGACGCCGGTCAGCGATTACCCGATGCACCACCGCGCGGGGCAGGGCGTCTTCACCCTCAAGGTCACCGACCGCGTGGGCAAGCTGGCCGCACTGCGGGTGGTCAGCGATCCGGAGGAGGAGGTTCTCGTCATCAGTGCGAGCGGCATGGTCCTTCGCACGCAGGTCGGAGCGATCTCACAGATTGGCCGCCAGACCCAGGGCGTGATCGTTATGCGTCTCGCGCCCGACGACCAGGTGGTGGCGATTGCACCAGTTGCGGCCATCGAGGAGGGCGACACCAAAGAGTGACGACGCTTGGCTGGGTGGGCATCGGGCTGCTAGTCGCGGCCAGCCTGGCGATTGTCGTCGAAGCGGCCTTGGCGGCGGCCTGGGGAGTGGCGCTGGCGAAGCGCACATTAAAGCTCAGCGAGCTCATGACTACCGAGCGCGCGATGCTGGAGTCGGACCTGGAAACGCTTCGGCTTGCGATGGAGGAGGCCCGACGGCTGTGGCGGCCCTATCGAAGGATCCTGCACTGGCTCGGCCACCCGCTCACCATCGCCCTCTGGCAGTCCTACCGTCGCCGGCGGCTGGTGCGATGACGGAGACGCAGGACGCAACCTCGACGCCGGCCGCAGCGGCTGCACATCAGGCGGTGGAGGACGCGGTGGCGCGGGAGCGCGGGCGGATGGCCCGTGAGCTTCACGACACCGTTGCCACCGACCTGGCCGGTGCCATCTCACTGTTCAAGGCTTACGTCGAGGGACATCCCGGCTCGGCCAAGAGAGGCCCCGCCGACGGGAACCTCTTAAACGTTCTCGAGATCCTGGAGCGGATGCTGAAGCAAGTGCGGGAGACGCTGGCCGAGCTGCGCCCACGGGCCATCGGTCCAGAAGGCCTGGTCGGCGACATTCGCCATCAGGCTGACGAATTCGCCCGCCTCTACTCGATTCGAGTCGAGATCTCCGCTATCGGCACCGAGGACATGATCTCCGCGCACCAGCGTGAGGTCGTCTACCAGGTCGTTCGCGAGGCTCTCACGAACGTTCGCCGGCACTCCGGCTCCTCGATCTGCCGCGTCAGGATGGCCTTCGCCGCTCGTCCGTTCCTCATCGAAGTCGCAGACGAGGGAAGCGGTTTCGCATCATCGCGGCCCGGCGGTTACGGCTTGGTCGGGATGCGAGAACGGTCTGCAGGCATCGGCGGCAGGTTGGAGGTCGTCAGCACGGAGGGCCGCGGCACCACAGTCTTCCTGTTCGGACCGACTTAGGTCAGTCCCCACCAGGTCACAACCCAAACCCCCGGCGTCGCGCAGGTCGGTCAACAGATGAGAGCGCCATCGCGTCGGTGGTCACGAGCTTGAGCTTTCGCGTGACGCCGTCGACGAGCGCCCTCGCCCTATGCTCGTCGAACCGGATCGCCCGCGCGATCTCGGGCTCTGACAGCCCGTAGCTCAGCAGCTGGGCAACCTCGTTCTCGATCTCGTTGAGCCGCCCAAGAGGGCCGCGCAGTGCCGCGACCATTGGCGCCAGCGTGACACCGAGACTTGCCGCGTAGTGGACGTCCTCCTCCGAGTACCAATGGTCGCGCCGGCAGCCGATTATCAGGAGGCCGATCGGGCGCTCGCGGGCCTCACCGACAGGCGCATATAGGAGCGCCGGCCAATCGAGCTCCCAGTCGTGGCCGTTGGAGGGATTCGGGTTTTCGATCACGGAGTTCACAACCACTGGCCGCTTATCGAACAGCGCGCGGCGTGACAGCGGCATCAGGGGTCGGCTCTGCATGAAGCGGCGGGATACCTCGGAAGCTGCAATCGGCTGGAGCCAGCCGGCGCGCAGGTAACCGAGAACCCAGCGGTCGTGGCAAAAGACTTGGAGGGCCAGTCCCAACCGCCGCCTGGCTTCTTGGAGGTCCGGGAGCTGGCCCATGCGATGCAGGTTAGGCAGCACAGGCGATCGAAGCCTCAGCGCAACCTCACCGTTTCCTCAACAAACGCTGAACCTGCTAATTTGCCCGCGGGGATGGCGGCGGGATGACAAAGCTGCTTGTCGTGGACGACGAGCTTCGCACGGCCGAGCTGACTGCCGAGTTGCTTCGGCGGGCGGGCTACCTGGTGGACGTGGCCGTCAGCGGGACCGAAGCGCTGGCGCGCGTCCGGGTCAGCTCGCCGGACCTGATGCTGCTCGACTACGAAATGCCTGACATGGAGGCGCCCGAGGTTCTCGACCAGCTGCGTTCCGACGGCGATCGAATCGACTTCCCCGTGATCATCTTCACCGGGGCACGGCACTCGACAGGCGACCAGGTGGTGGGAATCGAGCGCGGCGCTACGGATTACATCGTCAAGGGCACTGACCGGCAGGTGCTCCTGGCGCGGGTGCGCGGAGCGCTGAGGGAGAGGGGGAGCGCCGATCGTGTCTTGGTGCGAGGGCGATTGCGGGTCGATGCCGCCCGAGGGCAGGCCTGGCTCGGTGAGCGGGCATTGAAGCTCGAGCGCAGGCCGTTGTTGATGCTGCAGGTGCTCGCCGGCCGCACGGGAGAAGTGGTAACTCGCGCCGAGATTCTCGAACGCGTGTGGGGCAGCAGCTATGCCGGGTTTGAGCACAGCGTCGAGCAGGCGGTGCACGAAGTCCGCCGGGCTTTGAAAGAGCCGGGCTGGATCGAGACGGTTCGTGGAATCGGCTACAGGTTCGTCACCCAAACGTGACGTCGCGGCGGCGCTGCACCGGCTGCGTTCGACGCTGGCTCGGATCAAGGCGGAGCTGGAGCTCTCGGAGGTCGATGGCACCACGCCTCCAGTAGTCAGGTTGCTCTCCGGGCTCGATGAGGCTTTCGTGCTGTTGGGCGACATCGAAGCTGCGAGTCAGGCCCGTAGGCACGTCCTGGTGGTGGATGACGATGTCCGCTTGGCGGAGATCACGGCGCGAGGTCTGCGCCGGCTGGGTTACGAAGCCGATGCGAGCAACGCTCTCCGTCCTCTGCTGGCTGGGGAGGTGCTGGTATTCGATTTGAGCCTGTTGCCCGGACTGGACGCGGTCGCGCGCAAATCGGTGCAGGCGGCGAGGCCGATCGTAGTCACGGGTGCCACCGACCCGGCGTCGCGAGCGGTGGCATCGAGCATTGAAGCGAGCGACTACCTGGTCAAACCTATCGAGCTGGACGATCTGGCCGCGGCGATCAAGCGCCGAACGGCGGAAGCGTGACGGTGAAGACAGCGCCCCGTCGGCTTCCCTCGTAAAGCAAATCGCCCTGGTGCTCGCGGACGATTCCGTATGACATGAAGAGGCCGAGTCCAGTCCCGCCTTCTTTTGTCGTGAAGTGCGGCTCAAAAAGGCGGTGGCGATGTTCATCCGAGATGCCAGGCCCGTCGTCGGCGACGGTGAGGTATGGCCGGCCGCTCCGCCGGCCGGTGGTCGCAGTAACGTGGCCGCCTGAGGGGGCCGCATCGACGGCGTTGTTCATCAGGTTGGTGATGACCTCACGCATCAGAAGCGGGTCAGCGCGAACCTTCACATCCTCCGGTGATTCGCGCACCGCCAGCTGTACCTCTTTGACACGGGCCCGTGGTCGCGCCATACCAACCGCGCGAGTCACGAGCTCGTTGAGGTCGACTGGATCGGCGTTGTAGCTCACCCTCGGCGTTGCGCCCTGAGAGAGGCTCCGAAGGACTGTGACTGCGTCGTTGGCGGCGGCGGTGGCGGTTTCAAGGCTTTCGCGGTCGACAGGGTCAAGCCGATGAGGTTCGATCTCCTTCAGGTAACCGACCGCCGTGGCCACGTGGTTACGAAGGTTGTGGACGACACCCTCGACAGCGCGGCTGTGAAAGAGATGGCGGTCGGCATCCGATAGCTCCGACTCCAACACACGCCGCACGCGCCGACCGGCGATCGTGTCGGTGAGTGCGAGGGC
>JALYYG010000296.1 GCA_030946685.1 Candidatus Dormiibacterota bacterium | reverse complement strand
TCGCATGCTGGAGCGTCTCGGGCCGCACGCTCGGCGGTGCCGTGATGAAGCAGCGCGTGGTGGCGGTGGATGGCTCGGGGCTCAGCACCGGCCAGGCGCTACTGAGGCTGGCTTCGCTCCCGATCGCAGCAGCGCTGCGGCGCAATGTCCATGACGTGGCCGCGGGCACCGATGTGGTCGACGACTAGGATTTGATTGTGGCTCCAGGCACAGACCTCGTCATATTCGGCGCCTCAGGCGACCTCGCTCAGCGCAAGATCCTGCCCTCTCTGAAGCGGCTTGCGTCCAGGGATGGGATGCCGCTTCGCGTCATCGGGGCCGGCCGCACGACCCAGTCCACCACCCATTTCCGCGACATCGTGAAGAAGAGCAGCGGCAGCCAGCGGCTGGCTGCGACCGCACAGTGGGTCAAGCTGGACTACCGCTCGCAAGCCACGTTCGCCGGGTTGAAGAAGCTGGTCGCCGGCACCGGCAGCGTCATCTTCTACATGGCCACACCGCCCGGGACGTTCGGCGACATCATCCGCGCGCTCGGCCAGTCGAGGCTCACGACGAAGGGGGACCCGACGCGACGCGTGGTGGTCGAGAAGCCGCTCGGCCACGACCTCGAGTCCGCTCGCAAGTTGGACGCGCAGCTGGCGAAGGCTTTCGAGGAACAGCAAATCTTCCGCATCGACCACTACCTCGCCAAGGACACGGTTCAGAACGTGCTCGCGTTCAGGTTCTCGAACTCATTGTTCGAGCCGGTGTGGAATCGGAACCTTGTCGAGACGATCCAGATCACCACCGCCGAGAAGGAGGGCATCGGCAAGCGTGCCGGCTACTACGACCAGACCGGCGCCGTCCGCGACATCATCCAGAACCACGTTCTCCAGCTGCTCGCCCTTGTCACCATGGAACCCCCCACCACTTTCGACGCCGAGTATGTGCGCCGCGCCAAGCGGGCGGCGCTGCGCGCGATGTCGCCGATCAACCCGGCGTACGCGGTCCGCGGGCAGTACCTGGGATACCTAGATGAGGACGCTGTGGCGAACGACTCCAGGCGCGAGACGTACGCGGCAGCGCGCCTATCGATCGAGAACTGGCGGTGGGACGGCGTCCCCATCTTCGTGCGCACTGGCAAGGCGCTGAAGCGCCGAGTCACCGAGGTCGTGATCAAGCTCCGCGACGCGCCTCACCTGCGCATAGGCGGCAACCGCCAGCGCGGGATCCCGTCGCTGATCGTGATCCGCATCCAGCCCGACGAAGGCATCACAATCCGGATCGGCGCCAAGCGACCCGGCACTCGGTTCGAGATGGTGCCGGCGGGCATGAAGCTGGACTACAAGGGCCTGACCAAGGCACCGCTGCCGGACGCGTATGAGAACGTCCTGTCGGAGGTGCTGGCGGGCGGGCACTCTGCTTTCCCAGGTGCGGAGGAGATCGAGCTCCAGTGGGAGATCGTCGATCCGCTGATCAGCGCCTGGGAGTCGGAAGGTCACCCCGAGCCGTACGCAAGAGGTTCCTGGGGCCCGCAGACCGCCGACGACCTGGTGGCGGCGGGAGGCGGCGGACGCTGGATCGTCAGTGGAGACGAACCGGGAACTGACTGACGCACAAATAAAAAGAGAGGGCAGCTCTCGCTGCCCTCTCTTGGCTCTGTGTCTGGTTAGGCCTTGTGGGCCATCGTGTTGCTTCCGCTCATCCAGAGGGCGCTCTTGTTCGGGTAAAGCCACAGGAGCATGGCTCCAACAATGACCGCTACCAGGAAGCCGACGATGTCGAATCGCGAGGTAGTGATCTGGTTGAGGATCTCGTAGATGACTTCGAGAACGCAGTAGAAGATGACTGCGCGTACCCAGCTGACATTGGCCTCAGGGTCAAAGCCGGCGATGATGATTCCGGCACCAAACGCAACCCCGGCTATGGACCCAGTGACGCCGAACCACTTGTCAAATGGCAGCAGACCTGCCCCGATGAGGGTCAGCCCGGAGCCTGCAACGAGTAGAACTCCCACAAAGAACAGCAGGAGCTTCAGAGCCAGAGGATTCCATTTCGCCACTAGTAGCACTCCTTCATATCGACCGCGATCGTGTTAATCGGATGGTTAATGGGCGGTCTTTTCACATCCAACTTATACCCTGTTTGCACCGTTATTGCTCGTTCTTAGGCAATTGGCAGCCCACCACGCCATACCCGACGGGGTTTAAGACCGTAAGCCCAGGCGAAGGCGCCCTCGTGCTCGGCGTCCCAGAGCACGAGATCGGCGAGCATCAAAGCGGAGATTGCGCCCCGGTCCGACCTGGAGATTGACAGGGCCCCACCCACGGTGGCTGCGATCAAGGCCTGCTCCGCCGACAGCTTGAAGACGCCCACCGCCAGCGCCACCACGAGGCTCATGCTCGTGATCCCACTCGTTCCCGGGTTGTGATCGGTGCCGAGGGCGATCACGGCGCCCGCCGCGGCCAGCTCCTTGACAGGTGGCAGCTTGCCGATCGACAACGCGGTGCCCGGCGCGAGGGTCGCGACCACGCCGGCCCGCGCCAGGGCGACGGCGTCGCCGCGATTGGCGCAAAGGAGGTGGTCGGCGGAGACCGCATGCATCTCTGCCGCCAGGCGAGAGCCGCCCGTGCGGGCGAGCTCATCGGCATGGATTCGAGGGATGAGCTTCGCATCGAGAGCGGCTTTGAGAATGTGGCGCGATTGGTCGACGCTGAAGTACCCCTGATCACAGAACACGTCGCAGAACCGGGCGCCCGCCCGGTGCGCCTCCTGGCACCAGCCGGCCACTTCCTTGGCGTACTTGCCCAGGTTGGCGCCGCGGTCCGGAGGAAGAGCGTGCGCGGCGAGGAACGTGACCTCGATACGTGGCAGGTCGTTGCGCTGCCCGAGGCGATTGAGGATGCGGGTCGATTCCAGCTCTCCGTCGTGCTCGAGGTGGTATCCGGTCTTTGCCTCGACCGTCGTCGCGCCGCCCTCAAGCCAGCGCGCGAGTCGCAGGGAAGTGGACTCCTCGAGGGCTGCCGGCGCCGCGGCACGGGTGGCCGTCACGGTGGCGCGGATCCCACCCCCCGCCTTGGCCAAGTCGGTGTACGAGGCGCCGGCAGTTCGCATCGCAACCTCGGCCATGCGATCGCCCGCGTAGACGGGATGCGTGTGCGCGTCGATCAGGCCCGCGGTGACCAGTCCCCCGCCGCAATCCTCATCCTCGCTCACGTAGCCCATCAGATCGAGGGGCTCGTCGCCTTCCCGTCCGCACCAGGCGATCCGTTCGTCATCGACGATCACCGCGGCCTTCTCGATGACGCCGGCAGCCGTGCCTGTGAACAGCCTTCCGATTTTGGTCAACCTTCTCAATTCGCCACAACCGTTGTTCCGCCGACGACCACGTTGGTCACATCGCGCGCGGAGCAGCAAAACATCAAGTAGCCGAGGTCGAGGTCACGCCCTATGAGACGTTCGTGGTCGACGGTGATGAAATCGGCAAGCGTCCCCGGCTTGAGCTCGCCGGCATCCCATCCGAGCGCCTTCATGCCATCGATCGTGGCGGATCGAAACAGGTCCTCCGGTTGATGCAGCACTCGCCGCCCGGTTGCACGCCGCTGGTCAAGCTCCAACCCACTTGCCTCTTTGAACATGTCGATGATCGCGTTGGAGTCGCTGCCAACGCACAACGGGCTTCCTGTATCGGTCAGGCGATTCAGCGGTCCGACGCGGTCGCCGAGGTCCCGCTCGCTTGTCGTGCACGCGCAGATCGTTACCTTGTGACGACCCAGCAAAGCGACGTCCTCGTCATCGACATGGATGGCGTGGACGGCAGTCAGGTCCGGCCCCAGGATCCCCTCGCGTTCGAGGAGCTGGGTCGGCGTGCAGCCCTGGACCGCCAGACATTCGTCAACCTCGGCGGGCTGTTCAGCCAGGTGGATATGCAGTGGCGCTTTGCGCTTGCGCGCCCACGCGGCCACGATCCGCATCGAAGGTGGGTCGACAGCACGCACGCTGTGAATCGCAGCCGCAATGCGTACGCCCTCCCCACCATCGAATGAATCCATTCGCTGCGCCCAACGGTCCGCATCACCGTCTGAAAACGACTTCTGGGCGCCCTCGAGCGGGCGACCGTCCACACCCCCGTGTAGATAGCAAGCGTCAATCAAGGTGATCCGGATGCCTTCCTGTTCCGCGGCGCGGGTGAGCGCCTCGCCGAGGTGGTTGCCCAGAGCGTGCAGGTAGTGGAATTCGCCGACGGCTGTGATCCCGGCTTGAAGCATTTCGCGAAAGACCCCGCGAGAGTGCTTCATGTAATCCACGGCATTCCAGTTCTCGGCGGCTCGATACATCTGCTGCCGCCATTCCCAAAAATCGCCTCCCCCGGATTCTGTGATTCCGCGCAGAGAGCGCTGGAACGCGTGGCTGTGGACGTTGGCCAGGCCCGGGATCGTCCATCCGGACAGGCGCTGCGCCCGAGTTGGCGCGGGGACACCCTCGGTCACGGCTCTTATCCGTCCGTTCTCCACCTCGATGAGCACGTCCTTGGCACGGCGGCCGAGCCAAGCCTGCTCCGCATGCCAGCTGCCGGATCCCTTCACTAGGCCTTCATGGGGATGTGGACGCCGCGCTCGGCCGCGACGTCGATCGCCCGCTGATACCCGGCGTCGGCGTGCCGCATGACACCGGTGCCGGGATCGTTTGTGAGAACGCGCTCGAGCTTGCGCGCGGCCTCCTCGCTTCCGTCCGCCACGACCACCATCCCCGCGTGGATCGAGCGCCCGATTCCGACCCCGCCTCCATGGTGGACGCTCACCCACGATGCTCCACTCGAGGTGTTCAGAAGGGCGTTCAGGATCGGCCAGTCGGCGATCGCATCCGAGCCGTCCAGCATCGCTTCAGTTTCGCGGTAGGGAGACGCCACCGAGCCCGAGTCGAGGTGGTCGCGTCCTATCACGATGGGCGCCTTGACCGCGCCCGACCGGACGAGCTCGTTGAACAGAAGCCCGGCGCGCGCCCGCTCGCCGTAACCGAGCCAGCAGATGCGGGCCGGCAGGCCCTGGAAGCTGACCCTCTCGCGCGCAGCCCCGATCCACCGAACGAGCGCCGGATCGTCCGAGAACTCCTCGACGATCGCCCGATCCGTGGCGGCAATGTCCTCTGGGTCACCTGACAGCGCGACCCACCTGAACGGGCCCTTGCCCTCGCAGAAGAGCGGTCGGATGTAGGCCGGCACGAAACCGGGAAACTCGAATGCACGCTCGCAGCCGCCAAGCCGAGCTTCCGCGCGCAGGCTGTTGCCGTAGTCGAAGACCTCGGCGCCGTGGTCGAGAAAATCGACCATCGCATCGACGTGGCGAACCATGCTCTCCCGAGCGCGTTTCACATACCCGTCCGGGTCGTCGAGCCGCAGCTCCTGCGCATCTTCGGGGCTGAGGCCCGCCGGGATGTAGCTCAGTGGATCGTGTGCGGGGGTCTGGTCGGTGACGATGTCAACTGCAAACCCGCGAGCCGCAAGCACAGGCAGGATCTCCGCGGCGTTGCCGTGCAGCCCGATCGACAGCGCCCGCTTGGCCGCCTTTGCCTCGCGCGCCAGACGCAGCGCGTGCTCGAGGTCATCGGCGCGAACGTCAAGGTAGCGGTGCACGAGGCGGCGCTTGATTCGGTCGTCGTCCGCTTCCACGCAGATGGCGACGCCTCCGTTGAGAGTGATCGCCAGCGGCTGCGCGCCTCCCATGCCTCCCAGGCCGGCGGTCAGCGTGATCGTCCCGGCCAGCGAGCCATGAAACCGCTTACGCGCAATGGCGGCGAAGGTTTCGTACGTGCCCTGGAGGATGCCCTGGGTTCCTATGTAGATCCAGGAGCCCGCGGTCATCTGTCCATACATCGTCAGCCCGAGAGCTTCGAGGCGCCGGAACTCGTCCCACGTTGCCCACTCCGGCACGAGCATCGAGTTGGAGATGAGCACCCGTGGCGCCCATTCGTGCGTATCGAAAACGCCGACAGGCTTGCCGGACTGGACCAGCAGCGTCTGGTCGCCCTTCAACACCTTCAGCTCGCGGACGATGGCGTCGAAGGCCTCCCAAGACCGCGCCGCGCGGCCAGTGCCGCCGTAGACGACGAGGTCCTCGGGCCGCTCGGCCACCTCGGGGTCGAGGTTGTTCATCAGCATCCGCAGCGCGCCTTCCTGCGACCAGCCCTGGCAGGTAATCGTTGAGCCCCTTGGGGCGCGTATCCCACCCCTCTCCCCCCGGGGGGGAGGGGCAGGGGTGGGGGGTCCGTCCCGGATCGACCCCGTCATCTCAGCTTGCCGACCACGGCCTCCGCGGCTTCGACCACCGCCCCGCTTCGCACGAGCGCCTCGGCCGCCGCCAGCTCCGGAGCGAGGAAGCGATCTGGACCCGGACCGCCAACATGCTTACGCACGAGGTCTCGAACCGCGGAGGTGGCGGGCGCCGGCTGCAGCGGACCGCGCAGGTCGAGGGCGCGAGAGGCGGCGGTCAGCTCGACAGCCAGAATGTGAGTCAGGTTGTCGAGGATTGCGCGGAGCTTCAGCGCCGCGCCCCAACCCATCGATACGTGGTCCTCCTGCATACCCGACGTGGGGATCGAGTCCACGCTGGCCGGCGCCGCCAGCCGCCTGTTCTCGGCGACGAGCGCGGCGGCGGTGTACTGGGCGACCATGAGCCCAGAGTTGACCCCCGGCTCCTCGGCCAGGAACGGCGGGAGGCCCTCGGAGCGATGGGGGTCCAGGAGGCGGTCCAGCCGGCGCTCTGAGATCGCGCCGACCTCGGCGGCGGCGATGGCAAGGAAGTCGGCGGCGAACGCCAGGGGCTCTCCGTGAAAGTTGCCCGTGGACTCCACCTCGCCGCTCTCGAGCACCACCGGGTTGTCGACGGCAGACTCGAGCTCGACGGCGGCGGTGCGGCGGGCAAAATCCAGCGTGTCCCTCGCGGCTCCCGCCACCTGCGGGCTGCACCGAACCGAATAGGAGTCCTGGACCGCGTGCTGAGACTCGCGATGTGAGGCGACGATTCCAGATCCGCGCATTAGGCTCGCCATGTTGGCTGCGCTGGCGACCTGGCCTCGATGCGGGCGAATCTCGTGCAGCTTCGCCTGGAATGTGCGGTCGGTCCCCAGCAGCGCCTCCGCGGACATCGCCGCCGTGACGTCGGCGGTTCGGAAGCAGCGCTCGGCGTCCGCGCAGGCAAGCGCGAGCATGCCCAGCATCCCGTCCGTGCCGTTGATCAGAGACAGGCCTTCCTTTGTCTCCAGCTTCAAAGGTTTCAGCTTTGCGGCTTTGAGAGCCTGGAGCGCGGGCTTCCTCCCGCCACCCTCATCTGATACCTCGCCCTCACCAACGAGCGCGAGCGCGATGTGGGCCAGCGGTGCGAGATCACCGCTGCATCCAACCGAGCCGTACCTCGGCACGACGGGCGTGATCTGCGCGTTGAGCAGGGCGATCAGCGCATCCGCCACGGCGGGCCGGACACCCGAGAGGCCCATGGCAAGGGTGCGTGCCCGCAGCAACATCGTCGCGCGGACCACCTCGTCTTCGACCGGCGGCCCCATACCCGCGGCATGTGAACGGATCAGCGCCAGCTGCAGCTCCGGCTGGCGGAGCGGGGCGACCCGGGTGCCGGCAAGGGCGCCAAATCCCGTCGAGACGCCGTAAACGGGCTCGCGCGACGATGCCGCTCGCACGACACGCGCTCGGCTGAGCTCCATGCTGGCACGCGCCGCGGCCGCCAGCGCCACCTTCTCGCCGTGACGAGCCACCGCGACCACCTGCTCCTCACCAAGGCCGGCGCCACGCAGCGTGACTGTCACGGGTGCAAGATACCGATGTTCTTGAGCGCTTCGCGACGGCTTAGGCCGCTCAACCTCGCCTCGTTCGCGGCCACGTAGCGCGCCACCTCGTCGGGATCTGTCCAGGCGTAGGACCTGAGCGCCCAGCCAATCGCCTTGCGGATGAAGAAATTGCGCTCCTCGAGGTTGTGCTCGATGTTGGCGTACAGGAGGCCGAGGTCGGTGTCCCTTTTGAATGAGACCTGGCAGATGATCGAGACTCGCCTCTTCCATAGATCCTTGTCAGTGCTCCACGCCCGCATCAAAGGCCGGATCTGCTCCGGGTGCGACCGAAGCAGGTTGCCGACGTGATGAGCCATCTCATCCACGTAGTCCCACCAAGCCCCTGTGGTGATCAGCTCCTCGTACATCGGCAGCACATCCGGAGTCCTGCAGTCCCGATGTCGCCTGTGGCCCAACAGCTCAAGCGCGGCGTACCGCTCCTCGCGAAATCCAGCTCCGCGCCAAAGCTCGAGGACTGCGTCCCTCCATTCATCGCAGGACGACAGAGGATGGTCGGCGAATACGCGTTTAGAGATGGCTCGCATGTCTGGCGCTGCAATGCCGCGATATGGCATCTCAGATTTCATGTAGGCCTGCATCTTGGGAGCGCGCTCAGGATCCGCCGCCGCCGCCAGCGCGGAACGGATCGCGATTCCCAAAGTGGTCAAGGTGCGGGGATGTAACGCGCGCCGACCGGCGAGCCGTCCTCGACCTCGACGACCCATGTGGAGCCCTTGTCGAGCTCAACCTGCGAGGCTTTCACGATCCGGCGCCTGATCAGATCATCGACCAGCTCCTGGATGACGTCTCCGTGTGTGCACAGAACCGCATCGTCCAGGTCGGGATCCTCGATGAATCGATACGCCCCCTTCAACCTCGCGCCCTCGGCCAGGTGCCGTGTTTCCTGGACCGCAAGGCGCCGGGCGCGCGCCAGAGGTTCGACGGTCTGAACGCATCGTAGGTACGGACTCGAGAAGACCGCCGAGATTGCATCGGACCCGAGGACCGAGACCAGCCCTTCGGCCTGCCTGCCCCCACTTTTGCTCAGTGGACGGGCGCGATCGTCACCTTGCCAATGGCTTCGGCTCCCTGCCTTGGCGTGGCGTATGAAGTAGAGCGCCGGCATTCAGCGACTCACGGTCAGCGTGAAGGCATCCAGTCGCGCAAGCTCTTGCGGTCAAGCGATTTCCAGACCTTCGGCCACTTCGCGCGGGCCTCCTGCGCGGCGACGTGCTCCATGGCGATGAGCTCTCCCGCCACGAACGCTCGGCGTCCACTTATGCGCGTGCCGCGCAGCCACGCTTGTGCAGTGACGCTGTCCTGATGTTCGCCCAGGATGGTCTGCAGCTTGGCCGCTGCGCGAGCGAACGACGCCGCACCGGGGCCGACCACCGGCGCGACTGCTTCCGCCGCGTATCGCGCCCGCTTGGCCAGGATGCGGATGCGATGGAGGTCCGCATCCGCGGGTGGGTCCGGCAGGTGCCTGACGGCCGACCGCAACCGCCGCCATGGCCCCGTCGCCAAAAGAGGTAGCACCAAGCCGGCCGGCTGATCCGCATCCGGTAACGCGGCCGGCGCGTGCGCCGCCGCGACCAGTCGCTCCAGGACGTCGACGTAGCGCGTGGAGTCGAGGTCCGCGATGAGTTTCTTCCGAAGGCCTTCGATGTCGATCCCCAGCAGATGAAGAACTGCGGTTGCCAGGCGTAGGTCGTTGGCGGGGAGTGACCTGGCCCGTTCACGCAACCTCTCGAGGAGCACCTCCTGGTCGCGCACTGCGCCCAGGCTCAGCGCCAACCAACCCAGCTCAGATCGGAGCGGGTCAGTCCACTCCTGGTCGAGCAGGGGCCCGAAGGTTCGTAGGTGCGAACGCAGCTTGCGCGTCGCTACGCGGGCCTGGTGCACAGCTTCCGGATCGCCGCTGGTCCGCACAAGCGGGTCGTGATAAAGCAGCGCGGCGACCGACTGGGCGATCACGCTGCGGATCACATCGCGCGCCGGAGACTCCGGTTCCACGACCATCGGCGCCACCTCTGGTGGTTCCATGGCTCGTGGTCCCAGTGCCCGGATGTGCTTGGGAGTCGGGTCCGGCGTGCCGGCCCCGGCGGCGCGCAGCCGTGCCACCACGGGCGCAATGATCCCGTCGGCCTCCCCGGTGACCTCAACCTCGATCTCACGGAACCGTGCCGCCACGCGCCGCCCGTCGCGCACCGACACCTCGTCGTCAACGACCTCGGCGAGCCGGCCGCCGGCAGCGTCGAGCAACCTGACGCGCCTGCGCACCGTAGACAAGCGGGCGACCGGGAGGAGCTCCGCATTGCGTACGTAAGCGCGGACGATGGCGACTGCTCCCGGCGGAGGCTTCTTCGCACCACCCTGGAATGTGAGCTCATCGCGTTCCAGGAGAGCCTGGCTGTCAGCGGAAGGATGAGTCGGCGGCAGCTTCAACGTCCACCCCTCACCAGCCCGATGGCGCAAGGAGACTCCCCAACGGGCCAGCCGCAGATCGGCGGTGTCGTAGTAGACGGTCTCGAGCCGAACCGCTTCGGGGGCGGTGACGGAGACGCCATCGACGACTCCGCTGAGGTCGGGGAGGTGGAACGCCGGTCCCGCCCCGAGCTTTACCTCACGCTCGAGCATGCGGGACGCCGTTGACCACCCCGTTGCCGCGAGCACTCTCGAGCGCAAGCTCCTGGAAGCGCTTGTGGGAGTTGAGCCCGCGGGCCGTAGCCACCCGCTGCCACGATCCGTCCGGGCAGAGCTCCCACGCGAGGACGTCATCGGCGAGCAAAGTCTCGAAGATCTGCGAGAGGCGCTCGCACAGCTTGGCGTCGGTGACCGGCACCACAGCCTCCACTCGGCGGTCGAGATTTCGCGGCATCAGGTCTGACGACCCGAGGTAGTACTCGGGCTGGGCGCCGCCGAAGCAGAAGATTCGCGAGTGCTCCAGGAACCGCCCCACGATGGAGCGAACCCTGATGCGCTCCGACAATCCGGGTACACCGGGGCGAAGCGAGCACATGCTGCGAACGATGAGGTCGACCTGCGCGCCCCCCTGCGACGCCGCGTACAGGGCATCGATCATCTCGGGGTCGACAAGGTTGTTGACCTTGATGATGATGCGACCGCCAACCACGCCTTCGCGTTCGATCAGCTGCTTGATACCCGACCGAAGGCTCGTGGGCGCAACCAGGAGCTTGCGGTAGCGATGCTGGCGGCTGTAACCGGTGAGGAGGTTGAACAGCTCTGTGACATCCGCACCGAGGTCGGCGTCGGACGAAAGCAGGCTCACGTCCTCATACAGATGGGCTGTGCTGGGGTTGTAGTTGCCCGTGCCGACGTGAAGGTAGTGCTGGATGTGTTTGCCTTCGCGTCTAACCACCAGGGTTACCTTCGCGTGCGTCTTCAGACCGACCAGCCCGTACACGACGTGAACGTTCGCCTCCTCGAGGGCCCGGGCCCAAGTGATGTTTGCCTGCTCATCGCCACGGGCCTTGAGCTCGACAAGCGCGACCACCTGCTTCCCCGCCTCGGCTGCGCGGATCAGGGCCCGCACGATGGGGCTCGCCGGTCCTGAAGTGCGGTACAGCGTCTGCTTGATGGCGAGGACATGGGGGTCGCTCGCGGCGTGGTCGATGAATGCTTCGACCGAGGTCGCAAAGGAGTCATAAGGATGGTGCGCGAGGATGTCGCCTGACCGAAGGACGGCGAAGAGGTCCGGTACCTCCACACCCAAGCCACGCAACCGCGGCTGAGTCGTTGGGTGCCAGGGCTCTTCCTTCAAGTCGGGGCGGTCGAGGCGGGAGAGCGCGACGAGGCTGCCCAGGTCGAGCAGGCCCTTCGCCTGGTAGACGTCGCTCGGTTGCAGCTCCAGCTCGCGGGTCAGCAGCTCGAGCACCTCCGGAGACATGCCCGGATCGACCTCGAGACGCACGACGCGGGCGTGCCGCCGCCGGCGCCGAAGCTCGGTCTGGATGGCGGCAAGAAGGTCTTCGGCATCGCTATCGATTTCGTCGAGGTCGCCGTCTCGCGTGACCCGGAACGGGTGATGGGCGACCACCTCCATGCCCGGGAACAGTGCCTGTAGGTGGAGCGCGATGACGTCCTCGAGCGGAACATAGCGCTTGCCTTCGACAAGGGCGATGAACCGCGGCAGCACCGGGGGCACCTTGACCCGGGCAAAGCGCTGCTGGTGACGTTGAGGGTCGCGGACCATGACGGCAAGGTTCAGCGACAGGTGCGAGATATAAGGGAAAGGGTGGCCCGGGTCGACGGCCAGAGGGGTTAGCACCGGGAAGATCTGCTGGCGGAAGACCGTATGGAGCTGGCTTAGCTCCTTCTTGGTCACCTCACCGGCGCGCACGATCACGATGCCGGTCTCTGCCAGCTCGGGAACGATGCCCTCATTGAACAGGGTGACCTGTCGCTCGACCAGGGTCTCGACACGGCTCCGTATCGAGCGAAGCTGGTCCAGGGGCGACATTCCGTCAGGGGACGAAGCCGCGACGGCGGCCAGGACCTGCTCCTTGAGGCCGGCAACCCGGACCTGGAAGAAGTCGTCGAGGTTCTGGCTGAAAATGGCCAGGAAGCGAACGCGCTCCAGCAGGGGCAGCTTGGGATCCTCCCCCATCGCGAGCACGCGCTCGTCGAAATCGAGGCGGGACAGCTCGCGGTTGAGGTACCTGGGCGCCTCCGGGACCGGATTCGGGCCTGTTTGATCCGAGTCCGCCTGGACCCCCACCACCATGACTTGAAGATTAGCGGCTGGCGACCGGGGGTAGGTTATGCGCTCGCTAATAAACACCGGATGCTAGCGATAACGGAGCGCTCCAGTGGCTCCGTTAGCCAACCGTGAATCGATAGCCTGGCTACGTAGGCCTGGCCCTGTCTAGCCAGGCGCCCGAGTTCGCCGGTAGGGTCAGCCGGCTGTTCCGCGACCTCGCCAGTGGGTGCGAAGCGATCAGCAGGCGCCCGCGGATCGGCACCACCATAGGACGGGCAAGAAAGTTGACCGCGACGGTCAACCGGCCGTGCTCGTAAAGAAGGACTCCTTCGGGGGCCGCACGCCACCTGAACTGGTTCGGCAGCATGCCTGTAAGCGCCCGTCGGAGCACGAGAGCGCGCTGGTAGAGGACGAGCATCGAGTCGGCGGACCCGGCCTGGGCGTCAACTGCGAATTGATCCCACCCGGAGGGCATCGGCAGCCAGGGGTCTGCCGTGGAGAAGCCGGCGTTGGGTTGGCCCTTGTGCCAGGGGAGCGGCACGCGGCAGCCGTCCCGGCCGGCCTCTTTACCGCCGCTGTGAATGTAGATGGGGTCCTGGCGCCTGTCCGGCGGGACATTCACCTCCTCGAGACCCAGCTCCTCGCCTTGAAATAGGAACACCTGGCCTGGCAATCCCAACAGCAATAGGAGAGCCGCGCGACCGCGAGCGCGACCCGTAAAGCCGCCGCCCAGCCGCGTCACGTGCCTCACGAGGTCGTGGTTGGACTGAGTCCAGCTCGGGGCTGCAACCGGTCCGGGCGCGGCTCGCCGATCCACGTCGATCGACCGCTTCCAGAGCGATGCATCCCAGCGTGCCCTGACCAGGGCAAACGCCATGTTCAGCTGGTCCGGGAGGATGTACTGCGACTGCCGCCGTGGATCGAAGATCTCGCCGACAAGGACCCGATCGGGGTGGTAGTCGTTGAGGATGCGGCGCCAAGCTCGGTAGACCTCGTGGACCGCGGGCTGGTCGATGACCTTGAAGTTTGAGTCGGGTATGGGCAGGCCGGTTCGTGGGTCCTTGATCATCGGACGGTCCGCAAGGTCCTCGCGTTTGAAGAGAGCGGAGGCGACGTCGATTCGATATCCGTCTGCGCCGTGGTCCAGCCAGAACCTGATGACCCGCTCGAACTCTTGAGGGACCTCGGGGTCCCACCAACATAGGTCGGGCTGCTCGGGAGCGAACAGGTGGAGATACCACTGGCCGCTGCGCTCGTCCTTTGCCCACGCCGATCCGCCGAACGCCGACTCCCAGTTGTTCGGCGGCGAGCCGTCGGGCTTTGGGTCGGCGAAGTAATACCGCTCTCGGTGCGGATCATCTGGTGAAGACAGGGCCGCCTGGAACCATGGATGCTGATCGGACGTGTGGTTTGGGACCAGGTCGACCAGTACTTTTAGGCCGAGCTCGTGGGCCCTCTCGACGAGGTGGTCGAAATCCTCCACCGTCCCGTACTCGGGGTTGACGCCGTAGTAATCGGAAACGTCGTAGCCATGGTCCTTTTGGGGCGACGGATAGAACGGGGTGATCCAGATCGCGTCGACTCCAAGGCGCTTGAGGTACTCGAGCCGCGAGGTGATTCCGGGCAAATCGCCGATGCCGTCATCGTTGGAGTCGGCGAAGCTTCGGACGTAGACCTCATAGAAGACGGCGTCCCGCCACCAAGGGCGCACCCATCGTTCACCACCCTTGAGAGCTTCGTCGTGCATGCGCTATTTGAAAACTATCGCAGCGCGAACGTCGGTCAGGTGGGTTCTGCCGGAAGATCTGCTGACAGCGCGCTCTGAGCGCTAACCGGCGTTGCGCTTCATCCAATCGTTTAGGGGCTCAGCGTCCTTGAAGACCTTGACGATCTGCTTGCGCGCCGCCGAGCTGCCCAGCCACGGCTGCAGGCCGAAGTTCTTGTACACGTAGAGCAGCTTGCGCCGGAGCAGGCGCTCACGCGGGTGATCCTGCGGCCAGCCGGTCGGGACCCGTTTCAATTCCTCTCCGCCAACCTGGTAACCGGCCTTCTCGAGCTTGGCAACCACTGCGGCCAACGGTCTGCCGGTGGAGTCGGCGGCGACTCTCTTCCGGTACTTTGCCAGCTGCTCAGGGGTGAAGTCATAGCGGCCGGCGGCGACGGTCAGGCCACGGGCATCGAGCGATAGGTAGCCACCGTGGCCGCCCATTCCGGCGTACCCGGCGATGTTGGTCTTGTACGGCGACTTGTCCTTCGAGAAGCGGATATCACGATTGGCACGGAAGACCTTGCCCGGGCCATATTCCGCTTCCAGCGACTCGATGAGCGCCACCATCGGCCCCTTGACCGCGTCTTCGTAAATCCGCCGGTTGGCTTCGAAGTAACGCTTGGAGTTGTCCAGCTCGAGCCCGATGAAGAAGCGCTGGCACTCCTCCGGCCACCCGCGGAAGGTCGTAGTCATTCAAATGCCGCCAGGCTTGGGCGTTCCGCTTCCCACATCTCGTCAAAGAGGTTATCGATCTCGGCCAGCGAGCACACGGCGGCGGTGAGTGGGTCGAGCATCAGAGCGTATTTCGCCTTCCGTCGGTCGCGCTCGAGGAGGGACTGAACCATGAGCTCGTGCACAGCCATGTGGGAGCGGTTCAGCGCCGCCAGCTGCTCCGGCAGGCTGCCGAACGCGACGGGCCGAATCCCATCGGGACCGACTGTGCACTCGACCTCGACGCAGCCGTCTGGCAGGTTTTCGATGGCCCCGGCGTTGACGACGTTGCCGTGGATGCTGGTCGTGCGGCCATGCTCCATCGCCTCGATGATATGGGACGCGTACTCGTGACTCCGCTGCAGCGGGATCTCGGTCTCGCCTCGCAACATCGCGTGGATTCGCTCGTCGTTGTCCTCTCGCCAGGCCGGCCAGTTGTTGGCGTAGAACCCGCTCTCACCGAGATATCCAGGTCGCGAGTATTTCTTCACAAGGTCTGGCCGCTTCCGGTAGTAGGGAACGTACTCTGAGAAGTGTCCGCTGGACTCGGTGACGAAGGCGCCCAGGTGGAGCATCAAATCGAATCGCACCGGGTCGCGCTCGTAAATCTCGGGCTGCGCGGCACGTTCGTGGAGAAGTGGATAGAGATCCTTGCCACGGCGCTCCAGCTTTGTGAACCAGGCGTTGTGATTGATTCCGGCGCACCGCCAGGTCAGCTCCTCGTACGGGACGTCGAGGAACTCGGCGAGCAGCCTCGAGGTGCTCTGTACGCTGTGGCATAGGCCGACGACCGGCAACCCGGCGGAACGGCTGGCCGCGAGCGTAAGGATCGACATGGGGTTCGTGTAGTTCATGACCACGGCGCGCGGAGCCGTTCGCTCGACGTCCGCCACGATCTCCAACCAGGCGGGCCCGGTGCGCAGCGCTTTGAAGATGCCCCCTGGTCCGATCGTGTCGCCGATGCACTGATCGATCCCATATTTCTTAGGGATGTCGTAGTCGTGCCGCACGTTTTGGAGGCCGGCGACCTCGATGGAGTTGACCACGTAGTCGGTGCCTTTCAGCACATCGAGCCGGTCGGTCGAAGCCTCCACAGCCCACGACTTTTCAGTGATTTCAACCAGCCGCTCGGCCATGCGGCGGGCAAGGTCCAACCGCACGGGATCGATGTCAACGAGCGCGAAGACGCCGCGATCGAGGCCATCGACGGCGAGGATGTCGGTGATGATCTGGCGTGCGAAGACCGCGCTGCCGGCCCCAATGAACGTCACCTTCGGCATCGCGCCGAATTTTAGACGCGCCTACACTGGTCGATGGACGACCGCCTTGGCGGCGCTGAACACGTCAGCGATCAAGTTGCGAATCACTCCAGCGTCGGGATCTCGACGACCACCTGGGCTTGGCCTGGAGACTTGTTGTAAGCGACCGCAAGCAGACCGCCGATCAGCGCTCCCAGGACGCCCACCAGCAGCCCGACCCCTATCCCGGTCGCCGGGATGACAAGAAACCACCAGTCCTGGACCGACTGGAGGCTGTCGCGCCGGTCCCCGAACGGCAGCAGTGCCTGACTTACGCCGATCGTGTAGGAAAGTTGTCGCTGCCACTCGAGAACAGCGCCGGCCAACCACGTGATCGCGGCCCCGATGATGGCGCCTGCAAGAAGCCCCAGGCAAAATCCAACCCAGGCACCGGCTTCGATCGAAGATCGCACCGAAAGCCGGGCCAGATACGCCACGACCTGATGGCGTCCCGTGGCCGGGTTCACTACACGGTTCACGACCTTGGCCGGCGCCGGCCGAACGCAAACATCACGATCAGGATGCCGCCCAGAAGCGCAAACGTCGAGAGGACGCCGTAGAGCAGATAGGCAGTGAAGAGGTCCGAACGGGACCGCAGATTCAAGGGCCGGCCAGCGCCACCGGAGCGGATCTGTTTGCGGTCGCCCGCGCCGGCGCCGGGCTGGAATGATGTCGTCACGGCATCCGCAACCGGCCGCCGAGTGCCGTCGGGCCGGAACAGGCCGAAACGCTCGACCTGGATTCCTGGTCGCGTCGTCCAGTAGTCCTCGAGCGACCACCAGATGTCGAATCCCAGATAGCCATCGGGCATGGTGTCGCGAGCGGCGTCCAGTGATCCCCACGTGTCTTGGAACACGGCGCGCTGCGCTGCCTCGCCTCCCGGCGAATCTGCCCAGCGGCCGAACTCGAGAGCGACGATCGGCTTTTTGGGATAGGTGGCGTGCAGCGAGGCAAGTGCTTGTTGGGTTTGGCCTGCAACGTCACTGCCGCCATAGAAGACCCCGTAATAGAAGGTGAAGCCGGCGACGTCTAGCGGGTCGCTGCTGCGATCGGTGATGTCAAAGCCATAGGCTGCTTGGCCGGTCAGCCGGGTTCCATCCAGGCGGCGGTCAAGGTCGCGCAGGGTCTGCATCGCCTGAACTCGGCCAGACTGCCCGGTTGACTCATTTGCGAAACCATGGAAAAGAACCGAGGGGTGATTCATATCGCGCAGCACCATCTCCGCCAGCATCTGCTGCGCAATCCCGCGGCGAAGGGCGATATCGAATGTCTCGGGCGTGTAGTGATACAGCGGAATTTCTTCCCATAGAGCGAATCCAAGGCGATCCGCAAGCAAGGGCAACCATGGGTTGGGTGGATGGTGATCGGCCCTGATCAGCGTCAGGTTGACCGTCCTTGCATTGTCGAGTGAGTGCATGACGTCTGCGGCATCTCGCCATGGGCCTCCGGCGGGGCGGCTCGGGTCCGGGTTGAAGGCACGCTCGTCGTGTAAGGCGGCGCCCTCGAAGTAGGTGGGTTCGCCGTTTAAGAGGAGCTTCGGGGCGCCGGTATCGACTGTGATCGTGCGGAACCCGAACGTGTCCCAATAGTCGTCGACTGCCGCGCCAGCTTGGTTCACCGTGATGTGGAGCAAATAGAGGGCCGGCCGCTGCGGCGTCCAGAGGTCGGGAGATGCGAACGCGAAACTGGCCTGGCTGCGCGTGACTTCGCCAGGCGCGAGCTGTCCGGCGTCCAACGTATCGGACGCAACCGGCACCGCGTCAGCGGGCAGCTGTGACTTCGGATCGAGATCCGTGACATTGTCTGGCGTGACAGCCGCCGGCAGGATGGAGACCGAGAGACTCGTATTGGCTGCAGCGTTCGACTGATTGCCCAGAACAACAGAGATCTCCGCGGAGTCGAGGTGCGGGGTGACGTCGGCGCGCACCACATAGAGATCGGGGTGACCTTCGAGCCAGACTGGCTGGGTGATGCCACCGTAATTCCACCAGTCGGCGAGGCCCCAAGGCACTATGTCGTTGCGCGATCCCCACGCCGGGTTGTCGACGCGCACCAACAGCAGGTTGGTTTGGCCCTGGAGCACGTTACTGGTCACCTCGAATGCGAACGGAGTCGAACCTCCCTCATGAAAGCCCAGGTAGGTGCCGTTGAGCCATACGTCCGCGATGTAGTTGACCGCGCCGAACTTGAGCGTGATCGCCGATCCAGTCCACTCTGGACCGAGGTCGAAGTGACGGCGCAACCAGGCGCCCCCCGACTGGGGCCCGGGCGGTGGGTTCAGCGATCCGGGAATGGCCATCCGGCTCCATCCGCTGGTGTCATAACCGGGCGCCTCTCGCCCGCCGGCCTGGGCCGTCAGCGTGTCACCCCGAGCGGGAGGCGCCAGGAACGTCGCCCCTTGCTGGAACGTGACCGGTTCTGCTTCCCACGAGCCGGCCAACTCGAGCCGAAGCCGGCTGGCCTGGTAGGTAAACGAAGGCACCGGTAGCCCGTCCTGGAAGGCTACTTCGCCGCCACGCACAGAGCGCAGCCCCAGGGTGGTCGGCAATCCGACAGTGGTTTGGGTTTGGCAGCTCCCAAGCAGCGTCAGATCGAGCGCCACCAGGGTCACGAGCGCAACCCGGTGGGCTAGGGGCTTGTTCACGCTCCTTTTCCATTGTCCATAAACACACCCTCCGCTTGCACCCGGCGGAGGGCCGTTCAGCATTTGTCACAGCCGATTGCTCTCGCCAGCGCCAGACGGTACGCGTCTACTCGGACCAGATGGCGCTGATGGGCCTGTTGGGTCTGCTGCCAGCATGGCCGGGAGGCCGGGACACTATTTGAACTGTCAGATTGAACTCGCGAGAGGCGTCCTCGACCTCGTCAAGACCCACCGCGAGAGGCTCGAGCCGCGCCTGGGAACTCGACAAAGTCACGTTGTACGACCTCAGCCAAGCTGGTAATCGGGATCGATGGATAGCGCCGGCGCGTCTCCAACGCGTCGAAAGCCTGTGGTCGCGTGTCCATGACGATGGCCCCCTGGATCAGCCTGGCCATGCTCGGGTTCACCAACCTCATCACAATCGCCCCGACACGCATGCCTGCGAGCGGGACGTGACCAACTTTGCCATTCGCGGCGGTCCCAGACCGAAGGACATCCAGGAACTCGCTCACGCTCAGGTTCTCGGGGCCGCCAACCTCAATCGTCTGGCCGCGGAGCGCAGGATCCGCTATCGCCACCTCCACGAAGCGGGCGACATCAGACGCTGACACCCAGTTGATCGGGTTGCGACCGCGGCCGAACACCTGGGTCTTGCCCTTCTCCAATAAAGGGCGGCCAAGCAATTCACACCACAATTCCATGTATGCGGCCGGCCGGAGGATCGTCCACGCCAGGCCGCTGGCCTTCAGCTCCCCTTCCGCGGCGTACTTCATCCTCATCAAGTCCATGGGGTGATCGGGGGATGCGTCCAGGACCGAGACCAGCACCAGGTGCTCGACCCCAGCCTTACGCGCGGCCCCAATGAGGTTGTGGTTGCCGTCACGGTCGACGGAGGCCGGACTGGCGCTCTTCGTGCCTGCGAAGCCGTGGATTGCGGACACCACGCTCCGCGTTCCTTCGACGGCCAGCTGAACCGCACCAGGGTCGCCGACGTCCCCCTCCACGACCTCGACGCCGGCATCGATGAGATGGCTCGCCCGCTTGCGATCGCGGGTGAGCACGCGCACCTGTAGCCCGCGCTGTCGTAACAATTTGACGACTTTTGTTCCCAGGGTGCCGCTGCCGCCGGCAACCAGAATCATTGCCGGACCTGTTCGCGAACAGCATCGTCCACAGTCAGCTCACTCGCGTCCACTGGCTCGAGGTAGAAGCGAGCCCACTTGATCAGGCCGTCCTCCACGCCGAAGACAATCGGGCCGCACATCTGATGAGCGGTTCCGTTGTGGCGTGTGCCGTGCATCTCCCATTCAGTCCACACGGTCTCGCCGTCTGCCGTGCTTCGGATTATGCGGGCCGCAATATCAGGAACGAACGCGAAGATCTGGTCCCAGTTGCGACGCACCTGTGCGCGGCCGCGAAATCCCCGAGCGGGGTGTGCCGGCGTTTCATTCTGGTAGTCCTCTGCAAAGCACGCGACCAAAGCCTCAATGTCGTGTTGGTTGGTCGCCAGTACCAAGCGCTCGATTGTCGCCAGAGGTTCGTTCATTCTCATCCCTGCCCCTTGAAGACACTTTCATTCCAGTATGCTGGAACCAATGTCGAGTGTAGGTCGCAGCCGCCAGGCTGTCAAGAGCAAGCGTCCGTACGATGCAAGCCACCGTCTGAGGCTCGCGCACAGGAATCGCGAGCGGATCATCGATGCAGCAGAGCGGCGCTTCCTGCGCGACGGCTACGCTCCGACGACAATCGCCGCAATCGCGGGTGATGCGCGCCTATCCGTCGACACCATATACAAGTCCTTCGGGGGTAAACCAGGACTTGTCATGGCAATCAGCGCGCGAATCCTCCGCGGGGAAGGTCCAGTGCCGGCCGAGCAGCGCTCAGACGAGCTTCAAGCTCGCGAGGCCGACCCACGAAAGATAATCCAGGCTTGGGGAGCGTTCGTCACGGAGATAGCGCCCAAAGCCGCGCCTGTCATGCGACTGATACGTGATGCTGCGGGCAGCGACCCAGAGCTGCGGGCCCTACTCGAGCAGATGGACACTGACCGCGTACATCGCATGACTGAGAATGCCGGCCGCCTCCGCGCAGCAGGCCACCTGCACCCCGGCGTCACTGCGACACACGCCGCCGATGTCCTCTGGACTTACAGCTCAGCGGAGCTGTATGAGCTCTTGGTCCTGCGTCGTGGCATGCCGCTTAAGAGGTATGGCAAGTTCGTCGCCGATGCCATGATCGCCGCCCTGCTTTAGGGGCTGCAGGGATTCAGACTTGAATGTCTCGGACATTCTCGCGGGAGGAACTGGTCGGGGAGGGGGGATTTGAACCCCAGACCACCTGACCCCCAGTCAGGTGCGCTACCGAGCTGCGCTACTCCCCGATCCTTGGTGGCGCGACCACATCTTGGCATAGGGCGGGCGCTGAGCCGGTGTGGCTGGATGCGTCGAAAGCGCTGCCGTGATGGTTGGGCACCACCCTCTTCCAACGCCGACCACGGCGATGACCCGAAGCAGGCGCTACTTGCGCTGAACGACCAGGCCTTTCGTAAACATCTCGGCTTCATCGTCGTACCAGGTCCCGCTGAACCTGATCGAGATCGTGCGCCGAATGGTCTCGGCATTCCCGGCCGCCACACCGATGTCAAGCTCGTACTCTCCTGGCGGCTTCAGGGTTGGCCATTCATCCGCCCTTAGCTCATTCGGGAAGGCCGGGTACATCGAGCTGTGGAAGACCAGAGTCGGCAGGTCTTCCTCCCCCGACCAGTCATCGATATGCACCAGATCGCAGAACCGATGCACACCGGGGAGCAGCCTCGGCCTCTGCTCCTGGTCGAATGACCACCGTAGGTCGAGCGGCAGGAACACGGGATCGATAACCATCGCGTTTGAGTCGTTCCGCCTGCGCAGCCTGAGCATCTGGACCTCCACGCCATCGGCAACGGCTGTCCCACGGTTCGCGATCCGCAGGCGGCAGTAGTAGCTCGCAACCGATGCGGGATCGCTGACGCTCGTGACCCTGATCTTGCCAGGAGGCCCAGGATCGACAAACACTTCGAGCTGCGCACGCGCTCGGGTCTTTCCGAAGCCCGCCAGTAACGCGACGACGATGGCTCCGGTAGCGAGCGCTCCGAGCGCGATCCAACCAGGCCAACCCCAGCCGCTCCAGCCCCACCCACTCCAGTGAGTGATCTGGTTGATGAGTTGACTGATCTGGTCGATGAGTTGGCTGAGGCTCATCCGCCGGTAGTTTAGGTCGGCTTCCTCACTACCGCCCCGGGCGCCCGCCGTAAGCGACGAGGCCCCTGTGGCTCGATGCAAAACCCACCTCGCGGAGGAGGGCGGCAATTGGCGATTCCATGACGCCTCCGCCGTCTACTCGCTGGATCTCGACTCTGCCCGCCGCGACGGCCACGCCCATCAACGCACGTACGTGGTCGGCCCGGATCTCGCCGTTGGTCAGCAGCGACCGGCCGCCCCGCTCCAGGTAGAGGACCAGCTCGCCGGCGTCGAGCACGCAGTACGCGCCCGCGGCCCTGGCCATTCGCCCATCCGATCGCGGCCACGGCAGGATGGCGCCGTACGCGTTTGCCGGGTCGCAGGCCGCAAGCGCAACGACTCCTCCTTCTGGTTCGCGCAGCGAGCGCAGGCGGTCGACGGCTCCGGGCAGGGCGAACTGCGAGCCACCCAGCCCTTCGACGAAGTAACCCCTGCGGATTCGCCCCGATTCTTCCATGGCCCGTAGGACGGGATAGAGGCCGGCGAAGCCGCCAGGCCAGCCTTCTGCGACGACAGCCTCCCTGGTCAGCACGCCATGCCGCTGCAGAAGAACGCCCGCCTCCGAGTGCAGGCGCTCGGTCGGCGACGCTCCGGACCCGACCATCTCGGCGACTAGCGACCATCGGCCTGCGGCGCGCGGCTGCGTGAGGCGCGGCAGGCGGGGGCCCCGCGCAGGCCTACGCGTCACCGGGCCGAGGAGGCGCAGCGGCGCAAATGTGTCGTTGGTGACCTCGCCCGACCAGACCAGGTCCCACAGCGCGTCGAGCAAGGCATCCTCGTCACCCCCACCGCACGCGCTATAGATGTCTCGAAAGAAGCCGGCGCCGCGTGCGCGGAGGTGATCGCGCAGCCGACCGTGGAGGTCGCCGGCGGGTGGATCGCTAGGCTCGGCGACCAATCGCGGGGCGTCGCCGCGCAGGTACAGGGCAATCCGGCCGTCGGTGGCGCCCAGCGCCCCGCGCCCGACCCAGACCACCTCGCCCATCGACACGAGCTCGTCCAGGAGGCGCGGGTTGTAACCCGCGACCCGCGCTGCGATCACGTCGCGCTCGATGACTGAGGCCGGAAGAGGCAAGCCCTGGAGCTGGAACACGACTTCGAGGAGACGATCGACACCGGAAGCGCCCGCCCCGACCCCGTGCCACGGCGGCAGGAATCGCGCGACCACGACCGGCGGCACGGATTCGACCTCCCGCCGCAGCGCCGCGAGCGAGCGCCGCCGCAGCATGCGCAGGACTTCCGGGTGGCAGTACTCGCGGCCCCGCGCTGCGCGACGAAATTCACCCGCAACGACCTCGCCCCTCGCGGCGAGCTGAGCCAGCGTTTCCTCTACCGCCGCCGCCGGCATCCCCCAACGCGCCGACAGCTCGGCCGTGACGAAGGGGACGTGAGTGCGCGCCCACCGCCTGGCCAGGGATTCGAGCGGTCGAGCTCCCGGGCTGAGAAACGCGTCGGGCAGCCCGACCGGGAGACTCGCTCCAAGCGCCTCGCGGTAGCGTCCTGCATCCTCGGCCGCGATCCAGCGCTCCTCTCCCGCCACCCGCACGCGCACGGCGCGCCGCTCGCGCTCCAGGCCGCCCAGCCACTCCTGGCTGATGCCCCGTGCAGACGTCTCCTCGTCGTTGAGGTCACCGAGCCGGACGAGCAGGTCGTGGGCCTCGTCGGGGTCGCGCGGAAAGCGTTCCGGCAGCAGCCCCTGGAGCTCCACCTCCACTGCAGCTATCGCGGCGGGGTCGAGAAGCTCGCGCAGGTCCTCGCTTCCGAGCAGCTCGGCCAACAGCTCGCGGTCAAGCGTTAGCGCCTGCGCGCGGCGTTCAGCCAGCGGCGAGTCGCCCGCGTACATGAACTCGGCGACATACGAGAAGAGCAGCGAGGACGCAAACGGCGATGCCCTCTCTGTGTCGACCGCCACCACGCGCACCTCCCGCGAGCGGATCGCGCGGAGCAGCACCATCAGAGCGGCCATGTCGAAGTGGTCGGCCATGCACTCGCGCCAGGTCTCCGCCAGGATCGGGAAGTCGGGGTACTGCCCGGCCACCTGCAGCAGGCCGGCGCTGCGCATTCGCTGCTGCCAGAGCGGGGTCCGCTGCCCGGGTCGCCGGCGGGGAAGCAGCAGCGATCGTGCCGCGTTCTCGCGGAAGCGTGATGCGAACAGCGCCGAACCCGGCAGCTGCGCCTGCACTAGCGCTTCGACCTCCTCCGGGTCAAGCAGCAGCTCATCCAACGCCGGCGGCGCATCCACATCTGGCAAATGCAGAGCGATTCCGTCATCGGTCCACATGGCGCGAGCATCGATCCCAAGGCGTACCTGCAGCCGCGATTCGAGGGCCAGCGCCAGCGGCGCGTGCACCCGGCTTCCAAGGGGCGTGTGCACGCAAACCCTCCAGTCACCCACCTCGTCGCGAAAGCGCTCGACCACCACCGTGCGGTCGTCGGGCACCGCGCCCGTAGCCGCCGCCTGGTCGTCGAGGTAGGCGAGCAGGTTTTTGATCGCGCGGTCGTCAAACCCCGCTCGCGTCCGCAACCGATCTGCCGCTTTGTCTGGCTCGAGGGCTCGCAGCTCGCGGACCATCTTGCCCAGCGCGAGCCCAAGCTCTACGGGCCGGCTCGGCGCGTCCGCCTTCCAAAACGCGATCTTTCCCGGCTCGCCTGGAGCCGGCGTGACGAGCACCTGCGACGGCCCGATCTCGGCGATGCGCCAGGTGGAAGCGCCGAGCACGAAGGTTTCGCCGACGCGGCTCTCGTACACCATCTCCTCGTCGAGCTCCCCAACGCGACGCCCGTCGTCGACGAGGTTCACGGTGTAAAGCCCGCGGTCTGGGATCGTCCCCGGGTTGGTCACCGCCAGGCGTTGCGCTCCGGCCCTCCCTCGGAGCGTGCCGGCCACGCGGTCCCAGACGATGCGCGGTCGCAGCTCGGCGAACTCGTCGGACGGATAGCGTCCGCTGAGCATGTCCAGCACCGATTCCAGCGCGCGCGGACCGAGGTCGCTATATGGATAGGCGCGGCGTACCACGCCCGCCAGCTCGTCAACACGCCATTCATCCATCGCGCACATCGCGACGACCTGCTGAGCAAGCACATCGAGGGGCTTGCGCGGCACGACCGTCGACTCGATCCGTCCCTCGAGCATGCCCTCCACCACCGCTGCGGACTCGAGGAGGCCACCGCGGAAATTCGGGATGACCACACCTCGGGAGACCTCTCCCACTGAATGGCCCGCCCGCCCGACGCGCTGGATGCCGGCGGCCACACTGGGCGGCGCCTCAACCTGAAGCACGAGGTCGACTGCGCCCATGTCGATGCCAAGCTCAAGGGTCGACGTCGCGATAAGGCCGCGAACTACTCCTGCCTTGAGCTGGTCTTCGATCAGGATTCGCTGCTCGCGCGCGATGGAGCCGTGATGGGCCAGCACCAGCTCTTCGCCGGCCAGCTCGTTCACGCGGGCGGCGAGCCGCTCGGCAAGCCGCCGGGAGTTGACGAACACGATGGTGGAGCGGTGCTCGCGGATCAGCGCGAGCAACCGCGGGTAGATCGCGGGCCAGATGCTGCCCGCGGGCCGGCCGTTGTCATCCTCGACGCTCAGGCGCGCCATGTCGTCGACAGGCACCTCGACACGCACCTCCATCGTCTTCAGCCGTCCGGCATCGACGATCGCGACCTCACGATTCGTGCCGCCCAGGAAACGCCCGACCTCCTCCAGGGGACGCTGGGTGGCCGAGAGCCCGATCCGCTGCGGCTCCACCTTGGTCAGGACGCACATGCGCTCCAGGCTGAGAGCGAGATGAGAGCCACGCTTTGTGGCAGCCACAGAGTGGATCTCGTCGACGATCAGCCACCGAACGGACGTCAGGATGCGGCGGGCCCCGCTGGTCAGGAGTAGGTAAAGCGATTCGGGAGTGGTGATGAGGATGTCGGGCGGATGCCGCTCCATCGATCGGCGCGCTTCGGTGGGGGTGTCGCCGGTGCGGATGGCAACGCTGATGTCGGGCGCCGGCAGACCCAGGGTCTGCATGTGATGCCGGATTCCAATCAGCGGGGAACGCAGGTTGCGGTCGACGTCGTGCGCTAGGGCCTTCATCGGCGACACATAAAGGACGCGACAGCGCTCGGCCTCGGGCGGCGCCGCCTCAGTGGTCAGGCGGTCGATGCACCAGAGGAACGCCGCGAGGGTCTTACCGCTGCCGGTGGGGGCGGCCATAAGGACGTGCCGGCCGGCCGCCACCTCCTGCCAGCCTCGTTCCTGCACGTTGGTGGGATCGGCAAACGTGGCGCGAAACCAGTCGCGCGTTGGCGGCGAGAATAGGTCTAGAGCGGTCCCCACCCACCAATTTTGAGCGGTTCTGGGCGCACAAACAAGTGTTCGTTCCGGGACCACGGCTACGATCCCTTCGGTGATCGACCCACAGCGTTTTCGCGAGGTGATGGCCAGCTTTCCGAGCGGCGTGGTGGTCCTCACCGCCTTCGGCGAGGACGGCCTGCCTCGCGGCCTGACGGTCAGCGCCTTCTGCGCAGTCTCACTGGAACCACCGCTGGCCC
>JALYYG010000064.1 GCA_030946685.1 Candidatus Dormiibacterota bacterium | reverse complement strand
TTGGTCGGTCGGGCTCAGAAAGACCTGAATCGAGTTGTACGAGTATCCGGTCGGGCGCGCGTCGGCTGGCAGCGTCGCGTTCAAATCCAGGCGATCGTGAAACGCTGCCCGTACAACGGCTCGGGGGGCGCGGATGTATTGCCGGGCCTGAGCGCTGGACGTCGACAGCGTCCCGACCGGCCAGCCGATGCTCAGCAGAGTTGCCGATTGCCACCCGCAGTGGGCCGGTCCAGCGGACGTGCCCAACTCCTCAGGGTTGACCGAATGCCCATCGCGCGTCCATGTGTAGCCGGGGTAGGCAGGAGTCACGTCGAAGATCGCCCCGAGTCCGCCGCCGCTCGGTCTGCTGAGGCGGATGGATGCTGAAGGCCCCGGACCGCTCAACGAGCAGCTAGCGAGCAAGAGAGCGAGGACGAGGCCGAACGCCAGATGTCTAGGCATCACCAGCATGAGACGAACAACATACGTCGCAAGTTTCCCGCAGCAGACGAACGCAATGCCGTCTGCCAGGCGTTCGCAACACCGTTCGCCGGGTTCTAATGCGTCACGGGTCGGTGTGTCGGCTAACGCGCTAGCGCCCGACCCATGCCTCGCGAGATGGGCAGAGCGGCCTCCCTATCTCCGCCGCGATGCAACCGAAGACCCGGAATGTTGCCGCGCTCTCAGCGGGCAGATGCCCTGCAGGACCGGTTCTTAGATGTGACAGCTACTGTCAGCGACAATGAGACTGAGCGAAAGTGAAGCGTGCTTTGTCGATGCCGTTCACAAGGACTTCGCGTTCCTGGCCACGGACTTGGGCTTCGTCGAGGAGGAGCTCGCGTGGGACGGCCGGGGCATCACAGTCGCGTACAGTCAACGCCGCCTGACGATAAGCAACTACTTGGAGGCCGACACCCTCTATCTAACGACGGTGATGCCTTTGAAGGCAGGAAAGGCTCCGCCGCTGTTCGATGATGAGGACGATGAACCATTCACATACTTCGAACTCACCTCGGCCTTTGCGACGGACGCTGCACTGCCTCAGAAGTTCGCGAGCGATCGAGAACTTGAACAGGCCGTTGCACAGCGAGCCGCAATTGTTCGACAGCACGTTGCCAGCTGGCTCGGCGACGACGGCCGCGCCTTCCGGGAAATCGGTGCTCGAATCAAGGCGGCACGCCTGCGCAAGTTGATTCCGAGTTGGGAGCGATTCGTGGAGTCTGTTGAACGCGGCTTTGAGGGCGGGATCGTCGCCTACGTCGCCGGCGTCAACGTCCGTGGCCAAATCAGATCAGTACTGAAATGGCCAGGCGTCACTCCCGCCGTCGACCTAGGACGGTTGAACGCGGCGGACGCCACCTTCGAGCGGCTCACGGTCCCGATGAAATACGCGGGCGGGGCGGCGAGGATAATCCGGCATCCGAGGGCGAAGCTCTGGTGGCGACTACCGGAGGATCCGAAAGGCAGTCTCCGCGACCACATCTTCCGAGCACCGGCGGACAACTAGAACACTCGCCTCGATCGTTCGACGTCATGTGCAACTGATATGGAGTTAGTCGCGCAGCGGCGGAGAACTAGGTTCGTGCACGGCCCTTGTAGACCGTGTGCCAGGTCGCTCCGCCGTCATCCGTAGCGATGACCGAATTCGTCGACCCTGCGACGATGACCACGTGAGTCGAGTCGATGACCTGCCCATCGATGGCGCAGTCGGCGACCGGTACCGGGCCTCGCGCAAGGGCCTCGCGCAAGGGTCTCGCCCGTTGGGCCGAGGAATAGGAATTCCAACGCCGTCGCGCCGGGCGAACAGGTGATGAACCAGGTCCGGCCGCCGACCAGGGTCGCCTGCATGATCGACGGGAAGGTCCCGAGCTGCGGCGTGTTCGGCGGCGTCGTCGTACCGAGCGTGTACCCCTCGCGAAACTCGAGCTGCCATCCGCTTCCGCCGGTGTTCGTGCGGAACACCAGGTACGGCGCATGACCCGCGGCGGCGTTCGGCTCCGTGACCTGCACCCGGAAATTCGTGCCATTCGGGCAGGTCAGCGTTGGATACCAATACGGTCCGCTGTCGTTGATCGGCAGCTGCACGGTCGGTGTCCAGGTGCGCCCGGCGTCCGACGTGCGGAAGAGCTGCTTGCCCTCCGCGCCGGCTCCCTCGGTGGTCGTTTCGAAGCAGACCGACCACATCGTGTGTGTGCCGACGACTTGCCAGCTGGCTCCGCCGTCGACCGAACGCATCACGTTGCCGAAGACCTGCGCGGGCTGGGGATCGGTCGCCGGCATGACGCCAATCGCCCAGAGCAGCTCGGGACTGAACGCATCGATCTGGGTGATCGGCGGATTCGGTCGCGGCTCGATCGGCGTCCAATGTGAACCGTCCTGCGTGCGGAAGAGGGCGTTGTCGGACCCAAGGGCCCAGGCGCGGGTCGCGTCGTACGACCAGATCCGCGTGATCGATCCACCGCCCAGTTGCCGATCCCAGGTCGCCCCGCCGTCCTTCGTGCCAAAGATCCCGTCTTGGGTGCCGAGCCACCCGTGCAGGGGGTCGATGAAGCGCACCGCTGTAGGTGCCGCCCCGGACGGTGTCGGCGACGGTCCGGTCGTCGGTGATGGCACAGGGGTCGCGGTCGTTAGGGTCGCCGAAGGCATTGTGGACGCGCTCGGGCTTGCGCTCGGGGTCGCCTGAGGGCCGCACCCGGCCAGCACCGTTGCCATTGCGAGTGCCGCCGCCAATCTCACGGGCTCACGATATCGCCGAGCCTCGATCTCTCGTCCGCTCGTCGGTTGCCGCACGGAGCGCGACGGGTCGGCGCTCCAGGCGGATCGGAGAGCGGCGCAGACTTCGGCCGATAGATGCCCATGCCTCGTCTGATTCGAGATCAGGTGGTGGCCACGTCCTCCGCACCACGCCAAGTGGAGTCCGTCGACGCAAGAGAATGAATTCGGGGTCACTTGGGACGCACCAGCGGGTACAGCTCGCGAGTCCCGCCTGACTCCATCAGCACCTTGCCGGTGGGATCGAGTAATACGAGCATCCGCTGGAACGTGGGTGGACTTGCGCCGTAGGGCAGCGGCCCACGAAAGGTGATGCTCCCATCGAAATAGCAGGAGGCGATGCGGTCGCCCGGCGCCGCCGATCGAGTCGGCGCCTGACCCGGACCAGCCCGATCGTGGCCCGGCATATCCCCGCTTTCCATCCACCTCGTGACCTCGTCAGGGGTGGATTCGTAGGCAGCAGCCAACACGACTTGATCACCCAGAACATTCGACTGAAGAAACGTTGCACACCGAGCGGACGCGCTTGGGTCCGCAGTGGCACTAGCGGCCGGCAGCCCTGCGCCTGACCGAGTGCAGCTGAGCGTCAGTGCTGCAAGACACACAGCGGCGAGCAACCGCGGCACTTCTTCAAGGTAGCGCAGGTCCGACTCGTTGCGCTGGGTTGGTAGGGCGTTGCGCGACGGAGGCACCTGACTCCATATCAGATGAGCCGACATCTCGGCCCGATCATCCGCGGTATCGACGTGGTCGCAGCGCTCACACTCGTGCGATGAGCATTCGTCGAGGTCGGGTGGTGCGCCTCGGCCGGGCTGGCCCGATTCTGCTAGTGCTCGCGCTATTGGGTACAGCATGCAACACGCGAACCCCAGACCGTTGGGAGATCCCGAGCGGATATGTCGGCTGGATCGTTGCGCAATACGAGAGTTCGGCGTGCAGTGCCCTACCGCTCGACCGCGGCTACAAGGTTTTGAAGGTGAACGACCGGGGCCGGATTTGCACCTCCGATAAGCAGGAGTCCGGAGAGGCCTTCGACAAATTCTTCTACGTCAACAGTGGCGGCCAGGCCAATGAAATCGACCAGCGCACACTGATCTGGGGATCGGTCTATTCCAGCACGAAGCGTTCCTTTCATTTCGTCGGGACGGAGACTCAATATCACGCAAGCCCTGAGAGCGTGCAGGTTCTCGATCAACGCTGCTCGGTTGACCCACGCTGCTGATTGTTCCGACGGCACGACCTAGAACAACAGGGCAACGTGATCACCTGATTCACAATTAGCTGACTCGGGGCAGAACGACGTGTCGGGTCGCGCGACTCCCGGCGTATCCATCCACGGGCCGCACCACGGTGCCCGCCAGCTCCGCGCGGGATGGTGAACGCGCCAAGTCCTGGCCCGGTGGCCGGATTAGATGAGCCTCGTGCCGTAGGCTCCCGCAATGGCCGACGGTGAAGCTGGGGAATACCGCCGTCTCACAGAAGCGCTGCTCCAGCGGATTTTTCCCCTCAACCAGATCGAGGCGCGCCTGGGAGAGGCTCCGCGTAACTGGCCAGCCGACGTCACGGCCGCGGCACGGACATCGGTGATCGGCAGCGTCACGCATCGTCGGGATGACCACATCGCCTCGATGAACGTCTACCTCGAGGGCGCTTCGACCGCCGATGAAATCCTCGGTCACTACGACGGCTTGTTGCGCGCTCTCGGTTGGAGCCCGTTCACGCCGCAGATGCCCGGCGGTGTCGGCGGCTTCCGTTCGGCGATGCCTATGGCCTTGGGTCGCGTGTTCTGTCGCACGGAGAGCGACCCCTTCTACAGCCTGTCCGTCGCTGAGCGGGACGGACAGACCCGCGCGGTCATCACCTGGGACGCCGGTCTCGACCATCACCCGCTCCGGCAGCGCACTGGACCCTACGGTCCGGGCGGTCCCCTGGCGCATCTCATCCCGGACCTGGCCGCGCCGCCGGACGTTCCAGTTCAGGGAGGCGGAGGCGGGGGAAGCGAGAATGAATGGCACACCCAAGCGGGCGCGCATACGGACATGCCAGTCGATGCCCTCGCCGGGCACTACCGCGTGCAACTCGTTCGGAGCGGCTGGACCCTTCGTGACGAAGGGAGCGATCCGGTGGTCGCGTGGTCGCGGTGGAAACTTCCGGAAGATGACTACGAGGGGATGGTCGTCGTCACCGCGCCGCTGTCCGATCTGCGCGAGCTGACCCTGACGCTGCGATCGCCCTCCCGGGCCGCGAGATCCTGGCGAACGTATTCCGGTGCGGGATGGTCGGCGCTGCACAGAGGCCCATAGAGCCACCGTCGCGGGATCTCAGTAGCCCGGACGCTACCGTTGTCCAACACCGCCACGATGTCACCCAACGTTCCTGCGCGGCTCACTCCTGATCGACTGATTGTGAATCAGCCATTCCCCTCGCGCAGTTGTTCTACTCGCGCGACACGACATCGGCTCCAAAAGCGCCCTGGAGGAACTCTACGATTCGGTCGGACTCAGGCACATCGATGAAGTGCACGCCGAGGCGCGCGGCCAAGCGCAACAGCCCGGCACCAACGGCGATTAACCCCAGCACAAGAACTACGACCGCGGCGAGCGCCAGCAACGTGACAACCGGTTGCGTGAGCAGCGCGCCAATGAACCCGATAACGACGAGCGCGCCGATCCAGAGCGCGATCGCAAACGTTAGGTAGACGGACACTGCCGGCGGTGCAACCCGCATCCGAATCAGGGTGCCAGGCTCCGCGTCCTTGAGGGTGCCGGAGGCAAGGGGACGGCCATCGTCATGCCAAAGGGTGACGCGACGCAGCGTGAATCGGTCTGCTCCGACGAGACCGGTCATCGCGCCACGGGGCCCCGGGATGTATGGCGCGGACAGCAAGACTCGCGCGAGTTCGGTTCGGCACCACTCGGCGCGATAGGGACTACGCATCGTCACATGCTCCACGAAGAATGGGTTCCAACGATGCCGTCTGCGCGCGAGCGCCTTGAACGGCGGTAGACGCATCGGCGCGTGATCCCGACCCAGCGGCGGACTGAACCACGACAACGCGAACGCCAGCGCGAGCGCGGCGACGCCGACTGGTAGGGCGATCAGCAACGCCTGCGCCGGTGATTCATGCACCACGACAAGAAGCACAACGAATATTGCCAAGCTGACGGCTACGTACAGCGCAGCCAACTCTCTATTGAGAATCTGTCAAACCTCAATGCTCAGATCGAGGAATCCTCTTTAATCGGGTCGCACACCGTTGACGGGGCCTCGCGTCCGATTCCTAGAGAGCGCGCCGGGTTCGTTTCGGAGGTACGGAGGAACCACGACCTTCGGCCAGTTCCACAACCAGACCGTGGTTGCGAGGACAAAGAGGATCAAAAAACCGACGAGCATCGGAACGACCCAAAGCAGCGACTGCGGGGGCCGATTCGGCAGGAAGGGCAGCGCTGTCACAGTCAAACCGAGAAGCAGCGCTGCAATAATGCTGAGGGGCAGAGTGCGAAAATAGTGCCTCCAGGCCCGGTCGCCGTACGGCCACCACCATTGGGGACTATCACTGCCCGTCCGATCGCCGCGCCAGAGCCATGGCAAGCCGACCGTCGCGACCAGCACAGCGCCGATCAGGAACAGCAGTCCCACCAAATAGCGGAGGTTCAAGCTAGCCCACCGGGGCTTCGGTGGCTTGAGTTTGAAGTCTCAATCGAAAGACCATCTGGTCATGATGCCTTGCGATACAGGTTGGACACCGTCGGCCGATCGTTCGCGGCATCGGCAGCTGACTGCAACGTAAACGCCTCGCCTAATGCGGGTCCGAGGAGGCACTGGATGCCTGATTCACAATCAGATACCTCCCGCGGCACGGGTTCGTGAAGTCGAGGACCTGGGCAGCCTGTACTAGCCGAACTGCGCGCAGGTTTGCGTCGTGGGCGGCGTGGTATGGCGGCTACGCTCAACCCAAGATGAGCGCATCGCCGGCGCAACAGATTCGCGAGCTCACGCGCGAGCAGATAGCACGGAACATCAGCGCCCTGACGCACCTTCTCGAGGTCAACGAGCCGGCGATCG
>JALYYG010000272.1 GCA_030946685.1 Candidatus Dormiibacterota bacterium | reverse complement strand
GTCCCACAGCCGTCGCGCACCGCGACGTCGACTTGACGCTCAAGATTGGCGAAAAAAACACGAAACTATCTTCGCCCGATGCCAGTCCGAACATGCAGGGTCTCCTGCTGGGACGCGCAAGGCGTCGAGCATACGGCCCAAGTCACCGCGCAGAGTCTGTACGAGGCCGTGGTGAGAGCGCCGGAGAGAAAATCCCTCAGTCAAGCGGCCGGATAGTTCGGCCGCGCCGGAGCAAAACTCCGGCAGCAGACAAGCCTTCTGCCAAGATGGGCAGAGGGTGGAGGGATGAAGGGCGTGGAGCTTTACGGGCAGGTGCGACGGGCGGTGTATGTGGAGGGGCTGAGCCGACGGGAGGCGGCGCGGCGGTTCGGGATCGACCCGCGGACGGTGGCGAAGATGCTGGCGTTCTCGGTGCCGCCGGGGTACCGGCGGAGCCGGCCGCCGGCACGGCCGAAGCTGGACCCGTTCATCGGTATCATTGAGCGGATCCTGGAAGAAGATAAGGGACAGCCGGCCAAACAGCAGCATACCTCGAAGCGGATCTTCGAGCGGCTGCACGACGAGTACGGCTATGGCGGCGGGATCACGATCGTAAAGGACTACGTGCACGAGCGGCGGCTGCGGCTGCGCGAGATGTTCGTACCGTTGCGCCACGATCCGGGGCATGCGCAAGCCGACTTCGGCGAAGCGCTGGCGGTGATCGGCGGAGTTGAGCGGAAGATCCATTTTTTTGCGATGGACCTGCCGCACAGCGACGGCTGTCTGGTGCAGGCCTATCCGGCAGAGAGCAGCGAAGCCTTCTGCGAGGGGCACAACGTCAGCTTCGAGTTCTTCGGCGGGGTGCCGTGCTCGATCCGGTACGACAACAGCAAGCTGGCGGTGGCGAGCATCCTGGGAGACGGCAGGCGGCTGCGGACCCGGACCTTCAGCGAGCTGCAGTCTCACTACCTGTTCACCGACCGCTTCGGCCGGCCGGGCAAAGGCAACGACAAGGGCAAGGTCGAAGGCTTAGTGGGCTACGCGCGGCGCAACTTCATGGTGCCGATCCCACGGGCAGCCAGCTTCGCGGAACTCAACGCCAAGGTGCTGGAGCACTGCCGGCGCCGGTTGGGCGACCGGCTGCGTGGTCATGATGAGACCATCGGCGAACGGCTGGTGCGAGACCAGGCCGCCTTGCTGCCGCTGCCGGCGACTCCCTATGAAGCCTGCGAGAAGAAGGCTGCCCGAGTCAGCTCGTTGTCCCTGGTGCGCTATCGGGGCAATGACTACTCGGTGCCGACTGCCTACGGCCACCGCGAGGTGCTGGTCCGCGGCTATATCCACGAGGTGGCAATCGCCTGCGGCGCCGAGGAGATCGCTCGTCATCCGCGGTCCTATGAGCGCGAGGACTTCGTCTTCGATCCGCTGCACTATCTGGCGTTGCTGGAGCGGAAGATCGGTGCGCTCGACCAGGCCGCTCCGCTGGCCGGCTGGGCCTTGCCGGAAGAGTTCGCGACCCTGCGCCGTCTGCTCGAGGCCCGCGTGGGCAAGCCGGGCAAGCGCGAGTTCGTCCAGGTCCTGCGCTTGCTGGAGGTGTTCCGCCCCGATGATGTGCTGGCCGGAGTCAGAGAAGCGATAGCCCGCGGAGTGATCGGCTTCGATGCGGTCAAGCATCTGGTGTTGTGCCGGATCGAGCGCCGCGCGCCGCGGCTGGACCTGAAGATCTATCCCTACCTGCCGCAGGCCAAGGTAACGACCACCTCGGCCCGGGCCTATCTGAGCCTGCTGGCAGGAGGAGCAGCGTCATGAGCGATACGCCGCAGGTGCTGCTCGCCCATCACTTGAAGGCGCTGAGGCTGCCAACTTTCCTGCGTGAGTACGACAAGCTCGCCCGCCAGTGCGCCGCCGAAGGCGTCGACCACTCCCGCTATCTGCTGCGTCTGGCCGAACTGGAGATGATCGAGCGGGAACCACGGACCGTCGAGCGCAGGATCAAGGAGGCCAGGTTCCCCGCGGTCAAGAGCCTCGACAGCTTCGACTTCACCGCCATCCCCTCGCTCAACAAGACCCTGGTGCTGGAGCTGGCCCGCTCGGAGTACGTCGCCCGCCGCGAGAACGTCATCGCGCTCGGCAACAGCGGCACCGGCAAGACTCACATCGCGCTGGGGCTCGGGTTGGCTGCATGCCAGAAGGGCATCCCGGTCGGCTTCACCACCGCCGCCGCTTTGGTCAACGAGCTACACGAAGCACGAGATGAAAAGCGTCTGCTGCGCCTGCAACGCCAACTCGCCGGCTTAAAGCTTCTGATCGTCGATGAGCTGGGCTACGTTCCGCTCTCGCCGACCGGCGCCGAGTTGCTGTTCGAGATCTTCAGTCAGCGCTATGAGCGCGGCTCGATTATCGTCACCAGCAACCTGCCCCTTCGACGAGTGGACCGGCGTGTTTGCCTCCGAGCGCCTGACTGGCGCCTTGCTCGATCGCCTTACTCACCACGTTCACATCCTCGAGCTCAACGGCGACAGCTTCAGGCTCAAACACAGCAAGCGCCACATCAGTGACGATCAACCGCCGCGAGACCCCGGATAAGACTGCTCCCCGCGCTGCTCGACCACATTAGTTATTCGCTGCAATAGCGAGGGGGTGATCCCCCTCGCGCTCCCCCTGCCAGAAGCCAAACCACGATTCTCTCTGCCCCGCCAACTGAAGCATTTTCTCTCCGGCCACTGATGTACTTTCTCTCCGGCCTTGACACTCCGCTGCGGACGGTAAACCATCGCGAGCCAGAAGCAACTCGCCTTTCAGTCGCAAGATTTCTGCCGTATCGAGCATTTCTCCGCTGCGCTCGACATGCGCGAGGGCCTGGTCGAAGATAGCGAGCGAGCGCCTCGCGACTCAGAGTGGCTTGGCTTGGAGAAAACGCTCATTCTCAGAGGGTCACACCTCCCAAACTTACGGTGGCATCGTAGTCGTTACGGCTTATGATGGTTGACCCGCGCTGATCCTCTCCAAGGCGTTAGCGGTCTCGACT
>JALYYG010000271.1 GCA_030946685.1 Candidatus Dormiibacterota bacterium | reverse complement strand
TCGCCCTCGTGGGAAGCGCCTGCACCAGGGGGGTGTCTTCCGGCTCCATCAATGCCCAACCGCCGGACCTTTACGCGGCGATGCCCGCCCTTGCCGACGTCAGGACGTTGCTGGGCGACGACAACTGGTGGCAGGGTCCTCCGTCGTTCGGAGTGCGGCCGCTGGATACGTCGTCGATGCCCTTCAACCAAAAGTTCTCAGTGACCCAACCCTTTGTGCACATCGGCACCGCTGAGACGTTAGAGGTCGACTTCGGGCTCTGGAGCTCCACGTCCACTGCCTCGAGCCACATGAGCAGCGTGCAGAGCGCGCTGGGCACATCTGCGATCACAAGCCCGAAAGTCGGCGACCAGGCCATCTACTACGGATCGCAAGCCTCGGGGGCCGCTCCGTACCAAACGGTGACCCTCGTCCGGGTGGGTCAGATCGTGGCCATAATCGGCCTGGACCTGAAGGACAAGTTTCCGACAGTGTCGCAGCTCGCAAAGATCGCCACCAAAGTCGTGTCGCGGCTCAAGGACGTGATCTCGGGCAAGTTGCACGGCAGTCCGCTGTCGGCATCCGATGCCACAGTCTTGCCTGCGGCCGACCGCGACATCACGTTGCTCGGAACAGCAAGGATCTCGGTCGAAGCCGCAATGGTGATGATCGAAGCGCCATCGATCGATTCGCTCTCCCAAACGCTGCGCGGCTTGGGAGTGAACGACGTCATCTTCGGCGATTACGCGCTCGACAAAGACACGCGCATGGAGGTTCGGGCCTCAGTGTTCACGTTCCTGACCGCAAAGGATGCCAGCGATTGGGCGACCGTCCTTCGCGGCGTCAATCCTGTCGACCAGCCGGGCTTCTTCGACTCATCGCATGGGTGGTACATGTTCCCCCTCGCGGCGGGTACGAGGGGCGCGTTGCTGATCTGTCGATCCACGGCCGCCAGCGAGGCGGCGTCGCGGGCGTGCGAGGCACCACTATCCCAGGTGATCGCCGCGTGGAAGTTGAGCCTGAGCGCTTAGAGACCGGCGTGGTCGCGCTGCGTATCGCGAAACCACTCCCACTGCCTGGCGAGACCTTCGCGCAGCGAGACCCTCGGCTCCCAGCCCAGCCGCTCCCTGGCAAGGTTGATCGAAGCGCCTGTATGACGGGGATCGCCCGGCGCAGCGGGCAGGGTCTGGCGATGCACCTTGATCCCGCTGATCTCTTCGAGTGTCGCCAACACCTGGTTGACTGTGACTCGGCTTCCGCCGCCGAGGTTGAAAACCTGGCCGACGACGTCCGCAGTGGAGGCCTTGATGGTGCCCTCGACCGCATCCGATACATAGGTGAACTCGCGTGTCTGCTCGCCGTCACCGAACACCTCGATGTCCTCGCCGGCGGTGAGGGCGAGCATGAATCGCGAGAAAGCCATATCAGGTCGCTGGCGGGGTCCGTAGACGGTGAAATAGCGCACGGAAACGGCGGGAATGTCGAAGTTCCGCGTGTAGAGGTGCGTCAGGTGCTCGGCTGCGAGCTTGGTGACGCCGTATGGGGAGACCGGATGGGGGAGGGCAGACTCGCGGGTTGGAAACGCCTCTGCATCCCCGTACACGGATGAGCTGCCGGCAAAGACCAGCCGCTTCAGGTGACCACCCTTCAGATGTTCCAAGAGCCGCTGCGTGGCGAGGATGTTGTCGCGAGCGTAACGGTCGAACTGGTGGCCCCAGCTGGGCCGCACGCCTGGCTGGCCGGCGAGGTGGTAGACGACGTCCGCTCCTTCGAGCACCGCGGTGAGGTCGGCTACAACCAGGTCGAGCTCCTCGAACGAAAAGTTTCGGTGGCTCCGCGCGACCTCGAGGTTCTGCTCCTTCCGAGCGCGGCGGTAATAGTCTGTGAAGCAGTCGACGCCCACGACCTCGTTGCCGTCGGCCAGCAACCGCTCGGCCAGGTGCGACCCTATGAATCCGGCTGCGCCGGTGACGATCACCCTGCTCATCGCTCGAAAGAGTGCGGTGCGGTCATGGTGATTTGCAACCGGAGCCATGCCCACCCTACCGTGCGTCGTCCCACCGAGTGGGGAGGTTAACGGTCCGGGCTGTTCGCGCCGAGCCCCTCCCGCGCTTCCGCGCGTCCTCCCCACCGAGTGGGGAGGTTGACGGTCCGGGCTCGTCGCCCGGACCTATCCTGAGAAGAGAAATGAGCCGGTTCGAAGCGTGGTTGGCCGATTCCGGGATCGGCGTCGCGGTCAAACAGTTTCCAGCCGGCACTCGTACGGCCGTAGATGCTGCGAATGCTGTCGGCTGCGAGGTGGGACAGATCGTCAAGTCGCTGGTCTTCGTCGCTGCAGGCCGGCCGGTGGTGGCGCTGGTCAGCGGCGCGAACCGGTTGGACGAGTCCAGGCTGGCGGCGGTGGCGGGGGCGCCCGTAACGAAGGCCGACGCAGAGACAGCGCGGGGGGCGACGGGTTATGCGATCGGAGGCGTCCCTCCGTTTGGGCACGCGACGCAAGTCCCCGTATTCATGGACCGCGACCTGCTCGGCCACAGCGTGGTGTGGGCGGCCGCCGGACGGCCCGATTCGGTTTTCGAGATCGCACCCGCGCGGCTTCGCGAGCTCAGCGAAGCCGAGGTGGCTGACTTGAAGGCGATTGCGACATGAGCTCCATCCTTATCTTCTGCAAGGACTGCGGGAAGCAGGTGCCCAGCTCCGAGGCGCGGGGCCAGCTCTGCCTCGACTGCCGCGTCCGGAGGTCTGTGTCCGACCTGCGGGACGAGCACGCACGTCTTTGGCGGAAGCGTGAGCGCTATCGCAGCAGTCGGGCCAACGTGGAGCAGATCGGCCATCAGATCGCGAGGGTCGAAGATCGCATGGGGGCTCGGATCAAGGAGCTGGTCTCGAACGAGCGCAGGGCTGCGGACCTGCTGCGTCGCGAGCTCGAGGCGGCGCGCGGCCAGCGATACACGATCAAGGGGGTTTAACGGCGTGCCTTCACTCGGACCCCCCACGCCAACCCTCCCCGCTCAAGGGGGAGGGGGAGTGCTGCCCTTCGAACACCTTTATCTGCACATCCCGTTCTGCAAGCACAAATGCGGGTACTGCGATTTCAACGCTTACGCGGGGATGGAAAGGCTCATGCCGGACTATGTCGACGCGCTCGAGCGCGAGCTTTCGGCCGCGCGCGAGCATCATCCCTTCGCGCGGCTGGATACCGTGTACCTCGGCGGCGGCACGCCGAGCCTTCTGCCGGCTGAGCTGATCGCGAGAGTCCTTCGTTTCATCGACGCAACGTTCGACGTCGCGCCGGATGCGGAGGTGACGCTCGAGGCCAATCCTGCGAGCACGGACGAGGCGAAGGTCCAGGCCTGGCTTGATGGAGGCGTCAACCGGCTGAGCCTTGGCGTCCAGGGATTCGAGCCGCGCGCTCTTGCGGTCTTGGAGAGGAGGACCGACGCGGCCCAGGCCACCCGCGCATTCGGCCTCGCACGCGCGATGGGCGTGTCGAACATAAGCATCGACCTCATATATGCGGTCCCGTTTCAAAGCAGAGACTCCTGGCTGGAGACGCTGCGGCGTGGAATCGCCCTCGGCCCAGACCATGTCTCGACCTACTGCCTGACCTTCGAAGAGGGCACGCTGCTGTGGAGGCGCCGTGCCGAGGGACGCGTGCCAGAGGTCGACGCGGACCTCCAATGGGATCAGCTGGACGCGGCCTGTGCTGAGCTGGAGGCAGCAGGATTCACTCGCTACGAAGTGTCCAACTGGGCAAAGGCCGGCTTCGAGTCGCGACACAACCATGCTTACTGGCGATGCAGGCCTGTATACGGCGCGGGAGCCGGCGCGCACTCCTACGCGACCGACGGCACCATGTCCCGGCGGTGGTGGAACGTCGCGCGGCCGCGGGAGTACATCGCTGCGCCCCAGTCGAGGGCGGATGGGGAGGAGCTGCCTGCACGCAAGGCGATTGGAGAGGCTTTGATGCTCGGGCTTCGAACCGCCCAGGGGATAGCGCCGCCGGACGGGTTCGACACGGAGCTCGGCGAGCTCTTGCAGGCCGGCTTGATCGAGCGCCGGGGGGGTCGCGTGGTTCCAACCCGGCGGGGCCTCGACCTCCACAACCAGATCGCGCTGGTCGTACTCTAGTTGCAACCTGCTGGGGTCCCCGCGTCGTGGTCGCGGGGCGGGCCCCTGCGCGCGCCCGGCGCCGGCAGAGTGCTGAACGAGATGGAAGACAGAAAGCAGGCAATTTTGCGTGCGGTGGTGAAGGAGTTCACGACGAGCGCCGTGCCCGTCGGCTCCCTCGCGCTCCAGAGCCGCTACTTCGTCAATCTGTCCTCGGCCACCATCCGCAGCGAGCTTGCCGAGCTGGCGGATCTCGGGTACCTGGCGCAGCCACACACATCGGCAGGCCGGGTCCCCACCGACTCCGGCTACCGCTACTTCGTCGACTTCCTCATGGACCTCGAAGCGGTTCCGGAGAGCGTCGGCTTGTTCATCCGCGAAGGGCTCCGGCAGGCTCCCGCCGACGTGCAGGGCCTGGTCGAGAAAGTGGCAATGACCCTGGCGGCGGTCACGCAGAACGCATCGGTGGCCAGCGCTCCGCACGGAACGCAGGCGCGCGTGAAGCACGTTGATCTCGTCTCCCTGGAGCCGACCGAGGTGCTGCTGATCCTGCTGCTCGAAGGCAACCTGCTGCGTCAGCAGGTGCTCAAGGTCACCGAGTCGGCGTCGCAGCCGGAGTTGAGCAAACTGGCGGCACGGCTGAACACGACGCTTGGCGGCAAGGCCAGCGACGAGGTCCGCCGCAGCTATGACGGCGCAGCGCTCGGACTGGACAAGGAGCTTCTCGGCCTGCTCGTGGCCACGCTCGACCAGTACGAGAAGGGCTCGGAAAGCCTGGTTGTCCACGACGGCGTTCGCAACCTGTTGCGCCAGCCCGAGTTCGCCGAATCCTCGCGCCTCCAGCAGGTCCTGGAGGTGCTCGAGGAGACCCGCTATCTGACGGTTCTGCTGCGCGAGCTGATCGGCGATTCAGACCTGCAGATCGTCATCGGCTCCGAGAACGCATCGAGCCAGCTTCAGGGATGCGCGGTTGTGCTCACCAGCTACGGTCCGTCGAACCGCCTAAAAGGCGTGCTCGGCGTGATCGGGCCGACCCGGATGGCCTACAGCCAGACTGTCGCTCGTCTGCAGGCGGTTGCTCGCGGCGCCAGCGAGCGAATGGCGGAGCTCGGGGTTTGAGCCCACCGCCGCCCGAGGTATCTATGTCTAATGACCACGCGTAAGCATCCGCACGACGCGCACGAGATGGACCCGCGTAAGGAGACGGCGGAGCCGCCGTCCACGCGCCCGATGGCCTCGCTCGAGGCCAAGATCGCAGAGCTCGAAGCCGCTGTCGCTGAGGCGAAGGACCGCCACCTGCGCCTTGCTGCGGACTTCGACAATTACAAGAAGCGCTCCCGCCAGGAACAGCTCGAGACCATCCAGCATGCATCCGCCGACCTGATCGCTCGGCTCCTTCCCGGGCTGGACGATCTCCACAAGGCGCTCGACCACACGCCCGAGGGAATCGACGAGGCCTGGGTCAAGGGGGTTGAGCTCAGCGTGCGCAAGCTTGAGGAGGCACTCCGGGCCCACGGTCTGGAGGCCATTGAGGCCGTTGGCAAGCCGTTCGATCCCAACGTCCACGAGGCGATCGGCCACGAGGAATCCGCTGATCATCCTGAGGACACCGTCGTCGAGGTGCTTCGCAGCGGTTACCGTGTCCGCGATCGGGTGGTCAGGCCTGCGCTTGTCAAGGTGGCTCGCCCACCGGCCGTCCCCACGGATGGCGCTCCCTCCGACGAATAGCCGTATTGCTCTAGTGTCCTAGCGGTGGCGGTCAAGCGCGACTACTACGAGGTCCTCGGGGTCGGCCGCCAGGCGTCTCCAGACGACCTCAAGCGCGCATTCCGAAAGATCGCGATGGATTCGCATCCAGACCGCAACCCCGATGACGCGGTAGCGGCCAACCGGTTCAAGGAGGCGAGCGAAGCTTACGCGGTGCTGTCAGACCCCGGCCGCAGGCGCTCCTATGACATGTTCGGCCATGTTGCAGTGGAGTCGGGAGGGCCGGCTGTCGACTTCTCCGACATGCCCTTCGCGGACATCTTCGACACGTTCTTCGGTGGGGGAGGTCGAGGAGCGGGGGCGCGCCGCCAACACTCCAACCGCGGTGACGACCTTCGGTACGACATGACCATCACGTTCGAAGAAGCGTTCGTCGGAGTCGAGAAGCAGATCGAAGTTCCGCGCCTGACGACCTGCGAGCGCTGTTCGGGAACCGGCGCCGAGCCGGGCAGCGGCGAGGAGACCTGCCCGGGCTGCCGCGGCTCTGGCCAGATCCGGCGCACCGCGCAGTCGATCTTCGGTTCGGTGGTGACGGCGGCGACCTGCCCAACCTGCGGCGGCGCCGGCCGCCTGCTCAGGAACCCGTGCCTGCAGTGCAGGGGCCAGGGCCGGCTTGAACGGACGCGCCGGCTCGCGGTGCGGATTCCGCCCGGTGTCGACAGCGGGTCCCAGATCCGTCTCAGCGGAGAGGGCGAGGCGGGCATTCGAGGGGGCCCGTCCGGCGACCTGTACGTCGTGCTGCGGGTCAAGGCGCACGCACAGCTTGCGAGACATGACCACGACGTCATCTACGAGCTCAGGGTGAACATCGTTCAGGCCGCGCTTGGAGACCGGATCGAGATACCGACGCTCGACGGCGCGGTGGAGATCGCGATCCCAGCGGGCACACAGAACGGGCAGTCGTTCAGGATGGCTGGGCGAGGCATGCCCGACGTGCGTAGCGGTCGCCGCGGCGATCAGTACGTGGTCGTCCAGGTCGTCGTGCCGAAAGATCTGAGCGCCGAGCAAAAAGCCCTGCTGCGCAAGGTCGGGGGCCTCACCGGCAAGCCGGAGAAGGTCTCCAAAGGCTTCTTCGAAAAGCTGCGCAACGCAATCTCTCTTGACTGAAAGTATGAGAGGGAACCCAGAAGCCATTTCAAGGGCCGGGCGCTACGCGCGCGGACCCGGTCCTGAATCCCCAAACAAACGTAGCCGTCGGCATCGGACTGGGCCGGCGCTCTCTTTCCGGCATATCGATGGGATTAGTTAAGAGAGGCTCTCCGTGCCACGCTTCGGAGTGGTTTGGGACAAAGTCATTGCCGGGGAGACCCCGGCCAACCCCGCCACGCTGCAAGAGTCAGCGCCTCCGCCCAGGCAATTGGCCGGCTGGACCGACTGCTCCAAGCCACTTCCAAGGTTCCAGGCATAACCTTGCCTCCTGCGGGGTAGTTATTAAGCTGAGCTGTAGCTCTCAAATGTATTAAGAGGAAGAAGTGGCGAAGACAATCGATCTCGAGCTGACCCGGGCAGAAGTGGAGGTTTTGGAGCTGGAAGCGCGCCTTCGCGTGGTTCCCATGAACGACACCCAGCTCTCCGACGCCCTGAAAACGGCACTTCTGGCCAAGAAGGAGCGGCTGGCGAAGCTGCGCACGCTTCATGCGGCCGCCAACCGGCCGAAGGACCCAGACGACGCGGCCCAGGCCAAGAAGCCCAACCCGGCCCACGCCGGGCGGAGGGCGCCGCTTAAGCGTTCCGTCCCCCAGCGATCTAAAGCCAAGTCGAGCCAATAACGGAGGGCCCGGCCGCCTCCGGCGAGTCTGCGCGCACGGACGTCCAGGATCGGCCTATTGATCGCGGCGCGCCGCGCGCGGGGGCGCGACGCTATCGTGGTCTTGGTTTGGCGAGCGATTTGAAGCCGTCCGAGTCACCGGGCGCGGACTCGCTGTTCGGCGTCGGGTCGGCCAACTGGTCAGACCAGCGGCAGCCGCCCCTTCTGACCTCCCGGCGCCTTCGGCTCACAAACAGCCTCGCCGCCGTCGCAATCATCGGTGCTGTCGCGGTCCGGCTTTGGGAGGCACACCTGCCTACGGCGGTGCTGCAGGAGGAGGCGCTGGTCATCGGCGCCGGGGTGTTGTACGGTGCGGTCGCGGTGGCGATTCGGGCGTCGCGCCTCGCCCCCCGCGCCTTTGTGCAGCTGGGCCTGATGACGTGCAACGTGCTGCTGGCCGTTGCCGTGCTGGGCGTCGCAGCGCCGTGGCTGGGCAGCGACCTCATGCCCCTGTCCGCCGCGCTGTTCGCGACCATGCTGCTCTACTTCGACCTCGGGTTCCTGACCCGCCATTTCCGCTACGTCATCGCCATCGCGGTCTTGGGCCTTGGGGCTCTGTGGCTGGATGCCGCGGTAATGCTCCACGTCTCCACCGAGGAGGTAGCGACATGGGCACTCGTCCTCTTGGGACTGGTCCTGCTGGCGTCCATCACCTATCACACCGTCGAGCGCAACCTCACCACACAGGCGCGGCGTCAGGTATCGCTGCTGCACGCGGTCAGTGACATCGGTGAGGGCTTGGTCATCACCGAGGACGGCAGGTTCGTCGCCGGGAATGCCGCTTACCGCCAACTCACGGGCTACTCCGCTGCCGAGCTGGCCGCGTTTCCGTCATTGATCGAGCTCGCTCCTCCAGATGAGCGCCAGCGGCTCACAGAGCAGCTGGAGACCAGGCCTGCCGGCGGGGAGGCGCCGCTCCGCTACGAGTCCGCGCTCATTACGAAGGACGGCCGTCGAATCCAGGTCGAGATTGCGGTGCGCAGCCTGATCGCCGAAGGCAGCCACCGGTTGCTCGCACTCGTTCACGACATCACCGAGCGTCATCGCTCCGAGGTCGCCGAGCGAGAGAGCGAGAGGCGCTTCCGTACTCTGTTCGAGCAGGCGCAGGCAGGCATGGCGTTCGCCGACCTGGACGCTCGGATCTTCTCGGTGAACCCGGCTTTCTGTGAGTGGCTCGGCTACACGGAAAGCGAGCTGCTCAGCCTGTCCCTCCTGGACATCACGCACCCCGACGACGTCGCCACGACGCAGGACGCCTGGCGCCGGACCATGGCGGGCGATGAGCCCGGTTTCCGGTTTGACAAGCGCTTCATCCGCAAGGACGGCCAGGCGTTGTCGGCAGATGTGAATGCGCGCCTGGTGAGGGACGAGTCCGGCAAACCCCTTCACTTCCAGATCGTGGCCGTCGATATCGGCGACCGCAAGCGCAACGAAGTCCTGCAGGCCGCTCGGTTCGCGGTGACCCAAGCGCTTGTCACATCGCCCGGCTGGGACAAGGCGGCTCCCTACGTGCTGGAGGGACTGTGCCAAGCGCTCGACTGGGAGCTGGCGGAGTACTGGGAGGTCGACCAGTCTCGCGAGGCCATGCACTTCGTCACATCGTGGAAGCGCCCCGGCCGCGACACGTCCGCGTACGAGGCGACCGCGCCAGGGACCACCTACCGGCGGGGCGAAGGGCTCGCCGGCCGGGTTTGGGAAGAAGCGGCACCGGTATCCGTGAAGGACGTTACCGCCGACGACTCTCCACGCTCCGGGGCGGCGGTGGCCGCCGGGTTGCGCGGCATCGCCGGTTTCCCGGTGCGCAGCGGACGGCGCGTTGTGGGGATGATCTCCCTCCACACGTGGGCACCGCGCGAGCTTGATGAAGGACTGATGGCGGTGATGAACGACGTCGGCTCGCAGATTGGCGAGTTCGTGGAGCGCAAGCGAGCCGAGGTGGCGCTGCAGGATAGCGAAAAGCGGATGCGATCCGTGCTGGACAATGTTTCAGACGGGCTGGCGACGATCGACCAGGCCGGCGTCATCGAGTCAGTGAACCCGGCGGTACTCAAGCTTTTCGCATACGAGGAACAGGAGCTGGTGGGACAGCCCGCCGACATCCTCATCGCCACCACCCATCGCAGCGGGTTCATCAACTACCTGCAACACCGGCTCACGCTGGACATCCCCATCAGCGGCGCGCACGAGTCGATGGGCAAGCGCAAGACTGGGAGCCTGTTCCCGCTCGAGTTCGTCGTCAGCTCGATGCACGTCGGCTCGCGTCAACTGTTCATCGCCACCATGCGCGACATCTCCGAGCGCAAGGCACAGACGGACGCGCTCGAGTACCAGGCCTTGCACGACGCCCTCACCGGGCTTCCCAACCGAAGCCTGTTCGGCGACCGGCTGCGCCAGGCCCTACTCTCCGCGAGGCGCAACCAGAACATGTTCGGCGTCCTGCTCCTCGACCTCGATCGCTTCAAGGACATCAACGACGCGCTCGGCCACGACCGTGGCGACACCCTGCTGCAGGAAGTCACCGCCCGCTTGCGCGGCGTGCTGCGTGCCACCGACACGATCGCCCGCTTGGGCGGCGACGAGTTCGCCGTCCTCACCACCGATGCCAAGCATCCGGACGACGTCGTCGCCACCGCTCGCAAGGTCCTGGCCGCTCTCGAGGGACCGTTCGCGATCGCCGATCAGATGGTCGAGACCGGAGCCTCGATAGGCATCGCCCTCTATCCGGTCCACGGCGACGATCCCACGACACTTTTGCGGCGGGCTGATGTGGCGATGTACGTGGCGAAGCGTTCAGGGGGCGGACACGCCGTCTACGCGCCGGAACAGGAGGCACAGACGCTCCGCCGGTCGGGTTTGGCCGGCGAGCTGCGTCGCTCCATCCCACAGGGCGAGCTTGTCCTCCAGTACCAGCCTCAGGTGACCCTCAAGACCGGCGCGATTCAATCCGTGGAAGCCCTGGTGCGCTGGAATCACCCGCGTGAAGGCATGATGCCGCCGGATCGTTTCCTTCCCATGGCGGAGGAGATGGGAATCATCCATCCGCTAACGGCCTGGGTCCTGGATAACGCGCTCGGGCAGCTGCGCAAGTGGCTCGCCGCGGGGTTGGACATCTCGATGTCGGTCAACGTGTCACCGCGGTGCATCGAGGATCACTCCATGGAGGAGATGGTTGCTCGCGCGCTCGAGGCGTCGAAGGTTGTGGAACCGCACCGGCTAACGCTCGAGATCACTGAGGGCGTGGCCATGGCCGCGGCGGCGGCCAAGTCTTTGGCCAGGCTCAGTGAAATGGGAGTCCGGCTCTCTCTTGACGACTTCGGAACGGGGTACTCCTCGCTCCTTTACCTGATGCGGTTGCCGGTCAACGAGATCAAGATCGACCGCTCGTTCGTGTCAGGGCTGGCGACGGACCCCGATTCCGGGGCGATAGTGCGCTCGGCGGTTGGGCTGGGCCACAACCTCGGGCTGCGGGTGGTCGCCGAGGGACTTCAGGACCGAGCAGCCGAGGCGATCCTGCTCGAGGCCGGGTGCGATGCGGCTCAGGGGTTCCTGATCGGCAGGCCGATGGACGAATCAGAGATCACCTCGTACCTGCTGGAGCATATCGGGCTCCCCCAGCACCTTGACGGAGCGTCAGGCCAGGGCGCCGCGACCGCCGAGCAAGGACATTCGGTAGATCTCGAGACTGCCTGAGCGCCCGCGAACAGCAGACTGGTTGGTCAGCTCGCTCTGCAGCATGGCGGCCACGGCTCGGTAGACAGTGCCCGTCATCAGCACCTCGCCGGGGCCGGCATGCGTCACCAGCCTGGCGGCGACGTTGACCACGTCTCCCAGGACGCCGAGCTCGGAGCGATCGGCTGAGCCGACGGCGCCCACCACGACCGGTCCCGACGCTATGCCGACGCCGACCTCGAGCCGAAATCCCCAATCGGCGGCGGAGCGGCGGTTCAAAGCTTCGTTGGCGCCGATCAAGCCGATCGCGGCTGCCATGGCCCGGTCGACGTGGTCGGGTTGATGGCCGCTCGCACCGAAGGTGGCCATGACTCCATCGCCGACGAACTTCTCGACCACGCCTCCGCAGATGGCTATCGAGCGCAGGACCTTCTTGAGATGCGCATTGAGCACGCCGAGGAGACCTGCGGGGTCGTGCGCGAAGCGCTCGGTCAACCGGGTAAATCCGCGGATGTCTGTGAACATGATGGAGGCTGTGCAGATCACAGGCAACGGGACGTCGGGACCGGCCAGCAGGCCAGGGCCGCGGTCCTCGTACATTTGCCGTAAGTGCAGCAGTCGGGCGAGGTCGTCGGCGGAATAAGTCGGCGTTGCCAGGCTGATGTCTTCGCGCGAGATCAACTTATCACCAGTTCGGCCACCAGGGATTTCGTGATCAGGTTTGCGGCCGTTTCGGCCTGTCCAGGCCCTTTTCGCAACACCGCCGTTACACCAGCCTTCTGCAACGCCAGGCTTTCTTCGGAGTTGAGGTCCTTCAGCGTCACGACGACGACTGGAACGCTTGGTCCATAGGTTGTTCGCAAACGCTGTAGAAAAGCATCGCCCTGGAGCCCGGGCAGAAGGAGGTCCAGCACAACGGCGCGGGGCATATTCATCGCCATGATGTGCTCGGCCGTCTCGGCGTCCGGCGCCCAGATCGAGCTCAGGCTCCTGGCGGCCAGCTCGGCCTCCAGCAAGTGAGCGAAACCTGAGTCGTCCTCGACCACGAGGACATCGCCGGTTTGAGCCGGCTCGCGCATCGTTGGAATCGTGAAGTGGAAGAGGGAGCCCTTGCCAGGGCCGCCGGAGCTCGCACCGATCTTGCCGCCGTGGCCTTCTACGATGTTCTTGCTGATGGCGAGGCCCAGTCCAGTGCCCTTGATCGCGCGGCGGTCTGGGGCGTCGACGCGATAGAACTTGCGAAAGAGCTGAGACAGGGCGTCGGCGGGGATGCCCAGGCCTTCGTCTTGAACGAAGACGTCGACCATACCGTCAACGACGTGGGCGCCGATGACGATCGAGCCGCCATCGGGAGAGTACTTTCGTGCGTTCGAAAGCAGGTTTGCGACCACACGAAAGATGGAGTCGCTGTCGGCCCGCACGAGCGGAAGATCGTCGGGCAGGCGGATTTTGATCGGGGTGTGTGCGGGGGTGTCAGCGTCCTCGCTGAAGAGGTCCACCGCGCGCCTGATGAGTGCTGCGATGTCCGCCGGAGCATAGTGCATGGCCAGGTGGCCGCCTTCGATGCGGCGGAGATCGAGGAAGTCGTTGATGAGCGCAGTAAGGCGGTGGCCCTCCTGAAGCATGACCGAGAGGTACTCCCTGCGTTGCACGGGGGTGACATCGCGTGTCGCCAACAGCTCGGTGAAGCCAACGATGCTGGAGAGCGGGGTGCGCATCTCGTGACTCACCATCGACACCATCTCGTCCTTGGCGCGGCCGAGCTCGGCATTGGCTTCCGCGCGCGCCTGCGTCTGGTTGAGCTGCAATTCGAGCCGCTGGCTCTCAGTGAGGTCCTCGGCCAGCACGAATCGGGCGTTGCGCTCGCCGAAGGTGACGGCATGTGATGTGATCAGGACTTGAACTGTCGAACCGTCTTTCAAGAGATGCCGCCACGGCCCGCTTTTTTCGAAGGCAGGCGCCGGGATGCTCATCAGCTCGAGAAACTTCGGCAGGTCCTGGGGAGGACGTATGTCCTTGATCGTCATGGCCAGGAACTCTTCGCGTGTGTAGCCGTACCGCTCCACGGCGGCGTCATTCACATTGAGGAACGCCAGCGTATCCACGTCATACAGCCACATCGGCTCGGGATGGCCTTCGAACAGCGTGCGGTAGTTGAGTTCTGACACTCGTGCGGCGTGCTCGCTCATCAGGCGTTCACCCAGCTCGTGCTTGACCGTCGCCATCAGCTTGTCGAACTCGTCCGACAGCGCAGCGATCTCGGCCGCGCCATGAGGACTGGCTTCTCGGCGTTGGTCGGCGGACGGTCCGATGTGCACACGGTTGGTCAACTCCCTGATCGGTTCGGTGACCCGCCGATAGACCACGAACATCACGATCAGGACGACGGCCAGGCCTGCCAGGATGATCGCCAGATCGCGGTTTGCCAGCTGGTCGGCCGTTGCCAGCGCGCTGGCCTGGTCGGCTCCGACGTAAACGTGCCATCCCGCTGCGTCGACGGTGGAGTGCCCATAGATGCGCTGCGTTCCGTTCAGGTCAGCACGGCTGGCAGGATCCGCTGTACTCACGAAGGCTGTGCCGCTCGAGTGTTTGCCTACCCACAGGGCCGGTTCGATCGAACGCACAACAATTGCATGACCATCACTGTTTGTGATCAAGAACTCGAGCTGGTGGACTCCGCTGCCAAACTCGGATTCGAGCCTGGGGCCGATTGGCGCCAGGTCGAGGAACCAGGTCAGGGCGCCCTTCCCCGGAACCGGATAAGAGACGACGACCACCTGATTCGTTGTGACAGGGTCCAAGGTGGGCGCGACGACAACAGGTTCCGAGGCCAGCAGCCAGGTCTGCCCCTGGTAGATCGGCGAGAGTGCGGCGGCTACGGCCTTGCTCGAAGAGCACACGACCGAGCCATCGAGCCTGACGAGGTCGATGTGGCCAGTGGTAAAAACCCCGACTGGCGCATAGCCGAGGGTGCATTTGGTCGGGTCTGTGTACAACTGCTCCAGGCTGGGGTCCTTGGCAAGCGGACTGGTGACGGCGCCGATCTGGTCAAAGCTCGCCTTGACCTGCGTGGCGGCTTTCTCGGCGGCGAAATTCGCATCAGCGCTCGCTGCCTGCCGAGCGTCCTGCTCAGCCTGCATGCGCACGTAGAACGCGGCTGAGCCCGCAACCAGGACCAAGGCCACGATAACCAGCGACATGTACTGCCGAAGCGACCACCCTCGACGACTGCGTGTATCCCCTGACTCGTCCCGATCCCGGCCTTCAATCGCCATTAGAGTTCGAGCGCTTCTTCAACCCGGGTCAAGAGATCCAGCGGCGAGAAGGGCTTGGTCAGGTAGAAATCGGCGCCCGCGATCAAGCCCGCCTCCACGTCGCCCTCCTGAGCCTTGGACGTGAGGAGGATGACCCGGGTTCCCATGAGGTTTGGATCGGACTTGACCAACCGCAGCACGTCGAGGCCGGATCGCCCTGGCATCTGAACGTCGAGCAGGACCAGCGACGGCTTGTGCTTCTGGATCATCGCCCAGGCATCCTCGCCATTCACGGCCTCGACCACCATGTACTCGTCGGACTCGATGGTGGCGTGGACCAGAAGGCGCATGCTCGACTCGTCGTCGGCTATCAGCACTGTCCGCAGGACCCGCAGGGCGGTCGGTGTGCGAGCTCTCACCTGGCCACTGGGTTGAGCGCCACTGCGTCGGCGATCACCGCCACTGCCGCCTGCGGCGCGCCCGCCTCCTTCGGCAGAACCGCCATGGCGCCCGCCGCCTCGAGCGCAGATATCTCCCTGGGCCCGAGGTCCTTCGCGGTGATCACGACAACCGGGAGCCGAGTCCGTAGGCGAGCAAGAAAATCTTCCCCCTGGAGGCCAGGAAGCGCCAGGTCGAGGACGATCGCCCTCGGCGTCATGGTTTCGAGCATGTGCTCGGCGGTCTCTGCGTCGACAGCTCTAATGGTGCCGATCCCCTGAGCTGTGAACACCGCCTTCATCAGGCTGGCGAATCCAGCGTCGTCGTCGACGATGAGGACCTCTCCAGAACCGGTTCCCGGTCGTGAGATCGGCAGCGTGAACTGGAAGCGCGCGCCTCTACCGGGACCCTTCGAGGCGGCCTGGACGTGGCCGCCATGGGCTTCGATGATCTTCCTGTTCATGGCCAACCCGAGTCCTCCGCCGGGCCCCAGCCTGCGCAGCCCGCTGTCGGCCCGATAGAACTTACGGAACAGGTTGGGCAGCGCCTCGGCTTCGATGCCGATGCCGTGGTCGCGGATGTAGAGCTCGACCATGTCGCCGGCCGGACGAGCTCCGATCCGAATGGAGCCGCCATCGGGCGAGAACCTGCGCGCATTCGCCAGGAAGTTGCCCAGCACCTCGAGGATGGCCTCGGCGTCTGCCGCCACAAGTGGAAGCTGCTCGGGCACGTGAACGGTGATCGGTCGCTGCTCGTCTTTGTGAGCCGCGTGCACGGCGCGCTGAATGAGCGAGCGTACGTCGACCGGAGCTCGCTCCAACTCTCGGTCACCGGTCTCGAGCCGCTGCAGCTCCTGCGCGCTGTTGATCAGAGCGGTCAGCCGGCGACCCTCCCGAAGCAGGACCCCGAGGTACAGGTGACGCTGGTCGTCGTTGAGATCGCCGGAATAGATCAGCTCGGCGAGGCCAACCATGCTTGACAGGGGAGTGCGGAGCTCGTGGCTGCGGAGAGACACCAGGTCGTCACCGGCGCGGTCGGTCGCCCGGACGGAGCCCTTGTCGAAGCCAGCCAAAATGGGCATTGGGTCGGCTTGAGGCACGATCAAATCGAGGGCCTTTAGCCGTCTGGGAGTTGGGGCCGTGCTCACCGCCGCGTTTCCCCCAGTCGCGACGCGCCGGCCAGGACGATCACGCGGGCGCTCGACAGCGAAGCGTTGACAGCATCGGCTGCGCGCCACTGCGCTCCATCGGTTGCGCGCCATTGCGCTCCCTCCTCATATGCGCGCTGGGACTGCCTGAAGACCAGACATGCCGTCCACACGCCGAGGATGTACCCGACCGTGAAGAGTGCGAAAACGAGGCCGGCGACTGCCACTACTCAGGTCTACGCCCAAAGAGTCGCAAAGTCGCCATGCGCTGACACTGCCCGCCTACCCTCTATGCGCAGGGTGTTAATGCCCTAAAGCCCGGTTGCAGCAGGCGTTCGGAGCTGCATTACGAGATCGAAGCCCCCCGATTGCATGGGCGGATGACCTGATTTCGCAGGGAGACTTACCGAGCCCGCCGGCGTATCACTGGTGTATGGCCTCGAAAGCTGGGACACGAGCGCATCTGGGGGTATCGGGTTGAGCCTCATCTCGCGGAGCGGCATCCGCAAGCGACAGACGGTTTTGATCGTCGACGACGAGGCCAACCTGCGCAGCCTCGTCCACAACACCATCGAATCGCCCGCCTACCAGGTGATCGAGGCGTGCGACGGCGAGGAGGCCTGGACTTTGATCAAAGAGAGAAAGCCGGCCCTCGTGCTGCTCGACGTCAGGATGCCACGCCGCTCTGGTTTCGAGGTCCTCACCGCCATCCGTGCCGATCCCGAGCTCAGAGGGACGCAGGTGATGATCCTCACCGCGAGCGGCCGGCAGGCCGACATAGATGCGGGCATCCTTGCCGGGGCGGATTTCTATCTGACCAAGCCTTTCTCGCCGGCCGACCTCCTCGCCCGCGTGTCGGAGGCGATCGGGCAACGAGTGCCCTCCTGGTAGACACAAGTCGAATATGTTGGATATCCAAATCGGCCCGCCGGCCGGCGCATTCGCATTGAGCCGCAAGTCGAGGTCGTCTCGACCGCCACCAACCTTCTTCACAGACCAACTTCAGAAGGTCGTGCTGGGCCGAGCGTTCGCCGCCCGAGTCACCGAGGCCACGCGCATGACCGCCGAGGCCACCGCTGCAGCCGGCCTGTCGGAGCTTGCCTCGCGACGATTTGCGAAACCGGTCCGCCATGTACACAACCTCGCGGCCCGTGGCATCGCGAGGTTCCTGATCACCGGCCAAGGCAGCACAGAGAAGGAGCGCAACTTCATCGGCCGCCTTGGAGTAATGGCCGCCCTCTATGGCCTCTCAGTCGCCACAGTGACCCGGTCGTACCTTCTATGGCGCGACACGAATCTCCAGGTGGTGAATGAGGAGGTCAGCCGTCTAAGCATTGGGCCAGGTGTCGCTGACGAGGCAAGGGCGATCATCAGGTCGAGTGCCGATACGGGCATCGTGCGCATGGCTCGTGCGTACGACTACCAGATGCACGTCGTCGGGCGGCGTGAGGACGCCGTGACAGTTGCCCTCAATGACAGCGAGGCCCAGCTGCAGGCCTCGGCGGCCGACATCTTCAACAAGAACGACCAGCTGTCAGCAGCGATGGCTGAAATTTCGGACAAGAACGTCCAGCTGACGGTGGTGAACCGTCAGCAGTCGGATTTCATAGCCAACGTCAGCCATGAGCTGCGGACGCCGCTGGCCGGCATCCTCGGCTATACCGAGCTTCTGCTGGGAGGGATGGACGGCGAGCTGAGCCCTGATCAGCTCCGTGACGTGCAAGAGGTCCAGACAGGCGGCCAGGTGCTGCTCACTTTGGTCAACGACATCCTCGACGAATCCCAGATCGAGGCCGGAAAGATGGCCTTGACCACGGGTTGCGTCGATCTCAAAGTCATGATCGAATCGGTGGTGGCAACTGTTCGACCCCTTGCCGACCGGAAGGCGCTTTACCTGCATATCGACATCCCGGACGGAGCTGAGGCGCTCGGCGACGAGAAGAGGTTGAGACAGATCTTGACCAACCTGGTCGGCAACTCCATCAAGTTCACCGATAAAGGTGGCATCAGCATCAACTGTCTGCCCTGGTCGGGTTTCTGGCGCATGAGCGTGGCGGACACAGGGATCGGATTGCCCGACGACAGCCGGGACGTGGTCTTCGAGCGCTTCAGACAGCTGGACCCGAGCACCACGAGGCGTTTCGGCGGCACCGGCCTCGGCCTTTCCATCGCCAAGGGTTTGGTGACCATGCAGGGAGGCGAGATGGGGGTCGACTCTACGCTTGGGCTGGGGAGCACGTTTTGGTTCACCGTGCCGGCATATGCTCACGCAGGGCGGGGCCGGTCGACCACGCCGCCGTCAGCGGCCTAGCTAATTGATTGCCATCGCGTCGGCCAGCTTCCGAAGGTCGCCGACAAGTGGGTCCGCGGGGTCGGATGTGACGAGAGGCCGGCCGCTGTTGGCTGCCCTGTCGAGGCTCTCAGAATGCTGGATGACGAAATCCGGCCTGCGACCGAGAACGCTGGCCGCGGTGTCGATGTCCATCGCATGAGTTGTGGAGTGGTTGAGGATCAGGCGTACGCGCCGGGCCGGAACACCAAGCTTCCCGAACATATCGAGGCACCCCCGAGTCGCTTTGAGCGAGGGCAGTGAAGCCGATGTCACAAGGCAGATCAGGTCGCTTGTGTCGAGAGCCGTCAGAGTGCGTTCGCTGAACGACGCCGGCGCATCGATGAGCACGTAACCGCAGGTGGCGCTCAGGCGGTCGATGGCCAGCTGGATCGCCGGCAGGGTCACCAGCTGCGCGCGTTCAGGGAGGTCGGCGCCCACCACAAGCCGAACGCTGCCGGACTCCGTGACAAAACCCTCGAACAATGCCTCGTCGACAAGAGTCCCAGGGGCCGCTTTGAGGTCCGCCAGCGTCTGGTTCGGATGGACGTTCAGGTACACCGCCGAGTCGCCGAACTCGACGTCGAGGTCTAGCAGCCCGACCGGTCTCGAGGCCTGCGCCGCCAACAGGACGGCCATGTTGACCGCCAGGGATGTTGTGCCGACGCCACCCTTCGCATGGGCGAAGAGGATCACCCTGCCTCGGTTGGCCTGCGCAGAGACGACCGCCGCACGCCGCAGGAGGGATTGGACCTTGGCTTCGAGGATCGCCAGCTCAAAAGGTTTGGGCAGGTAGTCGTCGGCGCCGACCGCATACCCGGCCAGTGCGTCCTGGGCCTCGCCCAAGTCGGAGAACATCAAGATCGGGACGCCGGCGGTTCGGTGATTGCCGCGCAGGCGGGAGGTCAGCTCGATTCCGTTCAGCTCTGGCATTCGCACGTCCGTGATGACCAGGTCGGGTACGCGCTCGTGGACGAGCTGGAGGGCTTCGATTCCGTCGCTGGCTTTACGCACCCGGTAGCCGGTTCGCTCGAGGAAGCCCCCGACCATCTTCTGGATCACGCGATCGTCGTCGACGAGGACTATGTCTTCTGCGGCCACTTATTGGTAATGCTGAACGGTGGTCAACTTGGACGCAATGGCGCGCGCCAGGTCGCGGCGCGTGTAGCCGCCGAGCGCGGAGAGGTCCTCGGTGCCATCCCCCCTCATCATCGCCAAGCCGGCGGCTCCGAAAGCGCGACGGGCCTCGCGTGGATCGCCCGCGAGCTCGAGTGCCGCTCCCAGTTGAAAGTAGGCGATCGCCAGGTTGGGGTCCAGGTAGGTTGCCTGGCGAAATGCGCGGATGGCGGCTCGCAGGTCGCCGCTTGCGGCCGCGTGATCGCCTTCGGCCAGCAGCCCCGGTAAATCCGGAGGCGGTCGCACCTCGCCCTCCCGCCGTCCGACAGGTGACGCAGGGGGCGCGGCGGCAGCGATGAGCCGGCGGTAGCACAGAACGCCGGCCACCCGGACGGGATCGAAGTATCGGGTCATGCGTCCAGGCGAGTCCGAGTGACCCAGGAAGAGGTGACCGCCCGGGGTCACACGGTCGGCGATGCGCTGAATGCAAGCTTCTGACTCCTCGCGTCCGAAGTACATGAGCACGTTGCGGCAGAACACGGCCGCTGATTCAGGCACAATCGTGCTGGCGTCAGCGCGCGCGAGATTGTGGTGTGCGATGCGCACGTTCCTTCGAATGAATGGCGCGATCTCATAGCCGCCTGGGCTGGGCTTCAGGTACCGCCTGCGGCGCTCGAGCGACAAACCCTGGACCTCACGGTCCGTGTACTGTGCCTTCTCGGTTCGCGCGAGCGCGTGGAACGAGACGTCGGTGGCGACAACGTGCCAGTTGCGACGGCCAGTTTCATCCAGGAGCATCGCCAAGCTGTACGGCTCCTGGCCGTTGCCGCATCCCGCGCTCCATATGGTGTGGGGTGCATCACTCGCATTGCGAGCGATCTCGGCGAGCGCTGCGAATTGAGCTGGATCACGAAAGAAGGTGCTGTGCTGAACTGTTACCCGGTCCAGCAGATCATCAAATGCTGCGGGTTGCGTGTCGACCATGTTGACGTATGAGTCCATCGGCATGCCCGCGAGGTTCGCACTTTCTTGAAGCAATCTCTCGAGCCTGGTGCGGCTCGCAGCCTCCGCTTTGAGTCCCGCTCGCGAGCGAAGAAGGAGTGCCGCGTGGTCGAGGATGCTCGCCGTCACCGCGGCACCCTGGCCCCATCGGGATGAACGCCGAGGGCCAGGCGCGATGTGGGCATGCCGTTTTGACGGTGGGGTGTCTCTCCTGCTGTGCGACCCAACAGTCGCGAAACGGCGCTGAGCAGGCCTGCCTCGTCGAAGGAGGTTTTGACGATGTAGCCGTCCGCACCGGCGTCGAGGCCGCGCTGGTGATCCTCCTCACTTGTGCGCGACGACACGATCAGCACGGGGATGTTGGCCAGGCGGGGATGCGCCCTGATGCTCTTCGTGAGCAGGAAGCCGTCGACATTGGGCATCTCCAGGTCCGTGACCACCAGGTCGGCGGGCTGTTCGGCGAGCATTGCAAGCGCCTCCGCTCCATCGTTGGCGGTGCGCACTGCATACCCTCCGCGCTCCAGTATCGAACGCTGCAGCTCGCGCACCATCAGAGCGTCGTCGACGACCATCACCGAGAGCTGGCGCACAGGCCCGGCTGGCTTTTCGGCGACTCTGGATGCGACATCGGCAATGGCGGTGCTGCGTTCGATAAGACCTGGAACGTCAAGCACCAGCAGAATGGAGCCGTTCGGCTCGATGCTGGCCCCGCTCACCGACTTGAGGTCGCGAAGCCTGCCGGTCAGGCCGCGGACCACCACGTCGCGCTTCTGCAACACAGTCTCCACCTGGAACGCGTGCGAGCTGGCGGTCGTGCCGAGCAAGACCCACGGTCCTCCATCGGCCGAGGGCAGACCGAGGAGCGAGGCGAGGTCGGAAACCGGTACCGCCTGCCCGTCGATGACGGCAAGCTTCCTCCCGCTCACGACCTGGACGTGCTGTGGCTCCAACATTCGGATGATTCGATGCAGCGGTAGGGCGAAGGATTGGCCGGCGATCGACACGATGAGGCATGCGACCACAGTCAGGGTGATGGGCACGACGATTCGGAATTCAGCCCCCAAGCCGGGGTTGTTGACGACCTCGACAGCGCCGTGGACCGCCTCGACGGCGGTCGCCACGACGTCGAGGCCGACGCCTCGGCCTGAGTCCTCGGTCAGGACCTTGGCGGTCGAGATTCCCGAGCGGAAGATCAGCTGGAGCGATTCCTCTTCAGTGAGGCCGCTGACTTCGACGCCGTTTTTGGCCGCGGAGGCCCGCACGGCGGCCACGTTGATGCCGCCGCCGTCGTCGCCGATCGCGATCACGACCTTGGATCCGACCTGCGTCGCGTGGAGCCAGACCACCGCCTGCTTAGGCTTGCCGGCCGCCAGCCGCTGGTCGGGGAGCTCGACTCCGTGCCCGACAGAATTGCGGACCAGGTGAAGAAGGGGGGAGACCAGCTCCTCAAGCACTCCCCTGTCGACCTCGATGTCCTCGCCGATGACCTCCCAGCGCACGTCCTTGCCGCCGGCGCGCGCGGCATCTCGGACGGTCCGGTGAAGGATGGGCTCGAGAGTTCCGACCGGCACCATGCGGGTGCGCTCCGTCACCTCCTGGAGCTGGTTGATCACCTTCGTGAGCTCCCGATATTCAGTCACCCCATCCGGGTCTACGCGCAGCTCGGTACCGAAAACGTGACCCACGCGCAGCTGCGCGGCCGAGGCCTCGCCGACCAGCCGGTTCAATTCGTCGATTCGCGCGACCGGCACTTCGAGGGTCGCTGCGTCCAGGTGCTTGCCGTCCAAATGGCCTCCTTGTGGTTGGCGCGTCGCTGCGGATTGCCTCGGGCTTACTGCTGGCAGAGCTGCCGGCGGAGACGGTGGTATTGGAGCTGCAGGGGCTGCAGGAGGAGCCGGGTTGACCTGCCCGCCGGCCGGCGACGTCACCGAAGGAGTCCTGGTTGCACTGGCCGGGCGCGCGTGCGGTGGCACTTGCGGCAATACAACCAAGGGTGGTGGGGCGACCATGATCGCTGCTGCTGGAGGCGGGGGGCCCGGCAGCGTAGCCAGTGGAATCGCTTCTATCGGAGGCGCGTCGACCGCGGGCTGCGGCGCGGAAGCGCCAGAGGCGGTGGCTGCGATGTTCGCTACAGCCGGGAGCGGTGCCGAAGCGGTCGGCAGGAGACGTTCGAGCGCGGCTTCGTCGCTCGCATCCTGCTCCCCGCTTGACGAGCTGGCGATCAGCCGACCCAATCCGTCGACGACGCGGAGCATTGCGTCGGTCAGCTCAGGCGTAGAGCGACGCGTGCCCGCCCGCAGCTCCACGAGGAGGTCTTCCAGTCTGTGGGCAAGGCGGCTCACCCGCATCATGCCAACCATGCCCGCCGCCCCCTTCATCGTGTGCGCCTCGCGAAAGATCCCATCGATGGTGGACTGGTCATCCGGCGCTGACTCGAGCGCGAGCAGCCCTGAGGCGATGCGCTCGAGGTGGCCCTTGGCCTCCTCGACAAACAATGGTCGGAACTCGTCTTCTAGCTCGCCCGTTTCAAATCCAGCCGGTTCTTCACCAGCTCCTCCACATCGACGAGCACCACGAGGCGTCCGCCATTGCTGTACACACCGAGCTCGCCAGGCTGGGTGCCGGGTCCGACCGGCTCCTCGAAGTCGGCGGCGATCGGCAGTTCTTCCGCGGCCAGGGCGACCATGTCCTTTTCGCCGCTGACCAGCACGGCGAAGGGCGGTTCGCTGAGACCGCCTGTCCCCGTCAGCACCCCGGTATCGAGGAGAGGAACGATCTCTCCCCGAACGTTGACAACACCGAGCAGGCCTGCCGGCGCCAGCGGGACGCGCGTCACCAGCGGATGGCGCAGCACCTGGTGAACTGTCGCCATCGGCACCGCAAAAAAAGCGGAGTTGACCGACACCACAAGCACGCGAATCATTCGTTCTCCTCCTCCTGGTCCCATTCGCGCGCAGAGAGGTCGGTGGCGAGCTCTGCCTGGCCTGCAGCCGTGGATGCGATCTCCTGGGCTTCGGCAGCCACCGTGCGACTCCTGTCCGCGATGAGTTGAATAGCGAGCTTGATGCTGTCTGTGGCGGCATGCTGTTGCATTACCGCCGGCTGGACTTTGGTGGTTACCTCGGCCATTTCCTGGGTCATCGTCATCCAGCTTTCCAGCTGGTGTCCACGCCGCTCGATGGCCAGCACCGCCTCGCCGCTGGTCGCCTGGGCGCCTTCGGTGAGCTTGGCGATCTGCAGGGCGGCAGCCTTGGAGCGCTCGGCCAGACGCCTGACCTCATCGGCCACCACCGCGAAGCCACGGCCCGCATCGCCCGCGCGCGCAGCCTCGATAGCAGCGTTGAGCGCGAGCAGCGCCGTCTGATCCGCGATGTCCTTGAGGACCCCGAGCACTCCCTGGATCTCGTTGACTCGCCTTGCATTGGCCATCGTTCGATCGCTCGATGCCTGCAGGTCCGTCCGTGCCCGCTGGATATTCGCGCGCAGCTCGCCCGCTTTGATGACGATGCCTGCGACCGATCCCGCGATCGAAGCGGAGTTGCCCGCAAGTGCCTGCACCTCAATGGAAGTCTGGGTGGCTGCCTCGGTCTGCTCAGCGGTGGCAATGGCAAGTTGCTCGGCCGAAAGCGACAGCCGGGCAGCTGAGTCGTTCCAGTCGCCGGCTCGATCATGTGCGGCAGGCGTCAACACGTGGATACCGCTCGCCGCATCGCGGGCAACGCTGCGTGGCGGCCGCCTCCTAAGCTGCACCGTGAGCCTCGCTGTCATCGCCCCGCGAAACGCGCTCATCCGTCGATTGCGCGATGTCGGCGGCGAGCTCGCTCTGCCTCGACGCGGCAAGCGAGATCCCCTGGGCTGTCGTCGCCACCGATCGACTGCTTTCCGCGATGAGTCCGCTGGCAAGCACCGCCCTTGCGACAGTCGCGCGTTGCAGTTGGGTGGCGAGCCGGACCTGGCCGCTCGAATCGGCCATCGTTCCCATGATTGCCAGCCACTGCTCCAGCTGCCGGCTCCGATGCTCGACCGACATCACCGTTGCCTGGGTCTGCGACTGGGCACCTTCCACGAGAGCGCCGATCTGGGCAGCCGCGGCCTTGGATCGCTCGGCCAGGCGCCGCACCTCGTCCGCGACCACTGCGAAGCCGCGACCCGAATCACCAGCTCGAGCGGCTTCGATGGCCGCGTTCAAGGCGAGGAGGTTGGTTTGGTCCGCGATGTCGTTGATGAGCTCGAGGATGCCCTCGATCTCGCCGACTCGCTGCGCGAGCGCCGCCACGCGCTCGAGTGACACTTTGAGGTCGCCTTGCGCTATCGCGATCCTGGCCTGGACATCAACGGCCTGGTTGGCGACTGCAGCTGCGGTGTCTGCGATCGAGGCCGTGCTCCGCGACAGCTCCTCCATGCTGGACGAGGTCTGGCTTGCGGCGGTGGTCTGCTCCAGCGTTGCAGCGGCCAGCTCCTCAGCTGCAGCAGCGAGCTCGGCGGCAGACTCGGCGACCTCACCTCGAAGACGGAAAAGCATGCCGCCGAGTCGCTCGAGCATCGAGTTGAAGGTTTGACCGAGGAGGCGCATCTCTCCGCTGCCTCCTGGAACGACCCGTGCTGACAGGTCGCCCGACTCCACTCGAGCTGCAGCGCGCGAAAGCGCGATGACGGGGTGGATCATCAAGCGGGCCACCACCCCTGTGAGGCCGACCAGAAGCACGGTGGCCAGGACCTCCACGCCGATTCCCCATCTCGCAAGCACGTTCGGAACGAGACCGGCGACGATGAAGAACGGGAGCGCGACCGCCAGCATGCCGGCCACCATCCTCGCGTAGAAGCTGTCCCACGGAGGGCGGTGTGCAATGGAGCCGGCGCCGACGTCGTGATCCGAAGGGGCGATCGTCAACATGCGCAGGTTGATCGCGCTTTCGTCGCGTGAGTCCAGCCTGGGCTTCTTAAGCTCCACTGCCTGCCTCCTCCGCGCTTTCCCAGCCCGACGACGCGAGCTCGGAGGCGAGTGCACCCTGTCGCGCCGCGGCGGAGGCGATCTCCTGGGCGGTGGCAGCCACCGAACGGCTGCCCTCGGCGATGCGCTCGATGGCGAGCACGACCTGTTCGGTGGAGGAGCGCTGCTGTTGATGCGCGACCTGCATCTGCCCGCCCGCATCGGTCATCGCCTGCATCATCGCCAGCCCGCGCTCCATCTGTTTGACGCTCTTCTCGAGGGCCATGACGGTCTCGCTGCTCTGGGCCTGTGCGCCCTCGACGAGCTTTGCGATCTGGGCGGCAGCAGCCTTGGAGCGCTCGGCCAGCCGGCGCACCTCGTCGGCAACGACTGCGAAACCGCGGCCGGCATCGCCTGCGCGGGCGGCCTCGATCGCGGCGTTGAGGGCGAGCAGGTTGGTCTGGTCCGCAATGTCGTTGATGAGGTCGAGGATGCCCTCGATCTCGTTGACGCGACCGGCCAGCGCGAGGGTGCGATCGCCGGACGCCTTGAGGTCGGCCTGGGCCAGTTCCAGACTCGACCTCGCGTCGGCCGATTGGGTGCCGACCCGATTCATGGTGTCCGCCATGGACACTGTGCTGCGCGACAGCTCCTCCATGCTGGCCGAGGTCGCGGTGGCGGCCGTGGTCTGCTCGAAGGTCGCGGACGCGAGCTGCTCGGCAGCCTCCGAGAGCTTGGTGGCGGACTCCGCGACTTCACCTTGGAGGCGCGAAAGCACGCCGCTGAGGCGCTGAAGCATGCGGTTGAAGGCGGCGCCGAGGATGTGCATCTCTCGACCCCCGCTGAGGCTGACGCGTCCTGTGAGGTCGCCGGCCTCCGCTCGAGCCGCGACGCGCGAGAGCATCGTGATCGGGCGGATCGTGAACCGCGCCAGGAGGATCGCGAATCCGACGATGAGAAGGGCCCCTACCAGCATGATCGACACAGTCAGGCGGCCCCGGCTGTACGCGGGAGCCAGAGCCACGGAGGTGTAGGTCGAGGCGATGACCACCAGCCCGAGGTTCGTGACGGTGTCATAACCGGCGAAGACGTCGCGATTTCGATAGTCCGTCATATGCGTTGAGCCTGCCCCGGTCCTGAGAGCATCGTCGACCGGCCCGACCTCCGCCTTGATGGTCAGCGCGCCTTTCGCGGCAATGCCGGCGTCATCGGTCACCGTACCCCAATCCGAGCTGAGCACCAGAAAGTGGTCGGCGTTCACGAGATGCACTTCTTGGTCACTCGTCGGAGATCCCAAAAGCCTGCTCAGCGCCGAGACGTTCAGGTCGCCGACAACTGCGCCTTGCGAGACACCGTCTTCCCCGACTATGGGCGCGCTGGCGATCCAGACGAGCCCGTTCTTACCTTTGCCGATCGCTTGAACGGCCGCAGTGCGGAGAGCCTTGCCGAACCACACGGCCGAGCCGGCGTCCTGGATGTCGGGGTAGGCCGCCGTCGCTGCGATCACTCGACCGCTGGGATCCAGCACCTCGATAGCGTCAAAGGCAGCGTTGGCCGCGGTCTTGAGCGAGGAGCCGCTCGGACCTCGATGTCCGATCGGGGCGATCGACTCGTGTGCCACCTGCGCCAGGTACGCCTGCGGTTCTCTGAGCCAGTCCGTGATTCGAGCAGCGCCGGACACAGCAGTCGCTTGCGTCTGCAGCTTTGCAGCGTCGGTGCTCGACTGCAATCCCTCGGCGAACATGAGGGCGCCCAAGATGACCATCACCGGCAGTGAGATGAGCAGCGAACCAGCCAGCACCCTGGTGAAGAAGGTGTCTGCGTAAATCCGCCGGGACCGGCGTGCTGCGGCGGATCTCGGATGAGCGTCCTTGATGACAAGAGGGATCACAGGAGCGAACGCCGCTTGGTCATGGTCGGCCCGCACAGTTGGCCCTCTAAGCGCCACTCTCGGCCTCCGGCGCCCTTTCCCAGCCTGAGCCCGCCAGGTCGGCCGCGAGCTCGCCCTGCCGGGCCGCAGCGGCTGCTATCTCCTGGGCGGTGGCCGCCACGGAGCGGCTGCCCTCAGCGATGTGCTCGATGGCAAGCACGACCTGTTCGGTGGAGGAGCGCTGCTGCTGGGTGGCGAGCTGCACCTGACCGCTGACCTCGCTCATCGCCCGCATCATCGCCAGCCCGCGCTCCATCTGTTTGACGCCCTTCTCCAGGGCCATGACGGTCTCGCTGCTCTGGGCCTGGGCGCCCTGGACGAGGTTGGCGATCTGGGCGGCGGCGGCCTTGGAGCGCTCAGCCAGGCGGCGGACCTCATCGGCGACGACTGCGAAACCACGACCGGCGTCGCCGGCACGGGCGGCCTCGATGGCAGCGTTGAGGGCGAGCAGGTTGGTCTGGTCGGCGATGTCGTTGATGAGCTCGAGGATGCCCTCGATCTCGTTGACCCGACCCGCCAGTGCGAGGGTGCGGTCGCCCGAAGCTCGGAGGTCGGTTTGAGCGAGCTCCAGGTTGGTCTGCGTCTCCGCGGCCTGGATGGCGACGCGGTCGACGGTTTCAGCAACCGCCGCCGAGCTGCGTGACAGCTCCTCCATGCTGGCCGACGTCGCGGTGGCCGCGGTCGTCTGCTCGAAGGTCGCCGCGGCAAGCTGTTCGGCAACAATCGAAAGCTTGGCGGCGGACTCGGTGACCTCGCCCCGGAGGCGGAACAGGACACCGCTCAAGCGCTCGACCATGGCGTTGAACGCATCGCTGAGACGGCGCACCTCACCGCCACCTTTCAGCTCAACCCGGGCGGTGAGATCTCCCCCTTCAACCCTGGCGGCGGCGCGAGCGAGAGCAACAATCGGTCGCGTTGTGAAGACCGCCAACACGACCGCGAACACGATCAACAGCACGGTGCTCAAGGCCTGGAGCAGAGAGGTTCGGACCTCCTGATCGCGGACCGGGGCCAGCGCACTTGCGGTGTCGATCGACGCGATGACCACCCAGTCGAGACTGGGGATCGGTTCGTAACCGGCGAAGACCTGCTTGTTCCTGTAGTCGACGATCTGCGTGGCACCGGCGCCAACCTTCATCGCCTGGTCGAAGATCGCGCCCTCGGCTGCAACCCTCAGCGCGCCCTTGGCGACTTCTACGCTGTCGTCCTTGACGACGCCCCAGTCCGAGCTGTACAGGAGCAGGTGCTGTGCGTTGACCAGGTGCATCTCCTGGTCTTTGACGGTCGACGTGTCGAGGCCGTAAGGGTTGAGCAGCCTCCCCAGCACCGCTACGTTCATGTCTGCCACGACGACGCCCTGGGATCTACTGTCCGAACCGACGATCGGCGCGGTGATGATCCAGTCGAGACCTACAGTTCCAAGCTGAACCGGTCCCAAGGTTTCGACGTTGAGGCTGTTGGCGAAGGTGGATCCTGAGGGCGCGGGTGAGAGCTTGAGGCCGGGTTCAGAGGAAGCGACCGCCGTCCCACTTCGATCGAAGATCTGCATGGATTCGAACGACGACTGGGATGCGGACAAAGCGTTCAGGCGAGCGCTCAGGCCGGGTTTTGACAGTTGATCCACGTTGGTCTGGGCCACAGCCCGGAGTTGCGCTTTGCGCTCCGCCACCCAGTCGTTGACGCGCACGGCCGCGCTCTCAGCCGTCGCCTCCGCGCGTGCTTTGGCCTGGTCGATGCTGGTCTGGGCGCTCCAGTTGGACATCACGAACCCGAGAAGGATGGAGATTGGAATCGACACCAGCAGCAAACCGGCCATGACGCGGATTGAGTAGCTGTCGAAAGACCTCCAGTGCCACCAACCCCGGGACGCGCGAGGAGCCCCCGTAGGGGCCTTCACGAGGCGAAGCGCCGGCTTATGGGCGTCGGGTGCGCGGGCCTCCGGGGGCCCTCGTCGGAGCTGCATGCCCTTGTACTACGCCGGACTGCCTGATTTGTCGCCATGGGTGAACACGGCGAACCACCCCTCTAAGAGGATGGCTTTCGAGCCCGGAAACTCGCTAAAGCTCGATCAGACCCTTCCGTGCGGCCGCGATGACGGCCTGCAGCTTGGAATGAACCTGCAGCTTCTCGATGACGTGGCGGACGTGCCACTCGACGGTGTGTGGGGCGATGCCGAGACGCTGGGACATCGCGGTGGTGTCCAGGCCCTCCGCGAGCAGGTGCAGGATGTCCAGCTCTCGCGGCGTGAACTCGGCAAGGAGCTGTTCGCGCTCCCGCTTCCTCGTGACGACACCACGTTGCCTGGCGATCGCGCGGGCGAACAGCTCGACAGGAATCTGCACCTCACCCCTGGACGCGCGGCGAACGGCTTCGATGATCTGATCCGCCGTCGCATTCTTGGTCAGGTAGGCGGTGGCGCCGGCGTCGACGGCATCCAGCAAGGCCGTTTCGGACTCATCGGCGCTGTGGAACACTATCGCGGCTTTCGTGTGCTCCCTCTGGATCATGCGCGCCGCCTCCGGCCCGGTCACGTCCGGAAGCCGGAAATCCATCAGCACAACGTCGGGTCGGTTCGACGCCGCTGATTCAAGGGCGCCGGCTCCCGAAGCGGAAACGCCTGATACCGCGAGGTCGGCCTGCCCTTCGAGGACTCTGGCAAGGGCGGATGCGAGCAGCGGATGGTCCTGCACGATCAGGACGTGCACCCGGCGGGCAACCGGTTCCGGGCTGGTGGCGGCTTCCGGATTGCGCACCGTCATCACCCTCTACCCGCGAAGGCAACGGCGCAACCGCTGCCCTTCGCCGTTGGCGCCGATGCGGGGTGGACGGGCGTTCCTGACTTCGCAGTCACTATTCATGTGCAACTGTAAAGCGAACACTTAATTTTAGTTCACCGGAATGGCCGGCTCGGAATTGTTGGTACCTTCCAGGCGGTGAAAGCGCTGGTGCTCGGAGCTGGGGGCCAACTCGGATCGGAGCTCATGCGGCTGCTGCCCGAAGGCGTCGGCCTGACCCATCACGATCTGTCGGTGGCCGATCGGGCCGCGGTCGAACGGGAGTGGCTTCAACACCGCCCTCAGGTGGTTTTCAACTGTGCCGCTTTCAACGCGGTTGATCGCGCCGAGAGCGAGCCGGGCATTGCGCATGAGGTGAACTCCGCCGGCGCGGCAATTGCTGCCGCCGCCTGTCGCCGGCATGGCGCGCGGCTGGTCCATTTTTCGACCAACTTCGTTTTTGACGGCTCTCTGGTCCGGCCATACGTCGAGACCGACGCTGCGCGGCCGCTCGGGGTGTACGGAAAGTCGAAGCTCGATGGTGAGAAGGCGGTGCTCAGCGCCTGCCCCGAGGCCCTGGTCATCCGGACAGCTGCGCTTTTCGGTGATCGGGGGGCGGCCGTCAAAGGCGGGAGCTTCCCCGAGCGGATAGTCGAGCGGGCGCGCCGGCGCGAGCGGCTCAGGGTGGTTTCCGACCAGCGTGTAAACCCGACCTACGCACGTGACCTGGCGCCGGCCGCGATCAAGCTTGCCGCGAGCCAGATGAGCGGGTTGGTTCACCTCGTCGGCGGCGGGTGCTGTGCCTGGGACGAGTTTGCGCGAGCCACGCTCATTGAGTGCGGTATCGACGCTGAGGTCGAGGCAGTCACAAGTGCTGAGCTCGCGGCGCCGGCACCGCGGCCGCTCAACGGTTGCCTTGGATCTGCCAGGACAGCTCAACTCCGGCCGTGGAAGGAAGGGCTTGCCGATTGGGCGGCGAACCTGGCCCCGACCTGACGCAAAAGCCCATGAAAAGGCTCGGGCCGGGCGATCTCTCGACACCGGCACCGAGCTTGGCTGCGGGGGGTGAGTTCTTATTTGGTTGTGCCCCTAGCCTCCATCCTTCTGAGGATCCTGTACCGGGGTCCCTCAGTGGCAGTCTAGGCGCGGAATCCGTGAGGACTATAGCGGATTCACATGCATTTTCGACTACAAATCGAGGACTTCGCTACGGAAATACCAAGGGTGCAGTAAAAACCCGATCTGATCGTCATAATGCTGCGTTAGTCCTGCACACGTCTTGCACAGATTGATCAGTTCGAGGGAGGCCGCCAAGCGCCTGGGCGTCAGCCAGGCGACTGTTCTACGCGCCATCGCGCGGGGAACCTTGGAGCCTGCTCAAGTCACACCTGGCGGCCATTACCGCTTCCGCCCCGAGGACGTCGACGCCACGGCAGGCGCTCCATCTCAGGAACTCACCGCCAGGCTGATCAGCACGAGCGCTGCGGCTCGCCTCCTCGGCGTAAGCCAGCACACTGTGATGAGGGCGTGCCGTGAAGGGCGGCTCGAACCGGACGAGACGACGCCAGGCGGACACCACCGGTTCTCCGAGAAGCGGATCCGCGAGCTCGCGCCTCTGGCGGGCGAGCTGGTGGGCACTGGCGGGGCCGCTCGCACCCTGGGGCTGACCGCCGACACGCTCCGGCGAGCAGTGCAGCGGGGCGTGGTGACCCCGGCGGCAGTCACCCCTGGGGGACACCGGCGGTTCGCGATCGCGGAGCTGACCCCCGGCACGCTCGGCTCAAACGGGCGGGGCAACCGCCGCACGCATGGCGAGGGGAACGGTCATGTCACCCGGTAAAGACCCTTACGACGAGTCGCTGCACAGGACGGGACTCGGTCTAGGCGCCGGCTGCCTGCTCGTTGCCGCCGGCGTGGCGGTCATCGTCCTCGATCTCTTCCCGTTGGTGACGCGGTATGGCGTGGCAATCACCTTGATATTCGCCGGCTTGATCCTCATCGGAAACGAGATCCTGAGGCTCCGGAAACGGCCCGACCGTGGCCAGCTCCTCTGGACTGCCCTGCTCGATGCGATCCTCGTCGCCGCGATCCTGTTGGCGATCGCGCCATTCGCCGCACTCGGCCGCGGCTTCGCCGACCTGGTCGCGCAATCGAAGATCCAGAGCGGCGGCGACTGGGTCGCGTACGGGTTTGCGTTCACCGGACTGTTCCTGGGCGCCGTGTTCTTCGCTTATGCGGTCAAGTACTACCTGAGCACGGTCATCGTGCTCATCACGACCCTTGCATTTGGTCGCGGCGGCAGTAACGGGCACAACGGCAACGGCAACGGCAACGGTGGGCAGCATTCGGGTCTCAACCGAATCGGTAACGGAAACGGAAACGGCTATCACGTCGACCTGGGTTACCACCCGTTCGTGTCGGTCCATGTCGCGGCCTACAACGAGAAACGTGTCATCGAACGTCTGCTCACCGCGCTTTCGCAGCTCGATTACCCGGAGTACGAGGTGATCGTCGTCGATGACTCGACCGACGACTCGATGCTGATCCTGAATCGTTGGAAGGACCGGCCACGATTCAAGATTCTCCATCGGAACAGCCGCCAGGGTTTCAAAGGCGGGGCGCTAAGCGAGGCGCTCAACGTCACGGACCCTCGCACCGAGTACGTGGTCATCTTCGACGCCGACTCGGTCCCATTCCCAGACTCGATCGACCGGTTCCTTCCTCATTTCTACCACGCGGCTGGAAAGAACGGAAACGGAAATGGGAATGGACATTCTGATCTTCACTCAGACAGTCAGACGGAAGACGGCGGAGTCACTAAGCGGCGCGAATCTGTGGCAGCGGTGCAGAGCTACCAATGGCACGTGCTCAACAAATCGGAGAGCTGGCTGACCGAAGCCGTGCGTGCGGAATACGCAGGCAGCTACATGATCGAGCGGCCGTTCCAGGACGCGGTGGGCTCTCTCAAGATGGTGGCCGGAACCGCGTACATGATTCGTGCGGACCTCCTTCGCGAAGTTGGTTGGGGCACCAGCCTCACGGAGGACTGGGAGCTCACGCTCAAGCTTTACGCCCGCGGCTACAAGGTCGTCTACACGCCCTGGGCTGAAACGCCGGCCGAGTGCGTGAGCACCTTCTCGAGGCTCGCCCGCCAGCGGATGCGGTGGGCCGAGGGACACACGCACAACGTCCGAAAGTGGTTCGTCCCGATCATGCTTTCGCCTTTTGTCACGACGCTCGAGAAGGTGGAGTTCCTTTTCGACACGACCTACTACCTGCAGGCCGGGCTCTTCATCGTCGGAACGCTTGCCTGGTTGATGTCGGAGATCGTCTTTCACACCCACGTCCCTGGGTGGACGGCGGCCCTGGGTTGGGCGCTGCTGTTCTCCAACATCTTCGCTCTGCCGCTGATGAACCTCGGAGGGTTGATTCTCGAAGAGGCGCCGGCGCGCGACCTGCAGGGAGTCCTGGGAGCGCTGGTGCTGTCGTTCGCGCTGGTCCCGTTCCAGGGTTGGGCCGCAATGAAAGGCCTCCTCAGCAAGCACGAGGGCCCGTGGTTCAGAACCCCGAAGACGGGACACATCACCGACGAGGTCCACCATCTCCGGCGGCTGCACATGCTGCGGCGCTGGCTGCTGGGCCACCGCGCGCGAGTGGGGGAGGGCCAACGATCTCCAGGGCGGCAACCGGGTTCTCCAGTGGCGCACATTCGCGCCCGTCACAACAAGCGACTCGGCTGGGTCGTCGTGACCGTGATCGCCTTGACTTTCGGCGGCCTGGCCTGGGCAGCGACCGCGGTGCCTGTCGTCGATGCGGCTGGAAACCCGTTGTACCTGCACGGATCTGGCGTCGCGCCCTGCGCGCCATCCACGATGGACCAGGCGATTGGAGTCAGGGCGGCCCCCTGCCTGGTCACGTCCACAGGCAATCCCACGACCGGGACGTGGACCTTTGCGAACCTGCCGGCTCAGACGATCAGCGCCGGAGTGTGGTCATTCACGATGGACTGGGCCGGTGGGGCAACCGACACCGGCAGCGTCAGCGTCAGCGTCGGCACGGCCGCCGCCGGCTGTGCCGGCTTCGTCGCGACCATCCCGAACGGTGGCACCACCTGGACCACGACGTTCGGGGCCGGTACCCCCAATACGACGAGCCCGCTCTCGGTCAACACGAGCGCGAGCCAGGCCGCCCTGGTGATAGCGGCGGGCCGATCGCTGTGCCTTCGTGTGGTGGTGACGCAGACCAACGGCTCCCAGATCAGCATGCTCTACGACGGCACCGCAGGAATCGCCGACACCCGCCTCATCCCGCCCAGCACCGTGGTTCCGGAGTCATTGCTTGGTCTCCTCGGGCTCGCGCTCGTCATTCCAGTGGTGACGAACCGGCGGCGCTTGGCGTCGATGCTGAGGCTTGTCAGGTGACGAGAGAGAACCGCGGCGCGCTGAGCATGACGCTGCTGGCAGTCTCCTGCGGGTTGCTCATGGTGATGCCGTTGGTGACCACGTTCGACGATCTTCTGACCACGTGGGCGCTGGACCTCGGCGCCAACAATCCTCTGCAGGCACTAGTTCCTGGCGAGGCTCGGATGGTGGTCGGACTTCTGGGTTTGTTCGGCGTGCACGCAGCCGCGTCAGGCAACTACCTGGTCGTTTGGGACGGTGGCGGCGCGATGCACACTCTCCTCATCTCCTGGAACTGCATCGGATGGCAGAGCTTGATCCTGCTGGGCATGAGCTTCCTGTCCGGCTTGAGAGGTGAGCAGCCGTTGGAGGCGCGAGTTCAAATCGTGTTGATCGGCATCACCGGGACCATGCTTTTGAATCTGATGCGCGTCGCGGCGGTGGCCGCCCTCGCGGCGACCTGGGGACAGACCCCTGCGGTGCTGTTCCATGACTACGGCGGCACGATCCTGGTCGTCGTGTGGTTGTTCGCTTTCTGGATTTTCGTCCAGCGGTGGATTCTCAAGCCGGACCCCGCCTACGAGCTGGAGGAAGCCGCGGCGTGAACCGCTGGTTCCGGCTTGGCGTGCAGACCGCCTTTGGGCTCGTTCTCCTCTACCTCTGGCTCCGGACCGTCTCGCTGGCGGAGGTGGCCACCCACGCGCGAGTGCACAGCTGGGCGGCGGTGGTCCTGATGATCGCGCTGTTCCTGCTCACCAGCGTGATCAGGGCTCGACGCTGGCTGCTGCTACTGCGCCCACTTGCGCCTGTCGGGATGGTGAGGGCGTTCGCGATGAATGCTGCCGGCGGCCTGCTCAACTACGTGCTTCCGATTCGCTCCGGCGACGCGGCGCGCGCATGGTGGCTTTGGCGGCGTCACCGCGTGCCCGCAGGCTCTGCGCTCGCGACCATCGTCATCGACAAGGCCTGCGACCTCGCCGGCGTTGCCATCGTGCTGGCGATCCTCGAGGTCGTTGCCGCGACGGGGATCGTCAGCGCGCCGCGAGGCTTGCTGGGAGCCGCCGCTCTGGCGGTCGCGCTGCTGGCCGCCGTGCTCGGGACCGCGCTGCTGGGACCGAGGGTCGCCCGCTCATGGCTGGCTCGGCGAATCCTTCCGGAGCGGTTCGCATCGGCGCTGGCCGGCCAGGCATTCGCTTTTCGCGCCGGCGCACGCGGCCTGTGGACACCTGGGCTGACCGGACAGCTCGCCGCCCTGACGGCGCTGGCGCTCCTGATCGACTCGTTCAACTTCACGCTTCTCTTCACGGCCGTCGGCGTGCCTGTGCCCGCCCTGCAAGCGATGGCCGCATACCCCGCTCTTCTGCTGAGCTTCGCGGTCCCGGCGGGGCCTGGGTATCTCGGCAACCTCGAGGTGGCAGGCTCGCTGATCCTGGGCGGAGGCCTCGGGCTGGCGGCGCCCGTGGCGGCGGGAGCCATCGTCCTGTATCACGCCATCACCGCCGGGAACGCGCTCGCGATCGGGCTTCTGGGCTTCCTGCTCGTTGGCGGTCGGAGGCGGGTTCGCGCCGGCGGGCCGCAGCGGATCGCGATCTTCCACTGCGGGTTCACTTACTCGGGTGGCGGTGAGCGCATCGTCATAGAGGAGGTGCTCGGACTGCGCCGCCATGGGTTCACGGTGGAGTGCTACGCACCGACAGTGGATGCCTCGCGCTGCTATCCGGACCTGATTGGTGAGGTCCGAGTGCGGACGTTCCTGCCCCAGCTCCCGCGCTGGTTTCCTTATCGAGAGGCGGTGCAGATGGCGGCGGCGTCGCTGCTCATGCCGGTGTACGCGTGGCGCTTTCGCGGTGTCGACGCGATTGTCGGCTGCAACCAGCCCAGTGCATGGATCGCGTGGTGGGCGGCGCGACTTATCGACGTCCCCTATGTCGTTTACCTGAACCAGCCCAACCGCCTCGTCTATCCACGCAGCATCGACCGCGAGACGGGGTGGGTGGCCAACGCTGACTACCGGTTGCTGGCCGCGGTCGTCATGCGGGCCACGCGCTTCGTCGCCTGGGCCGACCGCCGATCGGTGCAGGAGGCCGACCAGCTGCTCGTCAACGGCGACTATATCGGCGACATCATTCGCACCACGTACCGCCGCGACGCGATCGACTGTCCCGCCGGGTGCCACGTGGCGGCGTCGGGCTTCCCAGTTCCACGCGAAGGGCGCTTCTCGGGTGGCCTGACGATCAACGGCTACCCGATCCGCCGGCCCTATGTGCTGCTCACGAATCGCCACTACCCGCAGAAACGGTTCGACCTTGCGATCAGGGCCATGCAGGAGGTGCGCAAGCAGCACCCGCGCGCTCAGCTCCTGATACCTGGGCCGGCGACGTCGCACACCGACACGCTGCGCGCGCTCGTCACCGAGCTGGGCCTGTCGGACGGAGTACTTTTCCTCGGCCCGATCAGCGAGGAGGAGCTGCAGAAGCTGTACGAGGGAGCGGCGGTGTACGTCTACCCGGCGCCGGAAGAGGATTTCGGCATGGGGGTGATCGAGTCCATGGCGAAAGGCGTCCCAGTGGTCGCCTGGAACCAGGCGGGACCGACAGTGACCGTGGGCCCGGGCACCGGTTACCTTGTGGAGCCGCTGGTGGTGAGCGACTACGCGCGAGCAATCCTGACGCTGCTCGACGATCCCGCCGAGAACCAGGCCACCGGCGAGCGCGCCTTCGAGTGGGCGAGGCGGTTCGACTGGGAGCGCCATGTCGATACGCTCGAGCATTCCATCGCGGAGGTGGCGCGATCGCATGAGCGCATCGCGTCTGAGGCCGCGACCGCGTGAGGCTGCTCCCTCGATTCAAGTCTCTTGACGAGGACGAGGAGGACAGGCGGATTGCCGAGGAGGAGCTGAGGGAAACCCGGGCGGTCGCCGCCGCGGAACCGGCCCAGAAGCCATTGTCGTGGTGGGTTTTGCCCGGTGCATGGGCGGTGGCGTTGGTGCCGCGGTTGTTTGCGCTCTTCTTTCTTACCAATCCCGAGAACCCAGGCGACGGATGGCACGGCGACGTCTACCACCACTGGCAGATCGCCTACCTCACAAAGGAGATCGGCTTGTGGGATCCGAACGGTCCCCGGCTGTGGGACCTGAAGGGTCTCGATTACTTCTGGGGCGTGCTCCACCCGGTGCTTCTGGTCGGGCTGTTCTTCGTGACGGGATCGGCGGACGTTGTGATCCCGCGGCTGGTCAGCGTTTTCTTCGGAGCGCTGGCAGTGGTCCTGCTCTTCAGTCTCTGCCGCAGGTACTGGGGGACCGCCGTCGCAGTCGCAGCCGCTCTGTTCGCAGCTCTGTTGCCGACTAGCGTGTTCATCGACTCGACCGGGTTTCTCGAGCCGATGGGAATCGCCCTCGTCCTGCTTGGTATCTGGCTGTGGCCGCGGCGGGGGCTGTGGACCGGGGTGGTGTGGGCACTGGCCGCGATGGCTCGCGCTGAGGCGTGGATCTTCAGCCTGGGGATGATGGTCGCAACCTACCTCCGCCGCGCCCACGAGCACCAGCGGTTGCTGGCGACTGTCGCGTGGGTGGGCGTGATCCTCGTCTACATGAAAGTGCTTCTGGACCGGACGGGAAACCCGATCTATCCCGTCTACTGGAACCTGCTCGCGAACATATTCGGCAAGTGGGAGTTCGCGGCCAGGCTCACACCTGACCAACTGGCCGCGAGGCCGTTTCTAGTCGCGCTCATGCTGGTGGGCCTGGTGGGGCTGGCCTGGTCTTTGTGGAAGCGGCCTCCCTCTTACATGTTCCTGAGCTTCGGCTTTGGATACCTCGCCTACACGGGGCTGTCGCTGGGGCTCACGTCATATCTGAAGAGTTGGGAATCGTGGTTCTGGCAGGAGCGATTCTTCCTGTTTCCCTACGAGTTCGCGGGCGTCCTGCTCGCGATTGCGTTGTTGGGCGCGGCGCCGCGGCGGTGGGGTCGCCGGATGATTCCGCTCGGTTCGGCGGCAGTGGTGCTCATCCTGCTCGCGGCGCAGGCGGAGTGGGCGCCAATCCTATCCATGTACAACGCTACGAGCGTGACGTGGAAAGATTCCCAGACCGCCGCGACGCAGTTGATGAGCGTCTACAACCAGCCGGCGTATCGCGGGCGTGTGCTCAACATCCCACCTGACAAGCCTGCGATGTTTTACGCGATGGTCGAATACCACGGTCTTGAGGGCCGGCACGTCGTCGGCCAGCTCTACGACCCGTTCTACTACTTCACCAGCTTCTCGTACTCCGAGCACCAGGCTGTAGGCGACACCCTCATGCAATGCTGGCTCACGTCCACTCGCACGCGGCTGTGGGCGGTGGACCCTCAGAAGGCCCAGTACCGAGAGGTCATCGCGGATCACCCCGAATGGTTCACAAAGGTCGGCGCGGTGAACGCGTACGGGTGGTTGTTGGAGGATGTGCAAGTGCCGGCAGTGAGCGCGGCGGACTGCTCGGCTGCGAACAAGCAGGCCTCTGGCTAGGAGGGGAGGCCTGGCCGTCGGCGCACTCCGCCTGGCGGCGGCGGCGGTGTTCGTCGGCTGGCTGAGCTACCTGCTCAGCTGGCCGGTCCTGTACGACGGCCTGCAGGGCGTCGACTCCCTGTGGCATTGGCATGTGGCGTCCTGGGTCGCGACGGAGTTCCCAGGCCTGCCCTACTGGAACCGCTGGGACCTCTCAGGCGTGCCTTACCGGAACCTGTACCCGGTGCTGCCCCACTGGGTGGCGATCGCGATCTCGAAGGGTTTCGGGCTCGACACGTTCGGAGGCCTCCAGGTGGTCCAGTTCGCAGTCACACCGATCATGGCCCTCGGCCTGTATGCGTTCTGCGACTGGAGGCTCAAGCGGCCGTTGGTCGGTGTCGCGGCTGCCCTCCTTTTTCTGCTCGACCCGCTGAGCTGGATCGAGAGCGTCGACTACATGTGGTTCGCGAGCCAGCTGGGATTGGTGCTCTTCATGCCGGCAGTCATCGCCCTCGACTGGTATTTCGAGCTCTGGAGCTCCAGGGCTCGCGGTTGGCGTCCTCGAGCGGCCGCGGCGCTGTTCGTCGGACTGTCCGCGGCCGTCGGCGCGATCTCGTCGGCGGCGCTGTCCGCGCCGATCCTGGTCCTCATCGCATACGTGCTCTCCGCCCGTCGCGAAAACTGCCGGCGCTGGCTTTTCGGGCCGGTGCTCCTGACGACGCTGGGGATCGTCGCCCTGCAGCTGTTCTGGATGGGACCGTTCTTCGGATTCCTCTCCTTTGTCGGGTCTCGGGCGCCGGCGCTCGTCTTCAACCCCGCACTCGTGACGACGTTCGACATCCACAAGCTGCTCGAGCTAGTCCCCATCAACGCGAACCTTGACGCCGACCGATATTCGATCAGCCCCGCGGTCTGGCTGCCCGCCGCGGGAGGCCTGGTTTACGCACTGAGGGATGGGCGAGCCCGCGTGCCGGCGGCGCTGTCACTGCTTGGCCTGGCTTTGCTGACCTTCAAATGGCTGTATTACCCGTTGGCCGTCGTCCCGACCGGAGCCATCTTCGTCGAGGCTGTGTACAGGCCGGCCGCGATCCATCTTCGATTCTTCGTCCCGCTCCTTGCAGGCCTCGGTCTGTTCGCGCTCCCTGGCGCTGTGGTCACGTGGCTGGGCAAGCGCCAACGCTGGCCGGCTCAGGCGCTCCTGCCTGCCAAGGCCGCTGCGCTGGCTGTGGCCGCGCTGATCCTGGTTGCCGACGTCGTCGGGTTTGCCGGGCACATTGTGGCTTTGCCCTACAGCCTTGCCTATGGTCCTGGATTCGAAGGAACGTATTACGTGCACGGACCCGACATTCGGGATTTGTGGCATGCGCACACCGATCAGTGCCGGACCAACGTGTTGCCCTTCACGGCCTGCTCCTCGGCCACGCTGACCGACGCCTTTTCGGTCACTGAGCTGGCGGCTGCTTGTGCCGGCTCGGATGGCTCGCCTCGGAAGGCGGTGCCGATTTGTATCGCTTTGGGGCCCGACCTCAAGCAGCCGGCGTGGGATCCCGCCAACGACTCATTGGTCGCCGCCACCGAGGCGTGGTGCGTCAATCGCGCCGACCCCGTTTGCACCGCCCGCTACGCTCCGCTCTGGCGTCAGTTGCTCGATCCCGGGTTGTGGCGGGCGCCCATGGTCGGGTGCTACCTGGCCTGGTGCCAGGCCCAGGCCGCGGGCCGGGCAATGTGGCCGAGCAAGTTCGCGAGCACGCCTCAGAGGCTGGAGGCGCAGGGCGAGGTTCAGGCGCTGGCCGCCGCAGCCCACGAGCTGACCGGAGGAGCTTCGGCGAGCACCATCGCCGTCGGCGGCGGCGGCGCGGCAGAGCCGTCACGTGACCTGTACCAGTTCGTCGAAAATTCCTTGCTGAAGCAGCCCGGAGTGGACGTGAAGCGGCAGCTCACGGCCATCACCGGCATCGACGCCGTGGCGCTGGGCGTGGGTCAGGCCGGACAGTCGGCCGATTACCGCGCGATGGGGTGGACCCAGACGTCGAACCAGCCAATCGTTTACCAGGATCCGTCTCCGTCGAGTCTGGCCACGGAGTGGCCGGCCGGCAACGCGGCGCTGGTCGTCGGGGCTTCGCAGACAGATGCCGCCGAGGTCTACAACTCCATCTTCGAGCGCTCCGCCACGGGAGGGCTCGTCCCGTTCGCCCGCGGGTGGCTGGTGCGCGGGCCGACGCCGTACATCGACGATTACTCGCCGGCTGAGCTATCTCGCTACGGGACCATCATCCTCGTCGGCTATCGATATCACTCGCACGATTCGGCCTGGGGCCGTTTGTCGCAGTGGGTACAGGCCGGCGGCCGCCTCTTCGTGGAAACGGGCTGGCAGTATGTCGACCTGGACTGGGCGGGTGGCGGCACGCCGTCAGTGCTGCCGGTCTCCTCGGCGAAATGGGGGCCACTGGATGGATCGGCGCAGGTGTTCGTCGGATCAGGGTCCTCAGCGCAAATTGACCCCGGGTTTGGGGCTTTCCGATACCAGGCCGCCGGGTGGGGCGCTTCCTCGGCGCCCGAGTCGGCGCTTCGGTCCGGCGCGGAGGCCGTAGTCACAGTCGGCGGTCGTGTCGTCGTCGCGCGCGAGACGTTTGGCTCTGGGCGCGTGTTGTGGAGCGGGGCGAACCTGCTCGCTCACGCCTCGCAGGCAGGATCCGCGTCGGAGAACACGCTGATCCGTGACCAGTTCAGCTGGCTGCTGCCCGATCCTGCGCCGGGAGCGGCAGGCACCTCGCCTTCGGCTTCGGTCTCTCTGGCGCAGAACTGGTCAGGCAACGAGCTGGTGTCGATTCCACTCGCGCCTTCCGCGGGGCCGGCGCTCGTGCTGTTCAAAGAGTCGCAGTTCCCGGGCTGGTCGGCTGATGTGGTCGGCGCTGACGGGTCGCGGCGACCGGTGAGCATCCTGGACTCGGAGTACGACTACATGCTTGTCCCACTCGACTCGGTCGCGGCCGGGGCGACGCTCGAGTTCAGGTACCGGCCGCCGGTCGTCGAGGTCGGGTTCTGGGTGATATCGGCGCTCAGCCTTCTTGCCATCCTCGCATGGCTGGTTTTCCCGCGATGGGTGCCGATGGCCGGCGATTGGACGCGCTCGGCAGCGCGTAAAGCCTGGAGCCCGGTGCGAGCGCGCGTGGCTGCGCGGTGGGCGGACGACGATGGTTGAGCGGCGGTTGTCCGGCCGATCGAGCACGGCGATCAGTCGCGAGCGGCTTCTGCCCAGGCGATCAACTGCTCGAGGCCTCTATCAAACGGGATCGCAGGCTCCCAGCCGAGATGCTGCTTGGCCTTTGAGATGTCGCTCACGTAATACGTCTGGTCGCCCTCGCGCCAGTCCGCGAATGTGAACTCGGGCTTGCGGTGGGTGAGCTCGCCGATCCGGTCGATCACCTCGAGCAGGTTTCTCTGGTTCGGCGGGCCACCACCGACGTTGTAAACCTCGCCCCTCGTCCTTTCTATGTTGCTGATCGCCACTTCGTACAGGACGCACAGATCCCTCGCGTCGAGAAGGTCCCTCACCTGAGTGCCATCTCCGTAGATGGTGAGCGGCCGCTTGTCGAGGATCGAATGCACAAAGTGCGCGACCCAGCCCTGGTCCTCGGTGCCGTACTGATGCGGCCCGTAGATGCAGCTCTGACGAAGCACGACCGTGTTCATGTGGAAGCAGCGGGCGTAGTCCCTCACGTACTGGTCGGCGGCGCCTTTGCTGCACCCGTAAGGGCTGTGGAAGTCGATCGGTTGGCTCTCTTTGCAGGCCAGGTTGTTGTTCTCGAGCTTTCCGTAGACCTTGTTCGTCGATGCAAACACGAACGGCGCTTCTGGATTGTGCTTGCGCGTGGCCTCGAGGAGGTTGAGCGTGCCGCCGGCGTTGACGTCGAAGTCGGTGACCGGATCGATGAGGGAGGTCGTCACGGCAACCTGGCCGGCCAGGTGGAGGATGGCATCCTGGCTCTTGACGTGCTCCGCCAGGGCGCCGGCGTTCCTAACGTCCTCTTTAATGAAGGTCGTTTCCGCCGGGCGCTGGGTGACCAACCATTTCAGGTTGCGCTCGGTCCCCGGGCGGCTGAGATTGTCGAGGAGGGTGACCTGCCAGCCGCGTTCGATCATATGGAAAGCCGCGTTGACTCCGAGGAATCCCGCCCCGCCAGTGATGAGGATCCGGCGGGTAGGCCCGCGCTTAGCCGTATGCGCTACTCGTAGCCTGGATCGGGGAGTGGTTCCGGGCTCGGTGCGCGTCGCTGTCGAGGTCATCGGGGCTCCCTACCTTAAGACAATCGCCCTCGAGTAGCAGCCCGACTGAATGCCCATGCCACCCATCCCTACCATAGACGGGTGGCGCCCCCCGACCGGGCACTGTCGGAGCCCGACACCCGGTCTCTTCGCTCCAACTGGGAAAGCGAGACGCGAATGGCCGGGGTCTATGAGGCACTGGCCGGCGTCGCCTCGGATGCCGGCCTGCAGCGACGCCTGAAGACGCTGGCCGCGACCGAGAAGCGGCACGCCGATGCATGGGCCGAGCTGCTCACCTCTGGTGGCGTGAAGCTTCCCGAGCGTAAGACGCGGCTGACTGCGCACGCGCTCACCGCGCTCGCACGTGTGGCCGGGATCGGTCCCGCGCTCGCATTGGCAGGCGCAGCCGAGGGGCAGGTGATGCGCTCATATCTCGGCCAGGTATCGACGGTGTCTGACCAGCGTGCCCAGGGCGTGCTGCGTAAGGTGCTGCCTGAGGAGCTCGACCACCAGTCGACCGAAGATATCGCCGGGGAGGGTGATTCCGGGTCGCCGGCGGCCATCACTAGCGGTGCCGACGGTGCTGAGGTCGATGTCGTTGACGAGGAGTGGCACGGCAGCGGCATCGAGAGCATCCGGAACGTCATTTATGGGGTCAACGACGGCCTCACCGCGACACTCGGCGTACTCACGGGGGTGGGGGGTGCGACAGTCAATGCGCGGGTCGTGCTTATCGGAGGGCTCTCGGCGATGGTCGCGTCCGGGGTTTCAATGGCCGGCGGGGCCTATCTGTCCAGCAAGTCGCAGCGCGAGGTGTTCGAGGGCCAGTTGGCCCGTGAAGCTGCGGAGATCGAGGCGATGCCAGATCTGGAACGTGCGGAGCTGGTGAAGATCTATCGCTCCAAGGGCCTGACCGCCGCCGAAGCCAAAACCATCGTCGGCCGCATCACCGCCGATAAGAAGGTGTGGCTCGAGACCCAGGCCCGCGAGGAGCTCGGTCTCGATGTCGCCCAGTTCGAGAACCCGGTGCGTGAGGCGCTGGTGGCCGGCGTCTCCACCCTCGTGGGAGGGGCGATCCCGGTGCTCGGTTATCTCGGCGGCCGCTTGATTTTCGGCGCCACGTTCTCGGGATTGGCGGCGTTGATCATCGCATTCGCGGTTTGCGCGGCCTCCCTGTTCCTGATCGGCTCTGCCCGATCGTTCTTCACAGGGAAGGGAGGCGTGCGCTCAGGACTGGAGATGCTGGCGGTCGGTAGCGCCGTGGCGGCGTTCACCTACGCGGTGGGCGTTTTCTTCCGAGTCTGAGTGCGGTCGATGCGTCAGGCGGTGGCCGCGCCGCGCAGGTAGGCGATGCTGACGATCCATGCCGCGGCGGCCAGGATCACGGCTTCGCGCCGGCGCGATCCGCCCTGGGCGTAGAGGTACGTGCCGGGCAGGAAGATAACCGCAAAGATGCCATAGACGACGTGCAGCAGCTCGGTCGGCCGGGCGCCCAAGAGAAATGTGGCGAGACCGAGAAGTCCCTGGACCGCGGTGAGGCCGGCCATGATCAGGAAGCTGGCGCGGAAGCCGCCGCTCAGCTCCTGGTTGCGAAAGTATCTGTAAGCCCCCCAGATTCCGAGCACCACCGCGTAGGCGAGAAGCACCCTCGCGGCGAAACCGTGCAGTGACCCGAGTGCGGCGGTCAACGCGTGGTTCGGTCGGCGTTACTCAAGCCGACGCTCGAGAAACCTGTTCGCGGAAGTAGTCGACGGTGAGGCTCAGGCCTTCCTCGAGATCGACGCCTGGCTCCCAGCCGAGGTCGCGGTGCGCCCGCGAGTTGTCCAGGGCGATTCGGTAGACATCTCCCTTCCGCCGAGGCCCGTGGTTGGGAGCCGATTTGTAGTCGGTCAGGTTGGCGAGCTTTCGGTACAGGTCGTTGATAGTCACCGCCGTGCCGCTGCTGACATGAAAGGTCCCGCCCGAGCCGCGCTCCAGTGCGGCGAGGTTTGCGGTGGCGGCGTCTCCGACATGGAGCATGTCACGCGACTGCTCACCGTCCCCGTCGATGGTGACGGGTTTTCCCGCCAGCATCCGGCTGGCGAAGATCGCCACAACCCTGCCTTCTTCGGCAAAGAAGTCCTGACGAGGGCCGTAGATGTTTGAGTAGCGCAGCACCGTGAATTCGAGCCCGAATGTGCGCCTGAACGTACCCAGGTACTGCTCGAAACAGAACTTGCTCGTGCCGTACGGCGAGAGAGGTCGCACCGGATGGTCTTCGTCCGCGGGCACGACATCGGGCTCGCCGTAGAGGGCGCCGCCGGTGGAGATGAAGATCACTTTCTTGACTTCGTGGTCGAGGCATGTCTTGAGGAGGTTCAGGCCGCCGATGATGTTGACCTCGGCATCGTACATCGGGTCGGCGACCGACTTGGGCACGTCCGCCTGGGCGGCATGGTGGTTGACGATTTCGGGTCGGAATGCGGCGATGGCCTTCTCGACTGCGGGCTTGTCGCGCAGGTCCACTCGATGGACCTCAGCGGCCGGGTTGAGGTTGGCTTCGTTGCCGGTGCTGAAGTTGTCGAGAACCGCGACCTCATGGCCGGCCGCGATATACGCGTCGACGACGTGGGAACCGATGAAACCGGCGCCGCCCGTCACCAGAATCCGCACCGGAAGTGACTGTAGCGGGTTTACTTGGTGTGGTGACTGATCGGGCCCGGCTCGATGTCGAGGTGATCAAGGCTGTGCACGCGCCGGTCGCGCCCACGTTTGTGCGGTCCGTGCTCGTTCGCGCGACATTGGTTCCGGAAGTGCTGGCGCGGCTGCCCCAAGGTACCTGCAGCATCGCGGTGCGAATCACCGGCGACCGCGAGCTTCGCCGCTTGAACCGCTCATATGCGGGGATTGACTCGGTCACCGACGTGCTCTCGTTCGCGGGGTCGGACGGTCATCTCGGTGACGTCGCGATTTCCTGGGCGACGGCCGTCCGCCAGGCCGCGGAATTCGGGCACCCCCCGCTCACGGAGCTCAGCCTCCTCAGCGTGCACGGAATGCTGCATCTGTTGGGGTGGGATCACACGTCCACACCTGAGCGCAAAGAGATGTCGCGCCTGACCGCCGCCGCGCTCGAGCTGTCCTCAATACGGCTGTCGTCCGGCCGGTTGTGAGCTGCGCGTAGACTCACAACCGGTCTGCGGCGCTCGCCGCGGGCCTAACTGCGTCTAACCGGTTTTCGAGTGGAGAGTTGGGTCGAGAAGAGCTGCTGATCGTGGGACTGGGCAACCCGGAGTCGGAGTACGCCGACACACGCCACAACCTCGGCTTCGCGTGTGTGCATGAGCTGGCTCGCAGGCTGGGTGTTCAGGTGGACCGCAAGCGGTGGCAGTCGCTGGTGGGGCACTCGGATGCGCGCGGGATATGGCTCCTGCTGCCGCAGACCTACATGAACCTGTCAGGCCAACCGGTTGCCAAGGCCCTGCGCGACCTCAGCCTCACCCCTCGGCGCACGTGGGTTGTGCACGACGAGCTCGATTTGCCCCTGTGCCGAATGCGGATCCGCCTCGGAGGTTCGGGCGCCGGCCACAAGGGTGTGCTTTCGCTGATCTCTTCGCTAGGCACGGCCGATTTCGTTCGGTTTCGCGTTGGAATCGGAAAGCCGGCCCGAACGGGCTCTCCTTCGGGCCGGCACTACGTGCTCGGAAGATTCACCAAGGGAGAAGCCGCCCGGTTGCCCAACATCGTCGATGGCGTCGCGAGCGCGTTGGAGCTAGCAATCGAAGCGGGCATCGAGCGTGCGATGGAGCAGTTCAATCGCCCCGGCGCGCTCGGTTGCACCGAAGTCCCCAGGGGGGGCGTGCCGGGATCCGGCTCTGCCGGGCCCGCCGTACTAAGGGGGGGAGTCCCCCCCAGGGGGGGCGCGCCGGGATCCGGCTCTGCCGGGCCCGCCGCACCAAGGGGGGGAGTCCCCCCCTTCGAATGACCATACTCTGGGAGAGGACGATCGGCGCTGCGCCCGGGTTCGAGCGTTGGCTGGCCTCGGCGCCGTCCGAGCTGCTTGCGGCCCGGTTGCCCCGGCCCGCGTGGGCGATCGTGGCTGGTTCGGTGGCGCGGGCCTGCCACGCACGGGGTCGCCCTCTCCTGGTGCTTGCGCCAGCCCCGGACAGCTTCGCCGACGAGCTGCGACTGTGGCTGGCCGGCAGGCCGCCCACGCACGTGTTCGCTGAGGTCGCCGTGTCGTTTCTGGACCGGCCGCCGGCCCACGACAGTGCTGTAAGCAAGCGGCTCGAAACCCTCGCGGCACTGGCAGACGCCGGCAATCAAGGGCGCCTACCGATAGTCGTGGTTTCTTCCCGAAGGGCCTGCGTCAGAATGACGATCTCGCCAGCCGAGCTAGCTGAGGGATCGCTGGTGCTCGCCCCGGGAGCGGGCCCCGATCCGGTCGCAGTGGCAGGTCGCCTGGCCGAGCTGGGCTACTCGAGGGAGGCGCTCGTCGAAGACCGGGGTCAGTTCTCGGTGCGCGGCGGAATCCTGGACGTCTTTCCGGCGGCGGCCGACGCTCCGGTTAGGGCGGAGTGGTCGGGCGACGTGGTCGAGACCCTGAGGTTGTTCGATCCCGAAAACCAGCGGTCGGTGATGGCCGTCCCGCTGGCCACGATTCGCACCGGGCGCGAGCTTCTCCTCGGTGCACGCCGCGGAGCTGCCGCCGTCGAACGCCTGCGGACTGCGATTTCTCTGGACGGCCTGCGCGCCGACGTTCGCGGTGAATGGGAGGACGAGCTTGCACGCCTGGAGACCGGATCCGCATTTCCGGGGGTCGAGTTCTATTCCTCGTACCTGGATCCGTCGCGCCCATCCCTGTTGGACCACCTGCCCCGGGACACGGTGGTGCTCGACTTCGAGCCCGAGCGCCAGCGTGCAGCCGCCCGAACGTTGATCGGAGAGACGCAAATGCTCGCGGCAGCCGAGGCCGGGGGCGGCGAGCTGCCCCGCGGCTTCACCCTACCGATCGTCACCCTCGATCGACTCGATGATTTCTCAGGTCGCCATGCGCTCCGCTTGACTGCGGGGGAGTCCGACGTCGATGCGCTGGACCTGGGCTGGGTCGAAGCGGAGCCATTTGTGGGGCGGCCACGCGCTCTGGCGGATGCCGTCAGGCTAGCCGATTCCGCCACCGTCGTCGTGGCCACGGAGCAGCCCGAGCGCGTCGCCGCCTTCCTTGATGAAAGCAAGGTGAAGGGCCGGCCCACCGAGGCGGACCTCGACCTGGATCTGGCGCTCGAGCCAGGCTTTCTCCACGCCGACGTCGACATCGCGGAAGGGTGCTCACAGCCCGCGATCGGCTTCTATCTCACGACGGATGCCGAGCTCTTCGGCAGGCTGCGACGACCAACGACCCGCGGCGTACGACCAGCGGCAACGCGAGCCCAGGACCTCACCCGCGAGTTCACCCTTGAGTTCGCGCCCGAGGAGCTGGTGGTGCATGTGGACCACGGCATCGCCCGTTTCAAAGGGATGAGGTTGATCGAGACCGATGGCGCCCATCGCGAGTACCTGGAGCTCGAGTATGCGGAGGGAGACCGCCTCTTCGTGCCCGTCGAAAACCTGGATCGCGTCCAGAAGTACCTGGGCGGCGAGGGTCAGCCCACCCTGCACAGGCTTGGCACTGGAGACTGGACGCGCGCGCGCGGCCGCGCCCGGAAGGTGGTTCAAGACGTGGCCGAGGACCTGCTCAGGATCTATTCGCTCCGGGAGGCGAGGCCGGGAATCGCGTTTGCCCCCGACACCGCATGGCAGCAGGAGCTGGAGGCTTCATTTCCTTATGAGGAGACGCCCGACCAGGTCGCCGCGTTGACGGAGATCAAAGCGGACATGGAGTCCGACCGGCCGATGGACAGGCTGCTGTGCGGAGACGTCGGATTCGGGAAGACTGAACTGGCGCTACGTGCCGCGTTCAAGGCAGCGATGAGCGGCAAGCAGGTCGCTCTGCTGGCGCCCACCACGGTCCTCGCCCAGCAGCATTTCCACGTATTTCGGGAGCGGCTCGACAAGTTTCCGGTCGCGGTCGAGATGCTCTCGCGTTTTGTCGACGATGAGACGCAAGCGCGAACCATAGAAGGTTTGAAGGCGGGCCAGGTCGACATCGTCGTGGGCACGCATCGACTGCTGCAGCGGGACGTCCGCTTCAAGCGACTCGGGCTGCTGATCGTCGACGAGGAACACCGATTTGGGGTAATGCAGAAGGAGAGGTTGAAGAAGCTGCGCACGCAGCTTGATGTGCTGTCGTTGTCGGCAACGCCTATACCGCGAACGCTGCATATGGCGGTGGGCGGTATCCGCGACATGAGCGTTATCCAAACCCCTCCCGAAGAGCGCCAGCCGATCAAGACGTATGTCACGGCAGACGACGACGCCCTAATCAGGGAAGCGATCAGCCGCGAGCTCCAGCGCGGTGGCCAGGTGTACTACGTCCACAACCGCGTCCGCACCATCGAGAAGGCAGCCACCCGGGTGCGAGAGCTCGTGCCGGCCGCGCGCGTGACCGTCGGCCATGGTCAGATGCCGGAGGACCAGCTGGCGGAGGTGATGGTCGACTTCGAATCGGCCAACTTCGACGTCCTCGTGTGCACGACCATCATCGAGTCCGGGCTCGACATCCCGAATGTCAACACCATCGTCGTCGAGCGCTCCGACAGGTTCGGCCTGGCCCAGCTCTACCAGCTCCGAGGACGCGTTGGACGCTCGGGCAGGCGCGCGTACGCCTACTTCTTATATGACCCGCGCCGTTCGCTCACCGAGCGCGCCGACAAGCGACTGGACGTCATTTCAGGACTGCACGAGCTCGGGCAAGGCTTCAAGATCGCCCTGCGCGACCTCGAGATCCGGGGGGCCGGCAACCTGCTTGGCACGGAGCAGCATGGGGCGATTGCCGCGGTTGGATTCGAGATGTACCTGCAGATGCTCCAGGGCGCCGTCGCGAAGATGCGAGCCGGATCCGAGGAGACGGCCGTAAGCGATGTGCTCTCGACCACCGAGATGAACCTGGACCTCCCGCTGGACCATTTCATTCCGCGCTCGTACATCCGCGACGAGAAGCAGCGGCTCGGCGCCTATCGCCAGCTCGCCGGGACCGAGGATGAGCAGGAGCTGGAGGCAGTGCTGCGCTCACTCGAGGATCGGTACGGCCCCGGGCCGACGCAGCTCGACAACCTCGCCTACTCGCTGCGGATCAAGTTGCGGGGGCAGCGATTGGGCCTCAAGGCGGTGGTGGCGGAGGGTCACGACATAGTTATTCGAGTCGATCCTCAGCGCTATATGGACGTCGACGAGCTGATGCGTCGCCTGGCCGGTCGCATCGCGATCTCGCCCAACCGCATCAAGATGCGGAGACAGGGCGATGGCTGGCGGGACGACCTTCTCGTGCTTCTCGACGAGATGGCCCAGCTGTATGAAACTGGGCGCGGCGTCGCGGCGGTGCCGGGCAGCTGATGTTCCATGCCAGAATCAGGATCGATGGCAGACTCTCCTGAGCGACCTTTCTCACCTGGCATCGGAGCTGTTTTTGAGGTCGTGGCCCGTCTTCGCGCAGCAGGCGGTTGCCCCTGGGATCGCGAGCAAACCCACGAATCGCTGCGGCCTTATCTCCTCGAGGAGACGTACGAGCTGCTCGAGGCCATCGACAGTGGCGACGATGCCAAGATCATGGAGGAGCTCGGCGACCTTCTCCTGCAGGTGGCGATGCACGCCGAGATCGCAGCCGGGGAATCCCGCTTCACTGCGGCACAGGTGTCTGAGGCCGTAGCCGCAAAGATGGTGGCTCGACATCCGCACGTCTTTGGGTCGATGTCCGTGAGCGACGCCGACGAGGTCCTGCGTAATTGGGAGCATCAAAAAGTGCACGAGGCTCGCAAGGCCGGACGCGAAGACGAGTCCGTGGTCGACAGGGTGCCCGCAACGCTGCCTGCGCTCGCGTGGACTCTCGGCTTGCAGAAGCGCGCGGCACGCGTCGGGTTCGATTTCGAGTCCACAGACGAGACCGCCGAAGCCGTTGCCGAAGAGGCGCGGGAGCTGGCAGCTGCGACCGATGCTCGTGAAACATTCGAGGAGATGGGCGATCTGCTGTTCGCAATCGTTTCGCTGGCGCGCCGGTTGAAGGTCAACCCGGAAGACGCTCTAAGGGTTGCGGGGCAGCGCTTTCGGCGGCGCTTCGCGGACACCGAGGCATCCCTTCGCAAAGACGGTGTGAGCTTCGGTGATCTGGACAGCGACGAGCAGGCGAAGCGCTGGAAGGCGACGAGCTAGCTCGCGGCGCGCTCGGACCCTGGGGGCGTTTGCTATAGTCGGCACCTCGTCTACGCGGACATCCATCAACGACGCAGCATGAGACACAGCAAAGCCATAGTTGCCGCGGGCAATGTGCGCACCGGCGCGCTTGGAGTTCGTCGCACCATCGTGGTCGCCGTGATTGCGGTCGTTGCCATCTGGACTACCTACACCTTCGCTCAAGAGGCCTACATCGGCCACAAGCTCAGTCAACAGGTCGCCGATCTGCATCGCCAGAATGCTCGACTCGCGGCCGAAAACAAGGGCTATCGCAAAGACGTCCAGTCCGTCACCTCAGGCGCCGCCAACGAGGAGCAAGCTCGCCTCAGTGGGTACGCCCGCGCGAATGAGCGGGTCTACCTTGTGACGGCGCCTCCCTCCCCGACGCCGACAACGCCGGTCCCGACACCAGGTCCCTGACCTCCGCGCCGGGTAGGGCCGCAGCCCGGCGGTATAATTTGCCTCGCGGAGTGGAGCAGCGGCAGCTCGTCGGGCTCATAACCCGAAGGTCGTCGGTTCGAATCCGACCTCCGCAACCAAATCGAAGCCAACCCGGAGCTGGGCCTGCCGGCTCCTTGCATCAGGGAGCGCAGCGCGCGCGACCGTACGGAGAGCTGTGAACAAGAGGAAGCGCGTGGCGCTGGGGAAGCGACGGACCAAGAAGCGCAAGCTGAAGGCGCGGGCACAGGCGGCGCGATAGGATCTCTCGGGAAGTGCGCCCTGCGCGCGCGTCGGCGCCAGCAGTGCGCCCTCCGCGCGCACTGGCGGTCCACGGTGCCGTAGCTCAGGTGGTAGAGCGCGCGACTCATAATCGCGTTGTCGCTGGTTCGAGTCCAGCCGGCACCACCATGCTGCCCACCGAGTCCTCGGAACCGCTTCTGCTTGGCCTGCATCGATCCGGCCTGATCCGCCATGGCGATCGAGTGCTGGTCGCGGTCTCTGGAGGCCCTGACTCCACTGCGCTGTTGGTCGCGGCTCGCGAGCAGGGCCACCAGCTGGTCGCCGCTCACTACGATCACGCCCTTCAGGCTGGATCCGAAGGCGCAGCCGAGCACGTCGCAGCCCTGTGCAACCGGCTCGGCATCGAGCTGGTGACGGAGCGCCGGCGCGCTGCCGTGCCGAGAGGATCGGTCCAGGCGGCTGCGCGCACACTTCGTTACGAGTTCTACGAGCGCGCGCGTTCCGAGACCACATCGGACGTCGTAGCGCTCGGTCACACGGCTGACGACCTCGTTGAGGGTGTGGTGCTCCACCTCATGCGAGGCTGCGGGCTCGCGGGCCTTCGCGGCATGCCTGCCCGCCGCGGGTCGTTTGTTCGCCCAATGCTGTCGGTGTGGAGGCGCGACGTTTTCGCTTTCCTGCAGCGTCGTGGGATCGTGGCGCTCGAAGATCCCGCGAACTCCAACAAAGCGTATGCGCGAGTCCGCGTGCGACGCGAGATCCTGCCTGCCCTGGAGCGGGGTCGCCCGGGTATTGGGCGCCGGTTGTATGCCGTCGCCGTGCGAGCCGCCGCGATTCACGAATCGATCGCGGATGAGGCGGCGATCATGCTCCGAGGCGGCGCGCTGAATCGCTCGGCGGTCGCCATGGCGCCGGAACCGGTTGCCGCTGAGCTGATGAAGCAGCTCTACGCGCGAGCCGGTGGAGTGCAGCCCTCCCTATCGCGTGTGCATCTGAAATCGATGCTCGACCTGGCCGAGCCGGGCCGCGGCGGCCGCGGCGTCGACCTGCCCGGAGGCTTGCGGTTGCGTATCGTGGGGGAAACCATGGAGATCGTGGCCCCCGCAACCGCTCAAATGCGACAGGTCCAACCGGGGTTCCGCCTGGAAGTCATTCGCTGCTTTGGATGCGGGGACGACAAGGCGGCGCACCTCAACGCCGGCCTCGATTTGCGATTGGGCTTTCGCACGCCGGGCTTGACCATGCGGCCGCTTGGCGGCCGCGGGACGCGCAAGCTCCAGGACATCTTCGTCGACGCGCGTGTGCCACGCGAAGACCGCGACAGCTGGCCGCTGGTCTTTGCGGGAGATCGGTTGGCATGGGTCCCTGGCGTCGCTGTTGATGCTGACCTGGTGAGCACTCCTGGCACCGTCGGGCAGCACGTTTCAGTGGTCCCGTCGCCGGTGCAGCGGGAGTCAAAAATCGCTGTGCTAGAATCGCAGAACAGCCCTCCAGGAGAGCCGAACTGAGCCGCTTCCCCCGCTCCAGCTTGTTTTATTTCGCACTGGTCGTATTGCTCGGCCTTGTGTTCTGGTTCACATGGCAGTCGATCCAGAACAACCAGAGCACGGGCACATGGGACTTCTCGAACTTGATGAGCAAGGCGGCGGAGGGCGGCGTCAAGAGTCTCGAGATCAACGGTACTGACGGAACGGCCACGGATTCACTCGACAAGAAGTGGAACGTAACCCTCCCCGATTGCTCCGGCGTGGAGTGTCCATTCACCATCGAGCTCCGGACGACCGACCACGTCCAGATCAAGTACGACAAGAACAACGGCGGCAACTATCTGCTGAGCGTTCTGCTCCCGAACATCATCCTTGTCATCCTCATCGCTGCCTTCATGTGGTGGGTGCTGCGCCAAACTCAGAGCGGCAACAACCAGGCCATCTCGTTCGGACGTTCTCGCGCCAGGCTGATCGCCGGCGACAAGCCGGCCATCACCTTCGCCGACGTCGCCGGGGTCGAGGAGGCAAAGCAGGAGTTGACTGAGATCGTCGAGTTCCTGAAATACCCCGAAAAGTTCGTGGCCCTGGGCGCCCGAATCCCGAAGGGCGTGCTGCTGGTGGGCCCGCCGGGAACCGGTAAGACTCTCCTCAGCAAGGCGGTGGCCGGGGAGGCGGGCGTGCCCTTCTTCTCGATCTCCGGCTCCGAGTTCGTCGAGATGTTCGTCGGGGTTGGCGCGAGCCGCGTCCGGGACCTGTTCGACCAGGCCAAGAAGAACTCACCCTGCATCGTCTTCGTCGACGAGATCGACGCCGTCGGGCGCCAGCGGGGCGCCGGTCTGGGCGGCGGCCATGACGAGCGCGAGCAAACGCTGAATCAGCTGCTGGTCGAGATGGACGGTTTCGACACCAACACGCACGTCATTGTGATCGCTGCCACGAACCGCCCTGATGTGCTCGACCCCGCCCTCTTGAGGCCTGGGCGGTTCGACCGCCACGTCACCCTCGACCGGCCTGACATCAAGGGTCGGCGGGCGATCCTCGACGTGCACGCGAGGAACAAGCCTCTTGACTCCACTGTCGATCTCGACGTCCTTGCTCGCCAGACGCCGGGATTCAGCGGCGCCGACCTGGCCAATCTGATCAACGAGGCGGCGATTCTCGCCGCGCGCGCCAACCAGAAGGTGATCGGGATGGACGAGCTCGAGGAGGCGATCGCGCGGGTGATCGCCGGTCCCGAGCGCAAGAGCCGCCGGATCTCAGACCACGAGAAGGAGGTCATCGCCTATCACGAGACCGGTCACGCGCTGGTCATGAAGGCGCTGCCTCATACCAACCCGGTCCACAAGGTTTCGATCATCTCGCGGGGCATGGCGCTGGGCTGGACCCTGAGCCTGCCCGAGGAGGACAAGTACCTCATATCGCGAGACGAGCTGATGGACGAGATCGCGGGCATCATGGGAGGCCGCGTCGCGGAGGAAATCGTCTTCGGGGACATCACCTCGGGCGCTGAGAACGACATCCAGAAGGCAACGCAGCTGGCCCGGCGGATGGTGACGCAGTGGGGCATGTCCGAGAAGCTCGGTACGGTTTCGATGGGTCATCGGGAGGAGTTGGTGTTCCTGGGTCGCGACCTCGGCGAGCAGCGGAACTACTCCGAGGAGGTGGCCGCGATCATCGACGAAGAGATCCGCAGCATTGTCAACCACGGCCACCAGACGGCGACGGCGATCCTGACCGCGCAGCGGCACAAGATGGATGCGGTGGTAGAGCGGCTCAAGGTCGTCGAGACGCTCGACGCCAAAGAGCTGGACGAGATCCTCGCCCGCGAGGCGCCCGAATCCCCCGCTGCTGCTTCCTCGACAGCGTCCTAAGACGCCGGCGCCGCCGCCTCTGATCGTGGCCGGCCGGGGAAACCTGGGTCGGAGCTTGGCCCGAGGGCTTCGCGCGGCCGGTCATCGAGTGCGGCTTGTGAGCGCGCGAACGGGGCTGCCGAAGCTCGTGCGCAGCCTCGAATCGAGGTCAGCGACTGTCGTTTTCCTGACCGTACCCGACCGTGCGGTGGCGGGAGTTGCCGCCAAGCTGGCCGCCGGCGGCGCGGCCATCCCGAAAACCGTCGCCTTCGTCCACGCCAGCGGCGCGCTGGAGCTGGGAGCCCTGGACGCGCTCCGTGCGCGTCATGCCGTCGGCTCCTTTCATCCGTTGCGGTCATTTCCCGAGCCGGGGCCGCCGGAGGCGTTCCGTGGGATCGTCGTCGCCGTGGACGCGAGCAGCGCTGCGTTGATGCGCAATCTCGACCGGTTGGCTCGCGACCTGGGGGCGAGGCCGAGGCGGGTGGATGACCGGCAGCGCGCGCTTTACCACGTCGCGGCGGTCCTCGCCTCCAACTATGTGGTCGCGCTGCTCGGCGAGGCGATCGGCCTCCTCGAGCAGTCGGGCTGGACCGAGAAGGGGGCCGCCCGGGGCCTGATACCCCTGGCGGAAGGGGCGCTTGCAAACGTCAGGAAGCGGGGTCCGGCAGCCGCTCTCACCGGCCCGATCCGGCGAGGTGACGCCGTGACAGTCAGTCGCCATCTTGAAGCCCTTGCCCAGCTCGACGCGAAACCTGGGAGGCGACGCGGTCCGCCCGAAATGGACGTTTATCGTATGCTCGGCCAGGTCGCGCTCGAGTTCGCCCAACAGGCGGGTTTGGAGCCTGCGGCGGCCGAGCAAACGAGAAGGGCGCTGACCCGAAAAGTGGCAGCGACCCGAAGGAGATCTCGTGCATGACAACGGTCCTGGACGTCCAGCGATTCAAGGATGAAGGCCGTCGCTTTGCGATGCTCACCGCCTACGACTACCTGAGCGCGCAGGTCCTCGACGACGCAGGCATTCCGGTCCTTCTGGTCGGCGACAGCCTCGGGATGGTGGTGCTGGGCTATCAAACCACGCTGCCGGTGACCCTCGACGAGATGATTCACCATGCCAAGGCGGTCGCACGTGGCTCCCGACAGGCCCTGCTGGTGGGCGATATGCCGTTCATGTCCTATCACGCTTCCATTGAGCAGGCGATCACGAGTGCGGGACGGTTCTTGCAAGAGGGTGGAATGCATGCCGTGAAGCTGGAGGGGGGCGGCCGCATCGTTGAGATCACGAGGCGCCTGACCGGGCTGGGCATACCCGTGATGGGCCACCTGGGGCTGACGCCACAGTTCGTGCACCAGATGGGGGGTTTCAAAGTCCAGGGCAAGAGCGAGGCCCAGGCGGCGCGCATCCTTGCCGATGCAAAGGATCTCGAGCACGCGGGGGCGTTCAGCCTCGTGCTGGAGGGTGTGCCCGACGCCCTGGCCACCCGGATCACCAGAGCTCTTCGGATCCCGACCATCGGGATCGGTGCGGGACCTGGAACCGACGGCCAGGTGCTCGTCCTCCACGACATGCTTGGGTTCACCACGGGCAAGGCGCCAAAGTTCGTGAAGCGCTATGCACACCTCGCCGAGGAGATCGGCAAGGCAGCCCAGCAGTTCGCCCAGGAGGTCGGCACTGGGACATTCCCGGGTCCGGAGCACTCGTACTCGGCGAACGGCGCGGTTCCGGCCTCGAAGGAAGGGCGAGAAGAGGTCAAGCACGGCGCCGGCTAGCGTTCCGGCCGTGTTCGACTCCCCGGCCGCCATGCTCGAAGCCTCGCGCGGGTGGCGCGTTGAGGGCCACACGATCGGCCTGGTCCCGACCATGGGCGCCTTGCACGCCGGCCATATGAGCCTTGTGGAACGAGCCTGCCGGGACAATTCGAGAGTCGTGGTCAGCATCTTCGTCAACCCGCTTCAGTTCGGCCCGGGCGAGGACCTCGGCAGGTATCCGAAAAGCCCGGACCGCGACCTCGATCTGCTGCAGAAGGCCGGCGTGGCCGCCATCTACAAGCCGACGGCTCAAGCCATGTACCCGCCTGGGGCGAGTACCCGGATCCAGGTGATGAACGTGGCGGATCCACTCGAGGGCGCTGCGCGCCCAGGCCACTTCGAGGGGGTCGCAACCGTGGTCGCCAAGCTGTTCAACGCCACCGAGCCTGACCGCGCGTACTTCGGCCAGAAAGACGCTCAGCAGGTGGCGGTCGTCAAGCGGCTGGCGATCGACCTCGACACGGGCATCGAGATCCGCGTCTGTCCGACGGTCCGCGAGGCCGACGGCCTGGCTCTGAGCTCTCGGAATGCATACCTGGACCCGCAGGAGCGGAAGGCGGCCGGCTGCCTGAGCGCTGCCCTGGGGCAGGCAGCCCTGGCGTACAGGGCAGGCGGGCGCAGTCTCGACGAGATCCGGCTGAGGATCCTGGGGACCCTGAAGGCCGAACCGCTGGCCAGGGTGGACTACGTGGAGCTTGTCGACCCGCAGACCTTCACCCCGCCTGGCACCCTCGCCGTGATGGCCGTCTGGATCGGAAAAACCCGCCTGATCGACAACCACGACCTCGCTCAACCATTTCCTGGATAGAGCGGGTTTCTGCGGTACAATTGCAGTTCGTATTTGGCGGAGGCCGATTTGACGACCAACACCACACCAATAATCCGTAGGGGGTATGCGCGTTGTCCAATGAGTCCGGTGCCGTCCTGACAGAACAAGGGGAGGCGACCGAAAGAGACTCATCCGCCGCGATGACGATGGAGGATTACCTCCATTACGAGTCGGAGGCCTTCAAGACCCCCAACCACGGAGACATCGTGGATGGCATCGTGGTTCGGGTCGACGCCGACGAGGTTCTCGTCGACATCGGCGCCAAAGCGGAAGGGGTTATCTCCAGCAAGGAGCTGGGTCTTCGAGGCGAGGCGGATTCTGTCGGCCTCGAGCCCGGAGACCAGATCAAGGTCTATGTCCTCCAACCGGAAAACGAGGAGGGCAACGTCGTCCTCAGCCTGCGGCGCGCCCGAGCGGAGACCACCTGGATCGTGGCCGCCGAGAAGCAGACCGACGGCTCCGTCATCGAAGCGGACGTGCGCGAGCAAAACAAGGGCGGACTGATCGTCAACATCCTCGGGCTCCGCGGCTTCCTGCCCTCGAGCCAGGTCGCGCGCGCTTACGCGGGCAGCCTGGAGTCGCTGGTTGGGCAGCGCATCCCGGTCAAGATCCTCGAGGTCAACCGCAAGCGCAATCGGCTCATCGTCAGCCAGAAGGCGGCCGAAGATGAGGATCGCGCTCGTAAGCGCGAGGATCTGTTCAGCCGGCTTCTGACAGGCAGCACTGTGAAGGGGACCGTTTCGGGCATCACCAGCTACGGTGCCTTTGTCGACATCGGCGGCGCGGACGGCCTCATCCACATCTCCGAGCTTTCCTGGGATCGTGTGTCCAAGGTCACGGACGTGCTTCAACTGGGAGACGAGGTCACCGTGAAGGTGATCAAGCTCGATCCCGAGCAGACCCGCATCTCGCTTTCGCTTCGGCAGCTCCAGCAGGACCCCTGGGAGAAGCTGGTTCAGTCGATGCCGATCGGCTCGATCGTCGAAGGCCAGGTCACGAAAACCAAGAAGTACGGCGCCTTCCTCCAGATCATGGCCGGCATCGAGGGCCTGCTCCACATCTCGGAGCTCTCCTGGGATCACGTGGAGCGCACGGAGGACGTCCTCAAAGTGGGGGAGACGCTGCAGGTGAAGGTGATTGGGATCGACACCGCACGGCGACGGATCTCGCTCAGCTTGAAGCAGCTCTCGGCGCCGCCCGCCAGCCTGGGCGCCAGCCGGACCGACCGCCGGCCTGACGAGTACTACGACGTGGAGGACGAGTCCTAGCCGGACTCGCGCCGATCCTCCACGAGAGGCCTGGTTCGCCAAACGGCGTGCGCGATGAGGGCCCACCGATTGCTCAGCCCGAAGCAGGCACGCCCATCCCGGCCAGTCGCTGGCGCGCAGGAGTAAAGAAAGGATCGATGGTGAGCGCTGTCTGGTAAGCGGCGCGAGCCTCGAGCGGCCGTCCGAGCCCCTGCTCCGCATCGCCGATGTCCACGTAAAGCTGTGGATTGTTCTCGCCAAGCCGTGACGCGACCAGCATCTCGCTCACGCCGCGTGAGGGGGATCCGGTCACGACCAGTCGCTCGCCAAACGCCCAGTGGTAACGTCCCTGGAGAGGATCGGCGACGACGGCGAGATCGAGCCGGCCGTGGGCATACCAGACGTCTGCCAGCACCGGCATCGCACCGAGCCAGACGACCCCGACCGCAAGGCCGACTGCTCCAACCGAGCGCAGAGCTTTCGGTCGTGGGCCTGGGTCGCCGCCGGCGGCGGCACGCAAACCAGACTCCGCCTCGGCTTCCCGCACGCCCGACCACGCGGTGCCCGCCAGCAGCCAGAAGGCGCCGGTGGCGGGAGCCCAATCGAAGTTGAAGAGCACCCAGACGCTGTAACCGATACAAGCAGCGGCAAGCGCTCCTACCGACCCCATGAATCGCCACCGCCAAATGCCTCGGGCCAGCGACAACAGGACCCATCCCAGCGCCGCGAGCCCCAGCAGGCCCTGGGTGACCGCGATGTCGAGCGGCCCTGAGTGTGCGCGATCGACTTCCGGCGACCAGTTTCCGCTCAGGAATCGGCCGTACACGAGACCAGTCGCATCCTCGCCCCAGCCGGTCACCGGCCGCGCGCCGATCATGTTGATTGCGTCCGGCCAGAGGTGAAGCCGGGCGGGACCGGGGTCGTCGTTCAGAAGTCGCAGAGGCGAGAACAGGATGGCCAGGAGAGCGGTTCCAACGACCACCATCGACACAAGACCACCCGCCAACACCGCCCTTCCCTTGAGACGAAACACGACCAGCGCAAGGCAACCTGCAAGCGCACCGAGACCGCCGCTGCGTGAGGTTGTCGCAGCCAGGGCGCCAACCATCACGACAACGCCGATCCACCAGGCGACCAAGAACTGGCCGCCTCGCAGCCCGCGAGCGACGGCGAGCGGAATCGCCATCGCCACCAGGGCGCCCAGGAGATTGGCGTTGCCCAGGTTTCCGTCCGGCCGATAGGCGATCGCGTGGTTGAGCAGGAGAACCTGCTGCGCGAGCGCCTCGATGCAAGCGATGACGGTGCCGAACACGAAGGCGGGAATGACGCGCTCCCGCCATTTCTGATCGCGCAGCAGCCACACCGGCAGCGCCAGCAAGCCAAGGTAACCGAGCCGGATTGGTAGCGACTCGTAACGGGTATATGAGCCCATCAGGCTGACGGGCCACGAAACGGAGAAGGCGAAGGCCACGGAAGCAGCTGCGGCGGCCGCGATCAAAGGAATCCGCAGTGCCCCCAGGCTGCGCGTTCCAGGCAGCAGCAATGCAAGGCCAATCCCGATGCCGGAGCCGGTGATGACGATGGATGCACGAGGCAGGATGTAGGAGTCGACAGCGTTAGGAATAAAGACGGCGGGCAGTGCCAGGGCGATCGCCGCGGGGAGGAAACCGCCGAGGCGCTCAAGTAGCGGCCTCAATAGTGCCTCCAGCAGGGAATTCCGCCAGTTGAGTTGTTCGTTATATTAGGGGCGCGGTACCACCCGGTACCCTAGCAACAGATCGAGGAGGTGCTGGCCCCACCCAAAGCCGTCGTAGTCCAGGAGGAAGACCTTGTATCCCTTTGAACGATTCACTGAGCGAGCGAAGAAGGTTCTGACGCTTGCCCAAGAAGAAGCAGAACGATCGCACCACAGCTATATCGGTACCGAGCACTTGCTCCTGGGCTTGCTTCGTGAAGGCGAGGGCCTGGCCGCCAAGGTTCTGAACAACCTCGGCGTGGAGATCGGCAAGGTCCGCCAGACCATTGAGTCGGTCCTTGGCCGCAACGAGCGGATCATCATCCAGCAGATCATCCCGACCTCGCGCGTCAAGAAGGTCATTGAGATCTCCTTCGAGGAAGCGCGCCGGATGGGCCACAACTACGTCGGCACCGAGCACCTGTTGCTTGGACTGCTGATCGAGGGCGAAGGCATAGCCGCCCACGTGCTGGAGGATCTTGGCGCGACCCTCGAGAAGGTGCGCTCGGAGATTGAGCGTTTGCTGCACGACTCCAGCGCCGAGACTGAGGCTGAGCCCGCGCCGAAGAAGCCGTCGAAGACTCCCCTGCTGGACCAGTTCGGCCGCGATCTGACTGAGCTCGCTCGGCGCAACCAGCTCGATCCGGTCATCGGGCGCGAAATGGAGATCGAGCGGGTCATCCAGATTCTCAGCCGGCGGACCAAGAACAATCCCGCTCTCATCGGTGAGCCCGGCGTCGGCAAGACCGCAATCGCCGAAGGCCTTGCGCAGCAGATCAATCTCGGCAACGTGCCGGAGTCGCTGCAGCACAAGCGCGTGCTCACGCTCGACATGGGCGCTCTGGTCGCGGGGACCAAGTATCGCGGTGAATTCGAGGAACGCTTGAAGAAGATCCTCGACGAGATCCGATCAAGCCGCGAGGTGGTGCTGTTCATCGACGAGCTGCACACGCTGGTCGGCGCCGGCGCAGCGGAAGGCGCTATCGACGCCGCCAACATCCTCAAGCCCGCGCTCGCCCGCGGTGAGATCCAGTGCATTGGCGCGACCACTCTCAACGAGTACCGCAAATACATCGAGAAGGACGCGGCGCTGGAGAGGCGGTTCCAGCCTGTGTTCGTCGATCAGCCGACATTGGCGGAGACGATCGACATCCTCAACGGAGTCAAGTCTCTTTACGAGAAGCACCACAGGGTCACGATCACCGACTCGGCCGTGAATGCCGCGGCCGTGTTGAGCGACCGCTACGTGAGCGATCGTGCGCTTCCTGACAAGGCCATCGACCTCATCGACGAAGCCTCAGCGCGTGTCCGTATGAAGCTCACGACCACGCCTGATGACCTCAAGGAACTGCAGAAGGAGATCAAGAAGCACCGCACGGACCAGGATGAGTCGGTCAACAAGCAGGACTTCGAGGCGGCCGCAAGCGTGCGCGATAAAGTCAAGAAGCTGCAGGACAAGCTCGCGCTGAAGGAAGCTGCCTGGCGAGACAAGCTCGGCGAGACGGTCCCTGAGGTCAACGAGGAACACATCGCCCAGATCGTTGCGGCGTGGACCGGCGTACCCGTCTCTCGCCTTGTCGAGGAAGAGACCGCGCGGCTGCTGCGAATGGAAGAAGAGATCCACAAGCGGATGGTCGGTCAGGATGAGGCGATAGTCACCGTGTCGCAGGCCGTGCGACGCGCGCGTGCCGGACTGAAAGACCCGCGCCGGCCGATCGGGTCGTTCATCTTCCTAGGCCCGACTGGAATCGGAAAGACAGAGCTGGCGCGAGCGCTGGCCGAGTATCTATTCGACTCGGAAGACTCGCTGATCAAGCTGGACATGTCGGAGTTCATGGAGCGCCACACAACGGCCCGGCTGGTCGGCTCACCTCCAGGCTATGTCGGATATGACGAAGGCGGTCAGCTGACCGAGGCTGTTCGTCGCAGGCCCTACTCCGTGATCCTGTTCGACGAGATCGAGAAGGCGCATCCCGAGGTGTTCAACATGCTGCTGCAGATCCTCGAGGATGGCCGGCTCAGCGATGCGAAAGGGAAGGTCGTGAACTTCGCGAACACCGTCATCATCATGACCTCCAACCTCGGCATCCGCGATGTCAACCAGGCCGGGACCTCGCTCGGTTTCCAGCCGGCGGTCGTCGACGAATCAGATGAGGTCGAGCGCCGCCACAAGAACACGAAGGAAAAGATCGATGAGGAGTTGAAGCGGATGTTCCGCCCGGAGTTCCTCAATCGAGTTGACGCGGTGGTGGTGTTCAAGAGCCTGACCACGGCGCAGATCCGGCAGATCGTCGATCTGCAGTTGAACAAGCTGAGCAAGCACCTGGTCGAGCAGCAGATAACGATCGAGGTCACGGACGCGGCCAAAGACCTTCTCTCCAAGGAGGGCTATGACAGGATCTATGGCGCGCGCCCGCTTCGGCGGGTCATCACGAGCAGGATCGAAGACCAGCTGTCCGAGCACCTGCTGCGTGGAAAGATCGCTCGGGGCGACACGGTGCAGATCGACGTTGAGGGCGAGGACGGATTGAAGTTCACGCCGGTCAAGCACCGCCACAAGGAACCTGCGGGAGCGGCCGCCGCCAAGCCCTAAGTCGAACTACGTCAGCGTTCTTAACAACCAGGGTTGTCGGCGCGGCCGTGCCCCGATTACTGTGCCCGGGCAGGCGCGTTGGCGAGGGGGAGGGTCGCCAGCTCGGGAGGAGGGAGGGCCCCGGCCATGCATGCCCGCCCGGCTCGAGCGTCAGCTCGTACATCTGCGCGGCGGACCCTCGTGTTCGACGAACAGGACCCGTACAGTTTTCTCGGTCAGCCCGAGCTGCTCGCTACCTCCGCGCATTCAACCGTGAGTGCACGACAGGTTCGCGATAGCGCCGTGGTTGTGAAGCACTCACGCTCAATCCCCGGGTCGGAATCAGCGACGGATTCGACGTAGCGCGACAATTGGTCGCACAAGTGGCCGCCCCCGTCCCCCTACGCCTGCGTCCGCTGGAAGTCGGCGATCTGCTGGACGAGACGTTTCGAATGTACCGGCGGCACTTCTTCCTCTTTGCGGGCATTGCGGTGATCCTGTCCATCCCGCTTGCTGCGCTCGCGGGATACAGCTTTTTCACTCTCTTCACCAATCTCGTCCAGCAGGCTGGATCCTTTCAACCCCCGGACTTCGGCCCTACTTTCGCGGCGCTGGCGCTGTTCAGCTTGCTCAATCTCGCTCTCTACCCGGTCCTGTACGGCGCCATCACCTTTGCCGCATGCGAATCCGCGCTTGGACGTCCTCTCACGTTCTGGGGCGCGATGCGCGGTGCCTTCCGCCGCTATCTCCAGATCGCCCTCTACTTCATCCTCGTTCTTCTGATGGTGCTCATGCTCTGTTTGCTTCCGCTATGGATCTGGATCTGGGTCGGGTGGGTCGCTGTGATGCCTGTGATGTTCGTCGAGAACACCGGGCTGATCGGAGCGATGCGTCGGAGCTGGCGCCTCATCCAGGGACGCTGGTGGAGAACTTTCCTGATCCTCCTCCTGATGGTCATCCTCACCTGGGTGGTCAGCGCGGCGCTGGGCGCTTTCCTGTACTTGGGGCAGATTCTGCTGCAGATCGTCCTCTCTCCATTCCTGAGCTTTGCGATATCCGAAGCAGTGAGCGTTGTCATCAGCTCACTGGTCGACCCAGTCCTCATGATCGCCATCGTGCTCATCTACTTCGACCTGCGCGTGCGGAGCGAGGCCCTCGACCTGTTTCAGCTCGCTCAGCGTGTGGCCGCTCTGCAGCCGGCGTCGTGAGCGCTCCCTGAAGACCCACCAACTCGTCCGAGTCGTTGTTTTCGGGTCGCTGGCGCTCGCCGTCGCGACACCTGTGCAGTCGTCCGCGGACAGTTTGACGTCTGCCACTTACCGGCAGGCGGTCCAGGACACTCTAGCGCTGGTGCGTGTTGCTCTCCCCAACGACACGAATGCCGCAAAGGAAGCTATCAGCGTCCTCGAGGCCGGCACCGGCACGACTCAGCCCGAGATAGTTGCCGACCTGACACGCAACCCGCCCGACTTCGCTGATGCGACGGGCCGCCTGCAGAATCTGCTCGCTGCGCTGGACCATTCTGCGGACACGTCCGGCCCAGCACAGGCGCAACAGCGACTCCAAGGGGTGCTGTCGATGCACAGGTACGACGACCTGCACCGGCAGCCCACCTGGCTCGACCGCCTGCGCCAGTGGGTGAACGACAGGATCAACGACCTCCTCAACATCTTTCGCCGTCAAGCCGGTTCGTTGCCTCTTCCCGCTTACTTCTTCTACATACTCGGCGCCATAGTCGTGGCGGCAGTTGCCGTGCTCATCTTCAGCTCCACACGGGGTCGTTTCGCCGAGGGCGCAATCGCGGGGCGTCCGGCGGGGCCCCGCGTCCCGGCTGACTATTTCGCGGAGGCGGACCGCCTCGCAGCCGCCGGCGATCGAGTGGGGGCCGTCCGCGCGCTGTGCGCAGGTGTGGCCGCGACGCTTGCCGGCGAGCGGACGTGGGAAGGAAGCCCGCTTACGGTGCGGGAGATCTTCCAGCACGCCCCCGATCCCGCGAGTCTTCGTCCGCTGCTCGTCCCCTTCGAGGCTGCGGTGTATGGCGGTCGTGATGTCGACGAGGCGACCTATCAGAGAGCCGTTCGCGTGGCGGCGCCTTTCCGCCAGCCATCCGAGCTTGCCGCATGAGAGGTGCGCGAGGTTGGTTCGTCGCCGCCGGCTTGGCATTGAGCATCGCCGCGGCCGCTTACCTCTTCCAACCGCCAAAGGATTCGCCCGAGCACAGCTCCACCAGCGATGCCGCGAATGGCACCTCGGCGGCTGTCCTGTTCGCCCAGGCGATGGGTCATCCGACAATCGAGATTGCCGGGTCCTTCACGCCACCCTCTCAGTACGGACTCATGTTCGTGTTCACTCCGACCAGCCCTTACAGGTCCGATGAGGCTGATCAAACGGCAGCGTGGGTGCGCTCGGGTGGGGTCCTGGTCTACGCCTCCGAGCTGGGCGACCCGGAACTCGATCGAGCGCTGGATGTGAACCGTTTGGGCAGCGTCGCGCAAAGCAGCCCAGCTGTCGCAAACCCTGTGCTTGCAGGCGTGAACCAGGTTGCCGGCGGCAGGTTCGCCTTATCGCTGACTCCGGCGCCCGATCAGGTGCCGATCCTTCGCGACCGCAGCGGTTTGGCCCTCGGATACCTCCAAACACTCGGAGCCGGCACGGTCGTGGTGCTTGCCGACCCGCTCGTGCTCTGCAACGGCTATCTCGACAAGCTGGACAACGGGCGGCTGCTTGCCGACCTGCTGGGAACCGTGAGCGCGAGCGCGCCCGTCGCGTTCGACGAGTATCACCACGGGCTCGTCCTCGGCGACCTGTCGCCCCAGGCCTGGGTCCTGACGCCGTGGGGTGCGGCACTGCTCTGGCTGCTCGTGGCCGCATTCGTCGGCCTGCTCCTGCGCGGCCGCGGCTTCGGACCGGTGATGCCTCGGCCGGCGGAGGCCGCCCGGGCCGATGCCGAGTGGGCGGTGGCGGTCGGCGAGCTGCTGCGCAGGTCGGGCGCTCGCGAAGTCACACTCGGTCTGCTAGCGACAGCCAGCGAGCGGGCGGTCGCAGCTCGCACCGGCCTACCGCTGAAACCGCGTGAGCGTTTTTGGAACGCCCTGTGGATCCGCGCGCCTGAGCTCGCAAGCGAGCTGGCCGAGGCCGAGCACGCCCTGTACGGATCAGCGGGCGGAGATGCTGAGCTGTTGAAAGCCGCCCAGCGGCTGCACGACGCCGCGTATCCGGTATCCCCGGAGCGGCGACCGCTCCGAGCAACCTCGTCCAAGGAGAGCAAATGACCGAATCCACCAACGTCACCGCACCTGACTTCCATACGCGCCTCCGCGATCAGCTGGTCAAGGCGGTGGTCGGCCAGGAAGAAGCGATCCGCCTCTGTGCGATCGCCCTGGTGGCGGAGGGCCATGTCCTGCTCGAAGGCGTCCCGGGTACCGGCAAGACCCTTCTCGCCAAGGCGATGGCCCGGGCTCTCTCTCTTCAGTACAGTCGAGTGCAGTTCACACCTGACCTGATGCCCGCCGACATCGTCGGCACCTCCGTTTACGACCTCGCGAACCGGACGTTCGCGCTGCGCCGCGGGCCAATCTTCACCAACGTTCTGCTTGCGGACGAGATCAATCGCGCACCGGCCAAGGTGCAGTCAGCGCTGCTCGAGGCGATGGAGGAGAGAGGGGTGACGCTGGAGGGGCAGCAGCTTGCGCTACCCGCCCCATTCTTGGTTCTGGCGACTCAGAACCCTGTCGAGTACGAAGGCACTTATCCGCTGCCTGAGGCACAGCAGGATCGCTTCCTGTTCAAGGTTCGCCTCGACTACCCAACGTCCGCTGACGAGATGGAGATCCTGCGGCGCTGGGAATCTGGCATCGAGCTGCGCGATCCGGTGAAGGCCGGCGTCGAGCCGGTCTTAAGCGGCAACGACATCGAGGCCTGCCGCGAGCAGGTCGCGAAGGTAGTCATCGACGAGAAGATCCGCCGATACGTGGTGGAGCTCGCATCAGCCACTCGCACCGCACCCGAGATCGCGCTGGGCGCGAGCACCCGAGCCGAGGTCCTGCTCATGCTGGCGGCGAGAGTGCTGGCCGCGTTCGACGGCTCAGATTTCGTCACACCGGACCATGTGAAAGCGCTCCTCGCGCCCGCCTTCCGCCATCGACTCATCCTCCGCCCCGAAGCGGAGGTGGGCGGCCAGACACCCGACAGCGTCCTTGAGGCGGTGGCGACGAGGGTCGTCCCACCTCGCTGAGCCAGATGATTCGCGGACTTGCACCACAGCCACGCCTGCTCTGGGCGATTGCGATCGGCGCGGCGCTGATCGCGCTGGCGGTCGCCTCGCCAGTGCTGGGCTTTGTCGCCGTTGCCTATCATGTCGGGCTCGTCCTGATTCTCTCCCGCGATCTCGCCATGCTGCCGGGCGGGTCCGGCTACCGCGTGCAGCGCGTGGTGCCGGAGCCGTTTTCTTTGGGCGAGCTCGAAGAGGTCAGGGTGGTGGTGGAGAACCCGGCCGCTGCCGGACTCGACGCACGGGTCGCCGACCACGCGCCGCCAGAGTTAAAGCCGCACCCACGTGAGCTCGCCGGGCGATTCGACCGCAGCGGCCGCCTGGAGGTCAAGTACCTCACGTCGTCGCCACGACGCGGCGCCTTCAGATTCGGGCCGATCGATGTTCAGGTTTCACGAGGGGATGGATGGTGGCGCCGCCAGGTTCGGCTGCCACATCCGGATGAGGTCGCCGTCTTTCCAAACGTGGTTGCCATCAAGCGGGTGCAGCTGACTCTCCGGCGCGGCCTGCGCGCGATGGCCGGCCTGCGGCGAGCCCGCCCGCCGGGCGCCTCGACCGCGTTCGCAGGGCTGCGCGACTATGTCCGCGGCGACGACATCCGGCGCGTGAGCTGGACTGCCACGGCCCGGCGTGACCATCCAGTCGTCGTGGAGGTCGAGGCCGAGCGCGGTCAGCAGGTGATGATCGCGCTCGATTGTGGGCGCCTGATGACAGCGCCGGCCGGCGAGCTCGACAAGCTCGACCACGCGGTCAATGCGGCTCTCATGCTTGCGTGGGTGGCCCAGGCTTACGGCGACCGCGTCGGCCTGATGACCTTCGACGATCACGTCACCGGTTTCATCAAGCCCGAACGCGGCAGCTCGCAGCTGCGCCGGCTCACCGAAACCCTTTATGCGATCAAGGCCGATTACGTCGAACCCGACTTCGGCCACGCGTTCACTCACCTCGCGCTCCGGCTGGGCCGGCGCTCGATGGTCGTTGTGCTGACGGATGTCCAGGATCCGGAGGCTTCGAAGGAGCTGGTCGCTCACTGCCTGCGTCTGGCTGCGCGGCATCTCGTCCTGGTCGTGGCCATGTCGGATCCGGCCGTTCTGAGAGCCCGGGACCAGCCGATCACCAGCTCGGCGCGTGCCTATGAGTGGGCAGCCGCCGAGGAGTTCGTCGCCAGCCGCCGCGAGAGTTTCGAGCTCCTCAGGCGGGGCGGCGTGCTGGGGCTCGACGTCGTCGCGGGCAGCCTCAGCCCGGCCCTCGTCGAACGCTACCTGGAGCTCAAGGAGAGGGCACTGCTGTAGCTGCACGCCGCCGGCCGCGGCCGGCGAACAATAGATACGAGTAGAGGAGCAGGCCGGTAGTCAGCCCGATCGTGACCTTGACCCAGAATGGCGCATCCGACGGTGAGATGTTGCCCTCGATGGTGCCCGCGACCACCAGAAGCGGCGCCAGGCCGATGAGCAATGCAAACGCGCGCCGCGTCGCGATTACCAGCGCGTCGGAGCGTTTCCGGTTGCCCGGTGAGATGAGCGCCCAACCCATCATCAGGCCACCTGCGCCCTGGGCGACCACTATCGACAGCTCGAGCACCCCGTGGGCGATCACAAATGAGAACAGCCCACCGCTGATGCCGTATGCCTGCGTGAGGCCGAAGAGACCGCCGAGGCTTATCCCGTTGGAGATCATCACCCAGATCACGGGTAGGCCGAAGATCACGCCAAAGCCAAAGGCGAGCATCGAGACCCAGATGTTGTTGGTCATGATCAGCCCCGCCGTTTCGACGCGGGTCTCGGGTGGGATGTCCGTCCACAGCTTGTGCTGGCGAACGCCCTCGATGATTGCCTGCGGAGCTATGCCTGATGCAGCGTCCGGATTGGCGAGGACGACAAAGTAGCTGACGATCGCGGGCACGAACAGGAGTGCGGCAGCCGCCACCACATAAGGCCAGGCCCCCCGGTATGTGCGCGGAAGGCCCTCCATGCAAAAGGCCCGGATCCGCTGCCAGGCCTGGCCGCCGCGCCGGTAAACCACGCCGTGGCCCCGACCGACCAGCCCGTTGAGATAGCGGTGCACGGGCTCGTCCGGCCAATCGCGTTGAGCGCGCGCGAGATCGGCGGTGGCACGTCTGTACAGCGCGGCCATGGTCAGGACTTGCGCGGGAGCCAGGGAGTTGAGGTGGCCCGCGCCGCCGCGGGCGAGGAGATCTTCCAGCCGATTCCAATCGTCTCGCCGTAGTGCGACGAACTCCTCAGAGCGCATGGAAAAGCAATCTACTCGCCTGCGGTCTTGTCTCTGGCCGAAGACATTACTGAGTAACGCCCCTCTCCCCCAGCCCTCACCCCTGAAGGGGGGAGGGAGATAAGGTTCGGCCTTGATCGATCGGGGAGGGAGATCAGGTTCGGACTTAATCTACTTGACATGGACCGCCCTCTGACGGACAGCGATCTCGTCATCGCCACGCCGGAGCGCGTCTCGTTCGACTACCAGGTGGCGGGCCTGGGGACTCGGGCGATCGCCCAGCTCCTCGACTTGCTGATCCTGACCGGCATCCTGATTGCCATGTTCTTCGTTGCGTTCGCAGCGGGCCGGATGACCAGCTCGGACACCGTGGCAAACCTGATCATCATCATCGGCAGCTTCATCGTCATATTCGGATACTTCTGGATCAGCGAAGCACTCTGGTCAGGCCAGACGGTCGGCAAGAAGGCGTTTCGCCTGCGCGCGGTGGGCGATCGCGGGGAGCCGCTGACGTTCCTGCAGGCCGGCATCCGAAACGTCGTCAGGATCGTGGACTTCCTTCCCTACGGCTACGGAGTGGGCCTGGTCGTCCTGTTCGCCAACGGCAAAGGCAAGCGGCTCGGTGACCTGGCAGCCGGAACCATCGTGGTCAAAGATTCAGACCACATCTGGCTGTGGCAGCTTGCGGGCGGTCGCCGACCGATGGATCCGGCTGGGACGCCTACCCCCGCGAGCCCTACTCCAGAGGTCACCGAGCAATACTCTGCCGGTCCTACGCCTCTTGCGCCCGGATCCAGGGCAATTCTCGTGCCCAACCCTTACGCGCCCGCGTCTGCAGCGCAGCTCACGCTCCGACGCCTGGATCCGGACCTGCGCCGGTTCGTCACCTCATACGCTCGGCGGCGCCCTCAGCTCTCATTGGAGCTGCGGGTTCAACTGGCGGGCACAATCCAGGCGAGCCTGAAGGCGGCGCTGCCCGACGTCTTCGCACAGCGTGGTCCGCTCGCAACACTCGACCACCTGGCAGACCTCGAGGCTCAATAGCCTTTGACAAGAACCTGAGGTGGAGCCTTAGGCCGAATTCATTTCGGCCGTCACCTGTGCCCCATCGAAGCGCCTCCAGGCAATGTGTCACGCGGAGGGGGTACCGCGGGGGAGGCCTGCCTCACCCGCGCAATTCGATGAGCAAGAAGAAGATCCGCGTCGTCCTGAAGCTGGAGCTGCAGGCAGGCAAGGCCACGCCGGCCCCGCCGGTGGGCACCGCGCTGGGACCCCATGGCATCAACATCATGGAGTTCACAAAGGCCTACAACGAGCGCACTGCTCAGCAGGCAGGCGACGTCGTGCCCGCCGAGATCACCATCTTTGAGGACCGCAGCTTCACCTTCGTCCTGAAGACCCCCCCGGCGGTCAACCTGCTCAAGCGGGCGGCTGGGATCGAAAAGGGCTCCCCGAAGCCAAACCGCGACAAGGTCGGCAGGGTCACGAGGCAGCAGCTCCGCACCATCGTCGAGACCAAGCGCAAGGATCTCAACGCCTACGACGATGAGGCGGCGATGAAGATGATCGAGGGCACCGCGCGCTCAATGGGTCTCGAGGTGCTCGAGTAGTGCCCAAAAAGCGCGGCAAGAAGTATCTGGAGGCGGCCAAGAAGGTCGAGGCGGCTGTTGCCGGCAACGGCAACGGTGGCCTGAGCCCCGAGCAGGCCTGCGCCCTGGCCAAGGAAACCTCGATCTCCAAGTTCGACGCCACAGTCGAAGCCCACATCCGTCTTGGAGTCGACCCCCGTCACGCCGAGCAAATGGTGCGCGGGTCGGTGGTGCTCCCCAACGGGACCGGGAAGAAGGTGCGCGTGCTTGTGTTCGCAACAGCCGACAAGGCAAAGGAGGCCCAGGAGGCAGGCGCCGACTACGTGGGTGGCGACGACCTCGTGAAGAAGGTCTCTGAGGGTTGGACGGATTTCGACGCAGCGATCGCGACGCCCGACATCATGTCCAAGGTCGGACCGCTGGGCAAGATCCTTGGGCCGCGCGGCCTCATGCCGAACCCGAAGTCGGGCACCGTCACATTCGACGTCGCCCGAGCTGTCCGCGAGGTCAAGGGCGGCAAGGTCGAGTTCCGGACCGACAAGTTCGGGATCGTCCACGCCCCGATCGGCAAGGTCTCGTTCGATGGAGAGCAGCTGCATCAGAACCTGACCGCGCTGGTAGACGCCCTGATCCGCAACAAGCCCACCACCTCGAAGGGCCAGTACCTGCGCACGTTCTTCCTCGCCGCCTCGCAGGGTCCATCCGTCCCTGTCGACGTCAAGGAAGCGGCAAAGCTCCACACCTCCAGCTAGCCTTGGGGCCGTGTACGGGCCCGTCATCGAAGGCAAGTTGGTTCAGCTGAGACCGCCTCGCGCCGACGATGCCGCAGTAGTGCTCACCTGGTTCGAGGACATGGAGGTCACGCGCTTTCTCCTCCTGCGCCATCCGCCGTCAATCGACGCTGAGAAGGAGTGGCTCGACAAGATGGCCAGGAGTGAAGAGAACGTGGTGTGGATCGGCGAGTACGAGGGCAGGGCGGTGGGCGCTACGGCAATTCACCAGATCGACTGGAAGAACGGCATCGGCACCACCGGCACCGTCATCGGTGACAAGGCGGTTTGGGGCAAGGGCCTTGGCCGCGAGCTGATGGCGCTGCGCAGTCGCTACGCGTTCACGCAGCTGCCTCTACGGAAGTTGAAGTCGGCTTACCTGGAAGGCAACGAGGCCAGTGCCCGCGCCCAGGCGGCGGCGGGCTATCGCGTGGTGGGTCGTCACCGGGCCGACCGATTCGTCGACGGAGTGTGGGTGGACGAAGTCATCACCGAGGTGATCCGAGACGACTGGGCGAAGTCCCAGCCGTCCTAGTCAGCGTGTTGGGTTCGGGAATCCATTCGTGTGCCACTGCGTGGCAGGGTCGGCCGGGTTCAAACCGGTCGTAACTTTGTCTCCAACCACGCCCAATCCTGGCCAGGAGAGACTTTTTTGAATAGATCCCATCGATATGCCGGAAAGAGGGCAGCGCCTCGGCGTAGCCGACGCGCGATGAGAGGGAACATCTGGGTTCCCTCTCATATCTTTGTATAATCGCCACCTGCCCTAGACCGTAGGTGCGAGCGTCTCGCTCGCTTAATTTCCTACCGAGGCATCTCAAGTGAAGGACATGGATCCTTCCTGCCTTTGTCGTTTGGGCAGGGAGGATTTTTTAGTTTGCCAAGAGCCAGGAAAGAGCAGAAGGTCGAGCAGGTCGAGCTTCTGACCGAGAAGCTGAAGAAGGCCAAGGTGGCGGTTCTTACCGACTACCGCGGGCTCAAGGTCAACCAGATCCAGGAGCTGCGTGGCAAGCTCCGGACCGGTGACGTCGAGTACCGCGTGATCAAGAACACGCTGGCGCGCCGGGCCGCCGCGGCGGCGGGCTACCCCGCATTGCAAGAGGAGATCAAGGGGCCAGTGGCGATCGCCTTCGGCTACGACGACCTTGGCCTTCCATCCAGGCTGATCAACGAGTTCGTCCGCGCGACCCGGCTGAAGGTCGATGTCGTCGGCGGGCTCGTCGAAGGCAGGGTTTTCTCCTCAGACCAGATCAAGCAGCTGGCTGATCTGCCATCTCGCGAAACGCTGATCGCCCAGCTGATGGGCACGCTTCAGTCGCCGGTCGCCCAGCTCGTCGGAATCATGCAGACCCCGCTTCAGCAGCTGATGGGCGTGCTGAATGCGTACAAGACCAAATTGGAGGCAGCGTAGTCATGGCAACCAAGATCACCCCGAAGGACTTCGTGGAGGCGCTCAAGGACTGGAGCATCCTCGACGTGGTGGAGGCCGTCAAGGCAATCGAAGACGAGTTCGGCATCAAGGCCGCGGCGGCCGTCGCCACCGTGGCAGCGGCTCCGGCGGCCGGGGCGGCAGCCGAGGCTGAGGAGGAGCAAACGGAGTTCACAGTGACGCTGACGGCGGTTGGCGAAAGCAAGATCAACGTGATCAAGGCCGTCCGTGAGCTCACGCAGCTGGGTCTCAAGGAGGCGAAGGACCTGGTCGACGCCGCCCCGAAGCCAGTCCTCGAAAACGTCAGCAAAGCCGACGCCGACAAGGCGGTCGCGCGCCTGAAGGAAGCCGGAGCCACAGCCGAGCTCAAGTAGGATTTCATCAATTGGAGCCGGGCCTCTGGCCCGGCTCCTTTTTGTTTCACGCGGCATGCATCCCAGCGACTTCACAGGCGGCTCCCATCTGATGCTGCGGGTCGATCCATAGCCTGGGGAACGTTCCGTCAGCCAGGTTTTCAACGAGAGGTCCAATGAGCGTCATCTATCGCCGAGCAGCCGTGCGAGGCGCAGCACCTGTCGTGGAAGTCGAGGCCGCGCGGCCGGCGCACCCCGCCGTGAGCGGCATGAAAGGCGCTTTTGCCGGCGCTGCAACCGGACTCGCCGTCGCAGTCGGAGGATCCGCAGTGATGCCAGGCGTGGGCCTGGCGGTGTTCGTGGCCATGGGTGTCCTGTTCGGCGCCTTCAACGGCGGGCTGCTGGGTGTGATCACCCACCGAGATAACCGGTTTTAGGGAGCCGCGCTCTCGGCCGAGCGGAATGCTCCTAGATGGCGGAGGACAAGGTCCATTCCTCGCTCCAGCTCCTCTTCGGTCACGCACCAGTGGGGTGAGAGGCGCACGCGACCCGGTCGCGAGTCGATGATCACGCCGTCGGCGTGCAGCCTTGCCTCCACTTCCTCGGGTTCAGAGCAATCCAGGGTCACGATCCCGCATCGCTGCTCGCGCTCGCGAGGCGTGAACGTCCGGACTCCGGCTACGTCGCAGCGTTCAATGATCCGAGCGGTGAGGTCGCGGAGGCGTTCCTGGATGTTCGCCACACCGACTTCGAGGATCAGCTCCAGCCCGGCCAGGCCCGCGTAATGCGACGGCATCGCCCACGTACCGGTCTCCAGCCGGCGGGCATCGTCGGCAAACACGAGCTGCTGCAAAGTAAAGGAGAAGGGGTCTTTGGTGGCGAACCAGCCGGTGCCCTGGGGGCGTATATGGTGGAGCAGCTCCGGGCGGACGTATAGGAACGCGTTGCCCGGGCCGCCGCTCAGCCACTTCAAGCAGCCGCCGACGAACGCGTCGCATCCCATCGCCTCGACATCAAGAGGCACGCAGCCACAGGTCTGGTAGCCGTCGATCAAGCACAGCGCTCCGGCCGCATGGGCCGCGTCGGCGATCGCCCGCACGTCCTGGAGGTAGCCCGTGGTGTAGAAAAGGTGCGTCGTCGCCACCAGCGCCGTTCGCTCGTCGATCCGCTCGGCGAACGCCTCGGGTGGAATGGTCATGCCGTCGCGGCTGGGCACGAACTCAACCTCATACCCTGGCCGGCTTAGCCACTGGTGGCCGATGGTCGGGAAGTCCAGCTCGCCGATGAGAACCTTGTTCCTGCCCGCCGGCAGGGGCAGCCCGGTCGCAAGTGTGCTCAGTGCCACCGAGACCGACGGGGCGATGGCCGTCGTGCCCGCGGGCGCTCGCAGCAACTCGCCGATCCGCTCCCTGAATCTGGCCAGCAACGGAAGCCAATCCGAAAACCAGACCGGGGTGCCTTTTTCGTCCCAGTCCCGCGCGTAGCGGTCGAGTGCGGCCCGCCCCTGCAAGGGGAGGGGACCGAGCGAGCAGGCGTTCAGGTAGATATAGCGATCGAGCAGCGGAAACTGGTGGCGGAGAGCCTTCCAGTCGGGCATCGAGCTAAGGCTACCCCGGGCGGCCACAGGGGTGCTATATTGGCCGGCACCCTCGGTCAGGCGGGCGTTTCGCCTGGCCTCGATGACTCGTCCCCACGAGGGGACCGGTTCGTCGTATACTGGCCGTTCGTGCACGCCCGGCCGCTCATCATGCCTATTTCCTGAGCGCGCCCTTTTCCGTTTAAGGAGAACCGAATGATCTCAGAGATGAGAGCTCCCTCGCGCCTTAGCTATGGCCGTATCCCCAACCTGGTCGAGCTGAAGGACCTTATCGCGACGCAGGTCGAATCGTTCCATTGGTTTAAGTCCGAGGGCCTTCGCGAGCTCTTCGACGAGATCAACCCGATCACCGACTACACGGGCAAGAACTTCGAGCTGAAGTTTCTCGATTATGAGTTCGGCCAGCCGAAATTCTCCGTCGAGGAGTGCCGGAACCGCGACATGACCTACGCGGCGCCTCTGCGGATCAAGACCCGGCTGACCATTAAGGAGACGGGCGAGATCAAGGAGTCCGAGGTCTACATGGGCGACTTCGCCATGATGACCAACGAAGGCACCTTCATCGTCAACGGCACCGAGCGCGTGGTCGTCTCGCAGCTGGTCCGTTCCCCGGGCGTGTACTTCACCGCGGCTGAAGACCCGAACACGGGCCGCAAGCTCTTCGGCGCCAAGCTGATCCCCAACCGTGGCGCATGGCTCGAGATAGAGACCTCGGCCAAGGACCTGCTGACCGTCAAGATCGATCGTAAGCGCAAGGTCCCCGTGACCGTTCTGCTGAAGGCCCTGGAGCTCCCGCAGCTCAAGGGCACTGAGAACGACCGCGACGCGCAGAAGCGCGCGCTCCTCGAGATGTTCGGTGACGTGGACAACAATCCCGAGCACCGTTACATGGAGTCCACGCTCGACAAGGACACGACGATGAAGACTGAGGACGCGCTCCTCGAGCTCTACCGTCGGGTTCGCCCGGGCGATCCCCCCTCGGTCGACAACGCCCGCAACCTGCTCCAGAGCCTCTTCTTCAACCCGCGCCGCTTCGACCTTGGTCGGGTCGGCCGCTACAAGGTCGACAAGAGGCTCGGCCGCGACGAGGCGGACATCCTTGCGCGCGTCCGCCAGCGAGAGCTGCGGATCCTCGAGAAGGGTGACTTCATCGCCTTCCTGAGGAAGCTGATCGAGCTCAACAACGCGCCCAGGGAGAAGCAGATCCCCGACGACATCGACCACCTGGGGAACCGCCGGGTGCGCGCGGTCGGCGAGCTGCTGCAGAACCAGTTCCGGATGGGACTGATCCGGATGGAGCGCATCATCAAGGAGCGCATGACGATCAGTGATCCTCACACGGTCACGTCGGCTTCGCTCATCAATGCCCGTCCCGTGGTCGCCGCGATCAAAGAGTTCTTCGGCTCGAGCCAGCTGTCGCAATTCATGGACCAGCACAACCCGCTGTCCGAGCTCACTCACAAGCGCCGGCTGTCCGCCCTCGGGCCAGGCGGCCTGTCTCGCGAGCGCGCCGGGTTCGATGTGCGCGACGTTCACCACAGCCACTACGGCCGCATCTGCCCGATCGAAACTCCCGAGGGTCCGAACATCGGCCTCATCGGCAACCTCGCCACATACGCGAAGGTCAACGAGTTCGGCTTCGTGGAGACGCCCTTCCGGCGGGTCTACAACCGGATGTCGGTCAACGACGACACCGCTCCCAAGCTGGACGGGCGCACATTGCGCCGCCCCGCCCTGGACTCCAAGGGCAAGGAGATCCTGCCCGCGCAGCAGCTCCTCGACGCCAAATCGGTTCAGACGCTGGCCAAGGCACACGTGGCCGGCGTCGACATAGTGCCCTGGGTCTCGACCGAGGTCGAGTACCTGTCCGCCGACGAGGAGGACATGTTCGGCATCGCCCAGGCGAACGCCGCCCTGACCCCTGAAAACCACTTCGTCGAGGCGCGTGTGCCTTCACGCGCACGCGGCGACTTCAAGATCGAAGACGTCGGCAACATCCAGTACATGGACATCTCGCCCAAGCAGATTGTTTCGGTGGCGACGGCGATGATTCCGTTCCTGGAGCACGACGATGCAGGTCGAGCCCTTATGGGCGCGAACATGCAGCGCCAGGCGGTTCCGCTGCTCGTCACAGATGCCCCCCTGGTCGGTACCGGGGTTGAGTACTACGCGGCCAAGGACTCGGGCGAGATGATCGTCGCGGACGTCGCCGGGACTGTCATCGACATCGCCCACCCGAAGGACATCAAAGCGGTGCACGCAACCCCCGTGTTCGAGGTTGTCGTCAAGCCGGACGGGGGCGGTCCCGACCTTCACTACCCGCTCCAGAAATTTGCTCGCTCAAACCAGGGCACGTGCCTCAACCACAAGGTGAAGGTCAAGCCGGGCCAGCGCGTTGAGAAGGGCGACATCCTGGCGGACGGCCCGGCCATCGACAACGGTGAGATGGCTCTCGGCCGCAACGTTCTCGTCGCGTTCATGCCCTGGGAGGGCTACAACTTCGAGGACGCAATCCTCCTGTCCGAGCGCGTCGTCAAGGAGGACATGTACACGTCGATTCACATCGAGGAGCACGAGTCCGAGGCGCGCGAGACCAAGCTTGGACCGGAAGAGATCACCCGCGACATCCCCAACGTCGCCGACGACGCGCTGCGCAACCTCGACGAGCGCGGCATCGTCTACATCGGCGCAGAGGTCCAGCAGGGCGACATCCTTGTGGGCAAGATCACGCCCAAGGGCGAGACCGAGCTCTCGGCTGAGGAGCGCCTGCTCCGCGCGATCTTCGGTGAGAAGGCGCGCGAGGTCCGCGACTCGAGCCTGCGAGTACCCCACGGGGAGCGCGGCATCGTGGTCGACGTCAAGGTCTTCTCTCGCGAGAACAAGGACGAGCTCGGGCCGGGCATCAACGAGATGGTCCGTGTCTACCTCGCCCAGAAGCGGAAGATCTCGGCCGGCGACAAGATGGCCGGCCGTCACGGCAACAAGGGCGTGGTCGCTCGGATCATGCCCGCCGAAGACATGCCCTACCTGCCTGATGGGACTCCTGTCGACATCGTCCTCAACCCGCTGGGGGTGCCCAGCCGCATGAACCTCGGACAGGTTCTGGAGACCCACCTGGGTTGGGTTGCACACACCCTCGGGATCAAGATCGCCACCCCCGTTTTCGACGGGGCGCCGATGGCGACCATCGTCTCCGAGCTCAAGCGGGCGGGCCTGCCGGAAGACGGCAAGGTCAGGCTGCGCGACGGTCGAACCGGCGAGCAGTTCGATGAGCCCGTGACCGTCGGAATGATCTATATGCTCAAGCTGGCCCACCTGGTCGAGGACAAGATCCACGCCCGGTCTACAGGGCCATACAGCCTGGTCACCCAGCAGCCGCTGGGCGGCAAGGCGCAGTTCGGCGGCCAGCGGTTTGGCGAGATGGAGGTGTGGGCGCTCGAGGCGTATGGCGCCGCGCACGTTCTCCAGGAGATCCTGACCGTGAAGTCAGACGACATCGTGGGCCGCGTCAAGGCTTACGAGGCGATCGTCAAGGGCGACAACACGCTCGAAGCGGGCATCCCGGAGTCGTTCCGTGTGCTGGTCAAGGAGCTGGAAGGGCTCGCGCTAGGGGTCGAGATCCTGAGCGAGGACGAGCGCCAGATCGTGCTTAGCGAAGAAGACATTCCCGAGATCCCATTGGACCTCGGTATCAGCCTCGAGCGCGAGGAGCTCGGGGAAGACTCGGGCGAATGAAGTTCGGCCGAGTCACTTTCAACCAAGTGAGGGTCCCCGCGAAATCGCCGATTTCGTGGGGCCTTGGCGAATAGGAGATAAGGAAGAGAACTTGCTGAAGCTAGAGAACTTTGACGCTCTGAAGCTGTCGTTGGCATCGCCGGACACGATCATGTCGTGGTCGCACGGCGAGGTCACCAAGCCGGAGACCATCAACTACCGCACGCTCCGCCCGGAGCGCGACGGCCTTTTCTGCGAGCGCATCTTCGGTCCGACGCGTGACTGGGAATGCCATTGCGGAAAGTACAAGCGCTACCGCTACAAGGGAATCATCTGCGACAAGTGCGGCGTCGAGGTCACGCGCTCGAAGGTCCGCCGCGAGCGGATGGGCCACATCAAGCTCGCGTCCCCGGTCAGCCACGTCTGGTACTTCAAGGGCATACCGAGCCGCATGGGCCTTCTTCTCGACATGTCACCGCGCAACCTCGAGAAGATCCTTTACTTCGCCAACTACATCGTCACCGACGTGCATGAGGAAGCGCGCAACGACATGCTCGCCACCCTCAACATGGATAAGGACGAGCGCGCAATCAGGTTGCGGGCCGACATCGACTCCAAGAGCAAGGAGCTGCGGGCCGAGAACGAGGGCAAGACCAAGAAGCTGAAGGGCGAGGTCGAGACCGAGGTCGCCCGCCTGGAGGAAGAGCTCCAGGAGCAGGTCGACGCGCTCACGACCCAGGGCAAGAAGGCAACCGAGACCATCAAGGCGGGTATCGGCACCAAGTCGCGCCGCGTCTTGTCGGTCGGCCTGGACGGCGACGAAGAGGTCATCGTCGACAAGGGCGAGCTTCTGTCCAAGGAGATGTCGCGAGCCGTGCTCGCAAAGGTCCAGGACAAGATCGAGAAGCTCGAGGCCAACACCAAAGCCCAGCAGAAGCGGGCCAAGGATCGTCTTGACGCCGACCGCAAAGCTCTTGACGCCGCGATCGAGGCGGCCACCAAGACTCAGCGCGAAGGCATCCAGGGCGAGCTCGAGGCTCTCCAGCAGGAGATCGAGGCCACGCGAACCGACCTCGAAGGCCTGCACCCCAAGCAGATCCTCACCGACACACAGTTCCGGGACTACTCGGAGCGTTTTGGACGCACCTTCAAGGCCGGCATTGGCGCCGAGGCGGTCCGCGATCTGCTCTCGCGCATCGAGCTCCAGTCGGAGATGTATCGCCTCCGCGAGGAGTCGAAGTCGTCGAGCGGGCAGCGCAAGCAGAAGGCGATCAAGCGCCTGAAGGTCGTCGAGGATTTCCGCAAGTCGAACTCGAGCCCGACGTGGATGGTGCTCGAGGTGCTGCCGGTAATCCCACCCGAGCTGCGCCCGATGGTCCAGCTGGATGGCGGCCGATTCGCCACCTCCGACCTCAACGACCTCTACCGTCGCGTCATCAACCGCAACAACCGGTTGAAGAGGCTGTTGGAGCTGGGCGCGCCGGAAATCATCGTTCGCAACGAGAAGCGGATGCTCCAGGAGGCCGTCGACGCTCTGATCGACAACGGTCGCCGCGGACGTGCCATCACGGGCACCGGCAACCGCAAGCTGAAGTCGCTCTCTGACATGCTCAAGGGCAAGCAGGGACGGTTCCGGCAGAACCTGCTCGGCAAGCGTGTGGACTACTCCGGCCGCTCGGTGATCGTGGTCGGGCCCGAGCTCAAGCTGCACGAGTGCGGCCTGCCCAAGAAGATGGCGCTCGAGCTGTTCAAGCC
>JALYYG010000189.1 GCA_030946685.1 Candidatus Dormiibacterota bacterium | reverse complement strand
CCCTTGCGCCACCGAAGTGTTGAATCGTCACCGTGAAAGACAGGCCCGTCACCGGGGGGAACTGGGCGCCGCCTGGGATCGAGACCAGTGTCCCGTCGGTGATGTACAAGGTCACGGGGCCGTCTTCCGCGGACTGTGACCAACTCGAGATGTCACCGAAGATGTCTCCTGGGTAACCCAGCGGGTCGCCCACGATGTCAACGCAGTCGAACTTCCCCCGCGCCGAGTGGTCGGAAAACAGCTTGACATCGATGCTGAACGTGCTGACAGTACAGCGGTTCGCAGCGGCGCTCACAGGATCGCATTTCCCTCCCTTCAGGCCCGCTGCCACCATGTCCATCATGTTGGCCACGCCCCGCCCATGGATGGTGCCCACCACTTCTGGCGTGCCTTCCAATCCACTTTTGGCGGCAACCGAAATCGGATACAACCCGACCATCGCCACTGCCAGCGAAATCGCCGGTACGAGAGTCCAAAGTTTCTTCATGCTGTCTCCTCGCCACCCCCAAACGATCGAGTCGGATGCAGGGCGCTCCGCTCGAAAGCCGCCGCTTCCCACGTGCGGACTATCAGAGCTCAAAGCAATTGTCAATAGCCACGCGCTTGGCTGTGGGATCCGCCAGCTCAACTCGCCGCAATCGGTGCATAGATTCGGGTCGGGGACGGTTGAATCAGTAGTCCGGTTTCGTGTGCAGAATGACCATGGACGTCATTTAGAAGGTTCGAAGACTCGCGCGGGAGAGTTAGATTCCCTAAGAGGAATTCTGCTTTCGGGCCCTCATGTAGCCCTCAAACGCAGAAAAAATGCTTACCCGGCTGAGGGCAGCCAGGTGGGGCGTAGGGTTTCGAAGGCGCCGATCTCTACCGAGTGCCGTTCCACCAGGGTGATCTCGTCCAGGCCGTTCAGCAGCATGTCGCGCGCGAACGGGTCGATCTCGAATCGGTAGGCGAACCCCTCGCCGCGCACCTCCTGCGCCTCCAGGTCGACGGTTACCTGGGTGGTGGGCTCCTCCGATGCGAGGTCGATCAGGTGGCGCACCTGCCGCTCCGGAAGCGTGACCGCCAGGATTCCCGTCTTGTAACAGTTCGCGCGAAAGATGTCCGCGAAGGTGGGCGCGACGATCGCGTGATAGCCGGCGTCCTGAATCGCCCACGGCGCGTGCTCGCGCGACGACCCGCATCCGAAGTTCCCCCCGGTGACGAGTACAGAAGCGCCGCGGTGCTCGGGACGGTCGAGCACGAGGTCCCCGTTCGCCCGCCAGTCATAGAAAAGGAAAGGGCCGAATCCGGTTCGTTCGATGCGCTTGAGGAACTGCTTCGGGATGATCTGGTCGGTGTCGACGTCGGCGCGGTCGAGCGGCGCCATCGTGCCGGTGACCCGCGACACCGCCTTCATCAGAGCAGCTCGCGCACGTCGACGATGTGCCCAGTGATGGCCGCGGCCGCAGCCATCGGCGGGCTCATCAGATGTGTGCGGCCGCCCGAGCCCTGCCGCCCTTCAAAGTTGCGGTTGCTCGTCGAGGCGCACCGCTCGCCGGGTGCGAGGATGTCCGGGTTCATCCCAAGGCACATCGAGCAGCCTGCGTTGCGCCACTCGAAACCGGCGGCCTTGAACACGAGGTCGAGACCCTCGTCCTCAGCCGCCCTCTTCACCGACGTCGAGCCGGGGACGACCATGGCGCGCACCTTCGAGTGGACGTGCTTGCCGGCGATCACCTGAGCCGCGGCGCGCAGGTCCTCGATCCGGGCGTTGGTGCACGAGCCGATGAACACCCGGTCGATCGCTATGTCAGCGAACGCGGTTCCCGCCTTTAGGTCCATGTAGCGCAGCGCCCGCTCGTCGGTGTCCGAGCGAGGGCTGGGCACACGTCCGGTCACCGGCGCCACCTGGCCCGGGTTGGTGCCCCAGGTCACATGCGGCTCCAGCCGGCCGGCGTCGATGGCGAGCTCCTGGTCAAAGACCGATTCGGGATCCGATTGGAGGGAGCGCCAGTGGTCGAGTGCAGTCTCCCAGGCGGCGCCCCGCGGGGCGTGCGGCTTGTGCTCCAGGTAGCTGAATGTGGTGTCGTCAGGCGCGACCATGCCCGCCTTCGCGCCCCACTCGATGCTCATGTTGCACACCGTCATGCGGCCCTCCATGCTCAGGCCGCGAATCGTCGAACCGCGGTACTCCACCAGGTGACCCTGACCCTCGGAAATGCCGGTTCGGCCGATGATGCCCAGGACGACGTCCTTGGCGGTGACGCCCAGCGGCAGCTCGCCGTCGACGGTCACCGCCAGGTCGCGAAGCCGGTTCTGCGGCAGGCACTGGGTGGCAAGGACGAGCTCGACCTCTGACGTGCCGATGCCGAAAGCCAGCGCGCCAAACGCGCCATGGGTCGAGGTGTGTGAGTCGCCGCACACGATCAGCATCCCGGGTTGGGTGAGGCCGAGCTCGGGGCCGATAACGTGCACGATGCCCTGGCGGCGGCTGCCGATCTGGTGCAGCGGAATGCCTTCGCGCCGGCAGTTGTTCGCCAGCACCTCCATCTGCTTCCGAGACAGGTCGTCCGCGGCGCGCGCACCGCCCTTGGTGGGGACGTTGTGATCCATCGTCGCCAAGGTCAGGTCAGGCCGGCGGACCCGGCGTCCCGCCAGCCGAAGGCCCTCGAACGCCTGGGGCGACGTCACCTCATGGATGAGGTGGAGATCGACATAGAGGAGGTCGGGCTCGTCGGGCGCCGAGCGCACGACGTGGGCGTCCCACAACTTTTGGGCGAGGGTCTTGACGGTGGTCGTCTGCATGGGGCCGGGAGGCCAACTTTACCGGCCCGCGAGCGGCTCTGTCCGTTGCTTGATCCAAAGGCGGGGCGAGGGAATTTGTGTCCAACGCACAACTGAACGCCCTCCAGCTTCGTTACTATGCAGATCCACATGGTTGCCAACGGCCGCGTACTCGTAGTCCTCCTTGGGATCCTGGGCCTTATTGGCCTCGGCCGAACGGGGGCGCGCGCGACCTAGCCAGAACAGTCAAGAGATCGCAAAGCCCCCGACCGAGAGGCGGGGGCTTTCTTGTTGAAAAGGAGACGAAGTGACCGGAGCGGACATGGTGCTGGAGGCGCTGGAGCAGGAGGGCGTCGACCTCGTCTTCGGCTATCCCGGCGGGGCCAACCTGCCGATCTACCAGCGCCTGCCCGATCACCCCAGGCTCAAGCACATCCTTGTGCGCCACGAGCAGGGCGCCGCGCACATGGCCGACGGCTACGCACGAGCCTCCGGTCGTCCCGGCGTCGTTTTCGCCACCTCCGGCCCCGGCGC
>JALYYG010000149.1 GCA_030946685.1 Candidatus Dormiibacterota bacterium | reverse complement strand
GTCGGTGCGTTATTGAACACGGGGGTACGGGCCGCCAGTTTGGTTCCTTTGGGAGGGATCTAGTTCCAGCAGCCCGCTACTCCCCCATGGCGGGCGACAGAGACCCGGCGCTCGCCCCAGATTGGGGGCTGAACGCCCCCACAGTCTCGGTCTCTGTCCCCCAGTTGAACATATGCGTCTGCAGGTCCGCTGTCACTGGGACTTTCCACCTAAGGCTGACCATCGCCGGTAGGGGATGCCTTCCCTGGTGACACCGCCCGCGCCTACCATTCGCGTCCAGACTCGGGGAAAGCCCTGACCCCCGGCGGATGGGGCCGAGGGCCAGGCGGGAGGGAGCAGCGGTGGATTGCGCTCTAGAGACCGCTACCCCCTCACACCTAGGGAGGGCAGTCAGTGCAACGACGGGTAGCTCGATTTTCTTGCGTTTGAAGCAGCCGCGCACTGCATTGGCGAGAGTCACGCACCTGTCCACCGCCGAGCAGAAGCTGCACGAGCCCACGGACAGGCGTCCGGACGCGATGCCGAGGCTCCGGCGGCCTAGAGCTTGGCCCTCGGCGCATTTCACGCCGAGGGCCGCCTATTGGGGATCTTGCGAGGCGTGGCGGGCGGGACCCATCCGTTCGCGCCCAGTATGGGCGTCCCTTGTCCCCCGACCCCGGTGCTTCCCCGCAGCCAGCGTAGCCCTGGCCATTGCCGCTGTCACTGGGACTTTTGACCCCGAGTCGAGAAGGCTCACAGGCATTTTCCGTGACGGGTTTCTCAGGGATGCGGTGCGCGAATCGTGACTCAAGTGCAAGTCTGGACGATGGTGGTGATGGTGGTGGCGGTGGCGTTGAGCCGCGCCCAGAATCGCTCTTGCTCGTTGTCCAATTTCACTTGCTGGAACCCAACGTGCACTGTCTTGCCACTCGCGGTGATCACGGTGTTCTTCCAGCCTGATGTAACAGTGGTGGACGTGACCTTGAGCGATGCCGTGCTCTGGTGAAGCATCGTGACCGATCCCGCGGAGGGTAAGGTGAATTTCGCGCTCTTTCCCACACCGGGAGCCGGGGTGCGGGTGATGGTCTTCGTACCGCAGATGGCGCCCGCGGCGGGCGCGTTAGCCGATGAGGCCGCAGCGGGTGGGGCGGCGAATGCAATTCCGCCTACCAGGAGTACGACGGCGACCAGCGCGCGAGAGTATCGGTAGGGATGCCGCATTGTCATGTCGTTTCCTCCTCATCCGAATCCGAACCACCCGGGTGGATGCGCCCCGGGGCAAGCCAGCCTAACGAGCGGGCCGCCAGCGACAGCATCCTATATGCACGGCCGTCCAGCAGGCGCGCCTGAGGGTCCACTTTGTAAGCGACCTACCCTGCCTGGAGTCCAACCGCGCCCGCCGCCCAGAGAAAACAAAACCCCCGGCTGGCGACCGGGGGCTTCGGACCTTGGGATGGTATGGAGTAAAACGAATACGCCACGGTCTTCTTGCGCCTCAACAAGGAGAGCTCCGCGGAGGAGCAGCAACCCCAAACCCAAGCGCACTACGAGCCTTGGACTCGTGGCTGCCACCCGATTTGACGTGGTGCCGTCTGAAGCACACGCCGTCGGATCAGAAGAACCAGGCGAAAGAGGCGGTCTTGCGACGGCACCTCTTCCGCTTGGCAAGACTCACGCTAAACGTACTTCTAGCGTTGCTTAACGACCGCTCAGCCCGAATCTTGCGCTTATAGCGGCACAATCTCAAGTCGTCGGAGTCATTGGGGCGAGCGTCCGGCACTCAGTACGGGCGCACTGGCACGTTTGGACCTTCAAGACCCCACGAGCGTGGCGCTCCGGCGATGTAGAGCGAGGCGGCCGCCCAGTCAAGGAAAGGAGAAGACGGCCCCCCGGCTCCCTGGTGGCCGTCTCCCCTGGAGCGGATGTGCGGGTTCGCTCGACGTTAGAAATCGATGATCAATACTTCGCCGGATTTGAAAGGACGCCCGGCTTCGCGCCCATTCCCTGAACTACGAGCAGGCCCATGATCGCTGAAAAGACGATCACGACCCGAAGGACGTTGCGCACAGCTGTTTCACCTCCCTGAAGTTGATTCGCAGCGTCCGATTCGCTGCACCCGGAAGTACAACGATCCACGAGAAGGGCGCGTTACGGCATGGGACTGGTGCGCTGTGGCACTTGATAGACTCGAAGCGAGCAAACATTCATCCAGGAGGAGCCGGCATGGGCTTGGCCCAGATCAAGATGCCCCAGCTCGGCGAGTCGGTGACCGAGGGCACGGTCGAGAAATGGCTCAAGAGCGAGGGTGACTTCGTCAAGCGCGACGAGCCACTGGTCGAGGTCGTGACCGACAAGGTCAACGCAGAGATCCCCTCGCCCTTCGAGGGCAAGCTCGTCAAGATCTCCGCGACCGAAGGTGAGACCGTCCGCGTTGGCGCCGTCATCGCACAGATCGAGGTCGCGGGTGCCGCGACAGCGGCAGACCCCGGAGCCGCCCCCGCAGCCGCCGCCAAGGAACCCCCGGCACCCCATCCTGAGGTGCCGGCGGCGCCCGCCCCGGTGGGCGGCTCCACGCCGAGCCCTCCTCCCCGCTCCGGCGCGACCGCCGCCGCCACTTCGCCGTCCGCGCCCGCCTCCGCCGGCGGCGAAGGCAGCAACGACCGGGCTCGCCTGTCGCCTGCAGTGCGAAAGCTTGCCGCTGAACACGGCATCGACGCCGCCAGCCTTCGGGGCACCGGCATGGGCCGACGCGTGACGCGCGACGACGTGCTTGCCGTTGTTGGCGACACCGGCTCGACTGTCGCACCGGACGCCGCCCCAGCCGCGCCGCCGCCTGCCCCCGCCCCGGCTGCCCGGCCCGCCGTCCGCGTTGACGGCGCCCGTGAAGAGGTCGTGAAGCTGAGCGCAATGCGCCGAGCGATCGCCGAGCACATGGTCAGGAGCCTGGCCACCTCGCCCCACGCCTGGACCCTCCAGGAAGTCGACGTAACGAGCCTGGTCCGTTATCGCGAGGCGGAGAAGGAGGGCTTTCGCGCCCGTCACGGCGTCTCGCTGACGTACCTTCCATTCGTGGTCCAGATCGTGTGCGACGCGATCAAGCAGTTCCCCTGGCTCAACTCAACCTGGAGTGACGATGGTGTCGTGCTGAAGCACTACATCAACATGGGGATCGCAGTCTCAATCCCCGACGGGCTCATCGTCCCGGTCCTGAAGGACGCTGACCAGCGAGGCTTCACCGACCTGGTCCGATCGATCAACGACCTGGTCGAACGGGCGCGCAGCAAGCAGCTCAAGCCAGACGACGTTCAGGGGGGAACGTTCACCCTCAACAACACGGGTTCGACCGGTTCTGTTGCCAGCCACCCAATCATCAACCAGCCTCAGGCGGCGATCCTGACCACCGAGTCCATCGTCAAGCGTCCGGTCGTGATCGGCGATGGGATAGCAGTCAGGGACATGATGAACATGTGTCTGAGCTTCGACCACCGGATCATCGACGGGATGATGGCGGGCCAGTTCCTCAGCACCGTCAGGAAGCGCCTCGAGGATTGGACGGCCGCGAGCATCCAGCTATGAGCACGGGCATCCCGCTGACTCCTGCACCGATCCCGCCATGGATCCGCGTGCGCGTGACCGAAGGGGAGAACTTCAAAGAGCTCAAGCAGATCGTGCGGGGCAGCCGCCTCCACACCGTCTGTGAAGAAGCGCGTTGCCCAAACATCTTCGATTGCTGGAACCGCCGCACCGCGACGTTCATGATCCTGGGCGACGTCTGCACCCGCGCCTGCCGGTTCTGCGCAGTCACCTCGGGAAGGCCGACCGAGCTCGATCTCGGCGAACCGCTGCGGGTAGCCGAATCAGTGGCCGAGCTCGGCCTCCGGCACGCGGTCATCACTTCTGTGGACAGAGACGACCTGAAAGACGGCGGGGCGGGCATGTTCGCCCGCACCATCCGGGCCATCCGCCGCCGCAGCCCTGGAACGACCGTCGAGGTTCTGACGCCCGACTTCCAGGGAGACCTCCAATCAGTGCGGACCGTGGTCGAGGCCGGACCTGACATCTTCAACCACAACACCGAAACGGTCCCGCGGCTGTATGCGCGGATCCGGCCCAAAGCGGTCTACGCCAACAGCCTCGCGCTGCTTCGCCACGTGAAAGCGCTCGCTCCTCAGATGGTCAGCAAGTCCGGCCTCATGGTGGGCCTCGGGGAAACCGAGGAAGAGCTGCTCGAGGTCTTCCGCAACATGCGAGAGCACGACATCGACGTACTCACGGTCGGTCAATACTTGCGGCCCACCAAGAGCCATGCGGAGGTCGTCCGCTACTACCAGCCGGAGGAGTTCACTCGTCTGAAGGACCTGGCGCTAGACATGGGCTTCGGACACGTCGAGGCGGGGCCACTCGTCCGATCCTCTTATCACGCTGATGAACAAGTCCCAGCACGTAAGAGCCTGCTGGCTGGGTAGCACCCGCTACCGCGAGGCCTGGGACCTGCAGGCGGCGATCGTGCCCGCGATCCGAGACGGCGGCGCGCCCGACACCCTGCTGTTGCTCGAGCATCCGAATGTCTTCACGATGGGCAAGGCGGCAAGCGCGGACGATCTGCTCTGGGACGAGAGCGAGCGGTCACGCCGGCGGGTCGAGGTGATCTGGTCAGACCGTGGCGGTGAGGCGACTTACCACGGTCCAGGCCAGCTGGTCGGCTATCCGATCCTAGATCTCGCCCACTTCGAGCTGACGATCCCGGCTTACCTGCAAAAGCTCGAACAATCGCTGATCGCGTACCTGAGTGAGCTCGGCATCGAGTCGGAACCCGGCGAACCTGGTCTCACCGGCGTCTGGTCTCGAGGCGAGAAGGTCGCCGCCATCGGCATCAAGCTGAACCGCTCCGTTGTGAGCCACGGATTCGCGCTGAATCTGACCACGGACCTGGATTACTTCGACGGAATCATCCCTTGCGGGCACGCAGACAAACGTCCGACATCAGTCGAGGCGCTCACGGGTCTGCGCCTCGACACCGAGACCGCTGCACACGATTACGCCAGGCACTTCGCCGATGTTTTCGGGGCTCGCGCTGAGTGGGGCTCCCCCGATTCTGTCCTCACCGCCGGCCGGGCGTAGTCACAGGAACTTCGCAGCCCCGCGACTATAATCGGCCCCACCGAGCGCCCGGTAACCAATGCTGGCACTAGCCCTCTCAATCTCCGACAACGTTCCCGGCTGGCTGCAAGAACCGAGCTGGTGGCGACCGCTCACCCATGCCGTTCGGATATTCGTCCTCCAGCACCAGTCAAGTGGCCTGTTCCTGGTGATCTTCCTGGAGGAGCTCGGCGTGCCGCTGCCGGCGCCCGGAGACGCCGCGATCGCGTACGGCGGCTACCTGACGACGACTGGTGCCATCCCATATCCGCTTGCCTATCTGGCGGTCGTCTCGGGAGCGGTGCTGGGAAGCGCCTGCAACCTGACCATCAGCCGGAAATACGGCCGTCCGTTCATCAAGCGTTTCGGAAAGTACGTCGGTGTTAGCGAGGCAAAGCTCGCACGAGCCGAACGCGTTTTCAAGCGATGGGGGCCATGGGCGATCATCGTCGGCCGCCACATTCCAGGCATGCGGATCGTTTTGTCTGCCCTCTCTGGAATACTCGAGGTCCCTTATCGGGTTTTCATACCATGCGTACTCGTGTCCGCGGCGATCTGGGCCGCGATCTTCCTCGAAGTGGGCCGCCGTGTGGGACCACGCATTCGAGAGGCATTTCTAATCTTCCCGGCACATTTGATTCCATGGCTCGCCTTGGGTTTGGTACTGCTCGTGATCGGGTATCTGGGATATGAGCATGGTTTCAAACCGAAAGCCTGGAGCAGACATGTTGAAGAGCCCCGCTGAGCTCGTGCGCCTCGACACCGTCGAAATGGACGAGGACGACGAGATCCTTCCCGACTTCGAAGCCGAGGTCGACGGCCGCCGCGTGTGGGTGACCGCCGTGCTGGAGCGAACGGTCGTGGTCGAACCGGCGCCGGGCGAGCCCAAGGTGCTCGTCAACCGCCGCCACCTGATGGTCGACCCGGGTCAGCTGCGGGTACGTCACATGGCGAGCAAGGAAGCAGCGCGCCGTGGCCGTGAGGCTGCGCGCCAGTTGCGCTTGCAGGAAAACCGCTCCGCAGCGTAGCGTCACCCTCGGAGTCGGGTTCCGTTTAGGTTCTGGTAAAGTGGGCTGCTGCCCTAGATATGTACCGTAGCCTACTTCCGCGGCTGACCGCCGCCTAGCCTAAGGAACCGCCAAATGAGCAAAATCGTCGATCTTGTTTCGCTGGCCAGCATCGTTCCACCACCCAATCACGAGGTCAGCGGCGGCTTCAACGCGATGGTAAACGGCAAGCAGGTTCGCGTGCGTGCGGTGCTGGAGCGGACTGTCGTGATCGAGCACCAGGAAGGCGGCGAGCGCAGCGTCGTGCGCAAGGACAACTGCATGGTCAAGCCGTCGGCGGTCGCGTTCGTACCCGGCAACCCCAACAACGGCGTCGGACCGCGCCAGTGGCGCAGGCTCCCGGGCAAGCCTCCGGCGACCCCCAGAGTCGGTCCTTAGCGCACTAACACAGCGCCGCGCTCCCTGGCGGGGGCCCTCCCTCCTCCCACAGGCCCCTCTCCCACCTGCCGATCCTTAGTCAAGGCTAGGCGCCACGCTAGGTCACCAACAACCCAGCCTGTTAAGGGCGCGTCCCTGGAGTCAGTCGATGTGGCGCTGCGCAACCAGGGTCAAAAATGCGGGGAAAGTCTCCGACAGCGCCACCTCCTCGAAGACCTCACGCGCATCGGCAAAACGACCCTTTGCCCAAAGGTCCCCGCCAAGGCGCTCGTGGATCTTCGCGAGCTCGTCATCTGCGATCTCCCGCACCAGATCCGCGGTGACTGGCGCACCCTCACTCAGCCGCGACGAATGCCTGATCCACTGCCACACTTGAGACCGTGAGATCTCAGCAGTGGCCACATCCTCCATCAGGTTGTTGATGGCCGCGGCTCCGACCCCCCGCAGCCATGACTCGATGTACTGGATACCCACGCTGACGTTAAGCCGAAGTCCGTTCTCTGTGATCGAGCTGTCGGGCACGACCACATCGATCAACTCGGCAGACGTCACCGCCACTTCCGGCCGCTGACGCTCGAGCTGATTGGGGCGCGTTCCCAGCACGCGGTCGAATGCCTCGGTCGCCGTCGTCACCAGGTCGGGATGAGCAACCCATGTCCCGTCGAAGCCCGCTGACGCCTCGCGGTCCTTGTCTTCCTTGACCTTGGCCAGCGCCACGCGATTTACCTCCGCATCGCGTCGTGACGGAATGAACGCGGCCATCCCTCCCATCGCGTGAGCCCCCCGCCTATGGCACGTCTTAACAAGCAGCTCGGTGTATGCGCGCATGAAAGGAACAGTCATCGTCACCTGTGCGCGGTCAGGAAGCACGAATTCGGGCCGGTTCCTGAACTTCTTGATGATGCTGAAGATGTAGTCCCACCGTCCGGCATTGAGGCCGCTCGAATGGTCGCGAAGCTCGTAGAGGATCTCTTCCATCTCGAACGCGGCGAGGATCGTCTCGATGAGGACAGTCGCTCGTATGGTCCCGCGCGGAACACCCAGACCATCCTGGGCGAAGTTGAAGACGTCGTTCCAGAGCCGTGCTTCCAGGTGGCTCTCGAGCTTGGGAAGATAGAAGTAGGGTCCGCTGCCCTTTTCGAGCAGCCGCCTCGCGTTGTGAAAAAAGTAAATGCCGAAGTCGAACAGGCTCCCCGATACCGCCTTCCCCCCCACCTCGACATGTCTCTCCTCGAGATGCCAACCGCGCGGGCGGACCACCAGCGTCGCCACCTCGGCGTTGAGTCGATACTCCTTTCCCTCTGGGCTCGTGAAGTCCAGGGTCCGTTCGATGGCGTCGATCAGGTTGACCTGTCCCTCGACGAGGTTCGCCCAGGTCGGAGTGTTGGCGTCTTCGAAGTCCGCCATGAAGACGCGGGCCCCCGAGTTGAGCGCGTTGATCAGCATCTTGCGGTCGGTGGGCCCCGTGATCTCGACCCGCCGGTCCTGGAGGTCCTTCGCCACGGGAGCAACTCCCCATTCCGACTCGCGTACGGACTTTGTGGCGGGCAGGAAGTCCGGTGACTCGCCCGCGTCGAGACGAGCCTGTCGCTCGTCGCGCAGCCGCAGCAGCTCCAACCTCCGGCCGCCGAACTTGCGCTGAAGCGTGGCGACAAACTCGAGCGCTTCCGGCGTCAGCACCTCAGCCGCGCGACCGCTGATCGGTCCTTTGAGCTCCATCTGTTCAGTCGACGCCATCGTCAGCCAATTTACACGAGGTCACTCAGGTGCCAGCCAGCCGAGCCACGACCGGAGCGAACTGCTCAGCCACCTCGCCCGGGACGATCACGAAAGAGATTCCGTAGCGGGCGCGCCGCAGTTGCAGCGCATCGACCAGCTCGTCGACGGCGCCGATTAGGAAATGAGGTGTGTCCAGGATGTCTTTTGGCTGAGCGCCGAGACCGGCTGCCATCGCATTTGCGATTGACTCGCGATCATCAGTAATGTTCGCGAGAAAGATCGTGACGCTTAGCTCGATCCGGTCAAGTCGGTCGCCCGCTGCGTCCCTGATCCAGGCCAGCTTCTCGTCCGTCGCCTCCGCCAGACCGGAGTGCACGAGGTCCCGATTGACCCGGCCCTCGCGAAGGTCGAAGTTCACGTTGACGATATCGGCCTCACGTGCCGCCAGCCGCAGCATCCGGCGACCGCCCCCTCCCAGCAGTATCGGCGGATGCGGCTTCTGGACCGGGAGGGGCGATCCCTCCATCTCCTTGATCCGATAATGCTCGCCGGCGAACGAGAAGGGCCCGCCGGCGAACAGCCCCCTGATGATCTGAAGCGCCTCCTCCATCCTGCCGATTCGGGTTCCCGGGCCATCGAACGGAATCCCAGCCTGTTCGTAGTCGGAGGCCATCCAGCCCGCCCCCAGGCCCAGGTCGAACCGTCCGTCCGAGAGCAGGTCGAGCGTGGCGGCCTCCTTCGCCACCACCACCGGCTGCCTGTAATCGTTGTCGAAGACAAGCGACCCTACGCGCAGCGTGGTGGTCGCATCGGCAGCAGCCATCAGCGCAGCGATCGGTCCCAGCTGGTCCGTGAAGTGGTCCGGCAAATAAAGCGCGGAATATCCCAGCGACTCAACCTGCCGCGCCTTGTCCTTCCACGCCCTTGCGCTGGGCGCGCGATGTTCCTGGACTGCGAACCGGAAGGGGCGCGGCTTGCCCATGGCGCGTTAGTATGCCGCGCTGAAGCCTCGCAACCGCTGTCCCATCCGCTAACATCGGCGGGCCATGGTCGCCGTCGTCAGGAGAGCGAGGGATCACGCCTGGCTGCCACTTCTGCCCGCGTTGGTCAGCTGGGCGCTTCTGTTCGGGTATCAATGGGCCTTCTCCCTTGAGTACAAGGGCCACCAGCACACGGTCTTCTCCTACTACTCGGGGGTCCTGGGTGACGGGCTGTTCATCCCCGCCGTCAATGTCGCAGGCTACATCGTCCTGCGTCAGCTGGCCACCGGCATTCCCTGGAAGCGGCTGCCGGTCTACATGCTGCTCGGGCTTGTGACCGCGATGACCGCCTTCCTGGTGCAGGCCCGGTTGGATCTGGTGAACTGGTCGATGCCGATTCCTTTCCATTGGAGTGACGTCGGGCAGTTTCACTTTTTGGTCATGTGGGCCGAGTTCGCCTATCTCTACCTCGTTCTGGCCACAGCGGTCAACAACTGGTCCAGGTTGAGGCGCGAGCTCGCGGCATGGCGATGCTTCTGGTCGGGCCTGTTCGGCCTTGCTCTGTTCGCGGCGACCCTGGCGGCGGACTACATCCACTAGCCCGGCTGCCGTTCGCCCCAGCCCTCTGGAGGAAAGGGCTGGTGCCGAGACCCAGATTTGAACTGGGGACACCCGCATTTTCAGTGCGGTGCTCTACCAAGCTGAGCTATCTCGGCACGGCGGATGATTGTATCGACCAGCGCGATACGCCCGTGACCGAGTGGTTCGAGTCTTACTCCGGGTCGGTGTCGAACCGTCTGAAGGTTTAGCTGCCCGGCGGCATCGGCGGAGGCGGCATGCCGGGCGGCGGCCCCTGCCAGGCGCCCTGCAGCTCCGTCGACGGCGGTTCCATCGTAGGCGGTGAGCCCAGCGACGCAAAGCCGGGCGGCTCCAGGGGCGGCCCCGTCACCGGCATGGGGGAGCTCCGAAGGCGTCGCCATGGTAGGAACGTACCGAGGATGAATCCGACGACGATCCCCACCAGCGCGACTCCGATCACTATGGCTGAGCCCTGGCCTTGCGCTCCATTGGCGACCAGCCCTACAAGGCCGACGCTCGGTCCGGTCGTTGCGGTGAGCGTCTGCGACTGCGTCATGGACAGCTTCCAGATCGCGGTTTTCCGATCGAGCGTAAAGAGCGCACCCGGCGCGGACGTGATTTCGTGCGGGACGCTCAGGGAGAACGTGATGG
>JALYYG010000146.1 GCA_030946685.1 Candidatus Dormiibacterota bacterium | reverse complement strand
CCCTTGCTCTCGTGGATGTGTCCGTGCAGGGACAGGAGGGGCTGGTGCTTCTCAATCGCCTCGCGCACCGCGGTCGAACCGACCGGCCGAAGCGCACGGCCACCGTGGAGAAGCTTGAGGTCGGCGTCGATTGCCGGCGCCTCGTCAAGGCCGGACTTATAGGGCGGGCAGTGCAGGTTGAAGATGGCGTGCGACGGATCCTTGACCTGCTTCGCCATCGACTCGATGCGTTCGCCGAGCTGCTCCTCGGTCTCCTCGCGGTGCGTGTTCCAGGGCGTGTGATTGGACCACCCGGTGGAGATCATCGAGAACCCGTCTATCTCCACCAGCTGCCCCTCGCCGAGCTGGACCATCTCCGATTTCCTGATGACGTCATCCACCTCCATCTCATCGTCGTTGCCAGGGCAGACGAAGAGGCGCACGCCTGACCCGCCGAGCTTGTCCTTGGCCATATCCATCCAGCGCTGGACACCGTCCAGCATCACTTGCTGGAAGGTCTGCGTCCGCTTGTCGGCGTCGCCGTCGAGCTCGGCGAGGCGTTCGGGCGTGACCCGCAGCGGGTAATAGCCTTTGCGACGGATCTGGGCTTCAATGTCGCCTACCCCATCGGGATTGACAGTCTGTGTCTGTCCCGCCATCGAGAACGTAAAGCCGCCGTCCTCCTCGACGATTGGGACAATGGCCTTCCCCGTCATGTCCCCGCCGCAGATGAGGATGTCGGCGTCGTAGAACTTGGCGGCGTTGAGGAATTTGCGCCAGCACATCTCGGAGCCATGCAGATCGGTCGCGAAAAAGACTCTTGGCATCTCCTCTATCGCTCCACTAGAACCTTGCGGATCTCGCGCTCGAAGCCGGTCACATGCCGTCGCATGCTGTCCTCGGCCCGCGATCCGTCCCCCGCCAGCACCGCGTGCAGCAGCTCAACATGCTCAACGACCGCCTCGCGTAATCGCACCTCGTGGTCGATCACCAGGTACCAGAGCCGAAGGCTCAGATTCAGGTACCTCTCCAGAGTGTTCTCCAGGAAGGAGTTGCGAGCTGCCCGGTAGATCTGGCGGTGGATCCGTTGGTCGAGGCGCATGAGCTCACGCTGATCGGTCGCGCCGCCCGACTCCAGGACGTCCAGCAGCTCCTGGATCGCGACGCGGTCAGGGGCCACCAAGCGCTCCGCTGCGAGCCTTGCAGCATGGGATTCGAGGACGACCCTCACCTCGGTGATGCGGGCCAGGTCGGTGATGTTGACGTCGGTCACGAACGTCCCCCGGTGAGGAATCGACTTGACCAGGTTTTCGAGCGCCAGTCGTTGAAGGGCCTCTCTGATTGGCGTGCGCCCTATCTCCAGCTCCTCGCGCAGACGGGCTTCCTGCACCACGGAGCCGGGCGGCATGTCCAGGCTCACGATCCTGTCGCGGATGCGGAGGTAGGCAGCTTCGCTCTGCGAGCGTGCCGCGTCGGCGGATTCGATGAGCGCGAGGCTGGGCTCGCCCGTTTCTGGACGCGCTGCATCAACGCGGCTGTCCAGCCGAACCTCGGAAGCCAACCCCCTACGACTCCTCCCGTGGCGCCGCCCGACCGATATGCGGGCGATATACGGGCGGAACCCTAGCACCAGCGGTGCGTGCCGTCAAACGACCGCCTCTTTGAGCCACCTCCCGAGCCGGTCGGACTCCAGGACCTCGAGGGCTCGCTGCCAGCGGGTTTCGTAGTAGCCTCGAAAATCGAAGTCGACGGCCGAGATCTTCGCCTGGATGGCTCCCCACAGCGTCCAGCCAACATCCGACATCAGAGCGAACAGGTTCATACGCGCCAGCTGGCGCGCATCCTCCCTGCCGAAGTACGCAGCGCATAGGGCGGCGCGAAGCTCCTGGTCGAACTCCGCCTCTTGCGCCGTGTTGCCCATGTCGAAGCACGGGTCGTTGTTGCCGCTGAGCTCGAAGTCGACGATTCGCAGCGTGGCGCCGTCGTCGATGAAGTTCTCGCACAGGAGGTCGTTGTGGCACGGCACCTGTGGAAGGGCGCCTGCGCCGACCGCGTGCTCGATCGTGGCGATGGCCGGCATGTGGTCGCGGTAACCCTCTGGAATCGTGACCTTGTGCTCATCGACGATTCGTAGGTAGTCCTCGATCAGGCGGAACATGTTGAAGTCCGCGAGGAACCGGGGCGACTGATGCAGCGTGTGGAAGGACGCGGCCATGCGTGCCGCCATCTCTTTCGACTGAAGCGTTTTCGGGGACATCGTCGGGCCAGAAATGAACTCCAACACCAGCACGTCGAGACCTGGAATGTGCTCCAGCACGCGCGGGCCGATGCCCGTTGTCGCGGCCGCCTTCGTGTTGAACACCTCGTTGTCGCGGTCGATGGACAGGAGCTCGGTCGACTGGCCAGGGATGCGCATCACGTATCGCTGCCCAGCTGCTTCGACGAGATAGTTCTCGTTTGTCAGCCCGCCTGAGAGCTGCGAAACCGATACGTCCTCACCCTTCCACAACGTCACTTGGGCGACGGCGTCATCAACGCGGGACGTCATTGGGCTGCACTCTTCCTGTTGATCGCTGCGTCTGAGGTAACCGCTGCAGGAACCAGGATTCCGAAGACGTCGACCTGCACACGTCCACCAGGCCCAGTCTCGACAGGAAGGTACGAATAGGCGAGGTTTTTCTTGGCGGTGAACCCGTACGAGCAGCTGCGCACGCGCCCGACCACTCCCCCTTCGCCATGCACCGCCTCGCCTCCATAGATCGGGAGATACTCCTCGCCCCCGACGACCAGGGTGCGTAGCCGCCGCTTTATCCCCGATTCGCGCGCGGCCAGCAACGCCTGCCGGCCGTTGAACTCGCCTTTGTCAAATTTCACGCAGAAGCCAAGCCCGGCCTCGAATGGGTTGTCGAGCAAGGTCAGGTCGGTACCGTAGTACCGGTAGCCCTTCTCCATCCGCAGCGAATCGAGCACCCGGTAGCCACCCGGACGAATGCCGAGCTTGTTCCCCGCTGCCATCAAGCGATCCCATACCTGAATGGCCCAGCCAGGTTCGAGATACAGCTCCCAACCCAGCTCGCCGACGTAGGTGACCCGCTGCGCGAGCACTGACCGCCCGCCGATGCGAATCCGGCGCGCTTGCATGAAGGGAAAGGCGGCTTCCGACAGGTCCCCATCCGCCACTTTTTCGAGCACATCGCGCGAGTTAGGGCCCCACATTCCGATCACCGACAGCTCGTCGGTCGTTTCTCGCAGCTCCACCGTCGCGTCGCCGTCTCGCAGCTGCATCTGGAGCCAGCCGAGGTCGCTGTTGACGTAGCCAGCTCCCGTGACGACCCGAAAGTGCTCCTCGGCCAGCCGCGTCACCGTGACGTCGGCGGCGATGCCGCCGTTTTCTGCCAGAAGCTGGGTGTAGACGATCGAGCCACTCGGCCTGTCGATCAGGTTGCCCGCCACCCGCTCGAGCAGCGCAAGCGCACCTGGGCCGCGGACGTCGATCTTTCCGAAGGACGTCATGTCGATGATGCCCACCCGCTCACGGAATGCGCGATGCTCGTCAGCCAGCAGATCGAAGTACGGCGGCTTGGTCCAGCCGAACGAGCGCTGGTCGGCCCCCGCGCGGCGCCAGGGGCGGCCTGGCTGGAAATAGTCGGCTCGCTCCCAACCGTGTTTGACTCCGAAAACGGCGCCCCCGTCCTGGAGGCGCTCGTGCATGGCGCCCGTCCGCCGAGGACGGCCCCACTCGTCCGAGTCGTACGGATAGCGCAGGTAGTAGTAGTAGCGATATGCCTCGCGGGCCAGCTCCGCGACGTAGCGGTGGTCGCGGTGCACAGGCCCGAAGCGCCACGGCCGGTAGGGATGGAGGTCTAGCTCTGACTCGCCGGCTGTGATCAGCTCGGCAAGGGACCGGCCGATGCCACCACCGCCTCCGAAACCGTTCAGCGAGAGGCCCGCCGCCAGGTAGAGGCCGCGCACGCCAGGAACAGGACCTACGAGAGGGTTGGCATCGGGCGTCATGGCGTCGGGGTGACACACGAGCTTCACGATGCCCGCCTCGCCAATGAACGGGAACCGTCGGGCGGCGCCGGCGAGGAGCGGTTCGAAGCGCGCCTGGTCAGGCGGTAGCGATGTGCCTGCGTGGTCCCACGGCACACCGTCGATCCAGCGTGCCACAGGGTCGGCCTCGTAGCCACCAAGGACCACGCCACCAGCCTCCGACTTGCCGTAGACGAGGTTGTCCGGGTCGCGGAAGCACGGCATGTCGTGAGGAAGCTCGTGCCCGGGCACGGCCAGCAGGGCGGCGTGCTGGTGGTCGACCGGCGTGGATACGATGAAGGCGCCGGCCATCGCCGCGATCTGCGGCGCCCAGATGCCCCCGGCGATCACGATCACCTCAGTTTCGATCCTCCCTTCGTTAGTCTGGATCGCCCTCACCGAACCGCGATCCGTCAGCTCAATGCCGGTGACGCGATGCTGGGTGAGGACGCCGGCGCCCAACCTTCGCGCCGCGGCGGCAAGGGCATGGGTGGCCGTATGCGGGTCGAGGTGGCCGTCGCCCGGAACCCAGACCGCTGCATGAAGCGATCGTTTGGTGATCGACGGCATCAAACGGGCCGATTCCTCGGCCGAGACCAGCTCGACATCTAGTCCGATTCCGTGTGCGCGGCTGACCCCGCGCTGGAGCTCCTTGAGCTGCTCGTCGCTCGAAGCAAAGCGTAGGCTGCCGACCTTCTCGAAAACACCGAGCTCCTCGTACAGCTCGATGCTGTAGCGGCGAAACCGCATCATCGTCGGAGAAGGGTTGAACTGCGTCACCAGGCCCGCTGCGTGGCATGTGGATCCGCTGGTGAGCTCATCCTTCTCGAGCAGGACGGTGTCGCGCCAACCCGCCTTCGCGAGGTGGTAAGCGACGCTCGCACCCGTGATGCCGCCACCGACGACCACAGCTCTCGCGCGGTCCACTGGACCTGTAACTCTAGTGTCCCGCTCCGGAAGGCTCGACCGAAATGCCAGGGGCAGCGCTGCGCGGTGCACGTGGCACCCTTCGGGTTCATCCGGCTAGGCGCCCGATATCCGCGTTGCCGGCTCCGCTACTCGCTTACAGGTCTATCGACATGCGCGCTGCGTTAGCGCGCTGGCGCGGCGACCAGGATGGGCCATATCGATCGCTCGCCGGCGCCTTGATCTCGGGCGCCGATCCGGCGACTTTCGCCGATCCTCCGGAGCAGGACACTAGTCAGGTAGGGGGGCCTGCTTGGTCTCGGGCAGCAGGAACAGCAGCGCCGCGCCGGCCAGCCCGGCCACGCCAACCAGCTCGAGTGCTCGGCCGAGCCCAAGGGATTGGGACAGGAGGCCGACCGCCTGCAGGCCGGCCACACTTCCTACAGCGGCGGCCACCGAGCCAGTCGCCTCTGCCGTCGCCCGAGCCCGGGTGGGAAAGAGCTCGGCCGACCAGGCGCCGAACACGGGCGTCGCCGCGCTTGCGATGGCGCTCCAGAGCACGTTGCCGATGACGAATCCGGTGATCCCGGTCGCGAAGCTCAGGCTGGTCACGACGGCCGTCGTCGCCGTCAATCCGATGCCGGGCCACCTCCGTCCGAAGCGGTCGCTCAGATAGCCGCCCGCGAGGTAAGCCCCGGCGCCCGCCGCGCCCGAGACGACGATCAGGGTGCTGATCGCCACTGGTGTCATGTGGAGGATCTCGCTGGCGAACACAGTAAACAGAAGGCCCGCAGGCTCGAGCAGAACTGCCAGGAGTGCCGTCGTCGCCGACAAGACGAGAATGCGCCGGCGCCAGGGCCCACCCATCAGCAACCGCAGCGCCGAGCCTCTTGGCCGCAGTGCGCTGGCGCGGCGACCAGGTTGGGACTCACTGATCGCCTTTTGCCACGTCCGTCCTTCCGGCAGCCGGAGCCAAATTGCGGGCGCCGCAAAAAGCCCGATCCCCCCCGCAAGGAAAAGCCAGCGCCAATGGGGCGCCAGCAGCGGGTAGGTGACCACGGTGATCCCGGTGCCGATCCCGCCCAACACCGCCAGGACGCTCACGGCCTGGCCGCGGCGCCCCGAGGGCGCCTCCTCGACGATGAGGGCGGTCGCCACGCCGCCCACCAGGGCCTCGAAGCACACGGCGACCAGGCGGATGACGGATAGGGCTGCAAGCGAAGGCGCGAAGGCGCTGGCGAAGTTCGCCACCGAGAAGCCGGCGACCCCGATCGCAATCAGCCTGCGGCGTCCGAACCGGTCCGCCAGCGTCGCCAGCGGGAGGGCGCCCATTGCGCCGAGCGCGAGAACCGAGCCGAGGTTCGACAGCCCTGGGATGCGAGCATGGAAGTCGGACGCGATCGCTGGCAGGGCCAGCACGAGGACCGAGCCGTCGAAGGCCGTGAGGACGACGGCCAGGCCGGCCCAGGTCAGAGTTCGCCGTTGCAGCGCATCCAGTTCGGTCATGCCCATGTATATTCGGCTGGCTTATGGCAGCGGTGGTTAGTGTGGAGGCGCTGCGTAAGCGGTATCGGCGCCGCGATCCGTGGGCGGTGGACGGCGTGACTTTTGAGCTCGAGCCGGGCCAGGCCTTCGGGCTGCTGGGCCCGAACGGCTCGGGCAAGACCAGCATCGTCAAGATGATCGCGGGGCTGCTGCGACCGGACGAAGGCAAGGTCTCACTGTTCGGCTCGCAGCCCGGCGACGCCGCTGCGCGAGTGCAGCTCGGATTCGCGCCAGAGGATCCCGACTTTCCAAAGTTCCTGCGCGCCCGCGAGGTGCTCGACTATTTCGCGAGCCTGCTCGGCCTGGACGGCGAGGAACGAAAACGGAGGATCCCTGAGACACTCGCGTTCGCAGGCCTGGACAAGGAGAAGCGTCAGGTCCGCCAGTACTCCAAGGGCATGAAGCAGCGTCTGGGAATCGCCCAGGCGATTCTGGGTCGTCCGAAGCTGCTGATTCTCGACGAGCCCACTGCGGATCTCGATCCGCTCGGACGCCGTGACGTCCGCGCCCTCATCGAGTCGCTGAAAGCCAGCGGCGTTGCGGTCCTGCTCAACAGCCATCTTCTGAGCGAGGTCGAGCTCGTCTGCGACACAGTCGCGATCCTCGCCAAGGGCCGCGTCCTCAAGGAAGGAACGATGGCCGAGGTCGTGCCGGAGGGCCGCAGTCTCGAGGACGTATTCGTGGAGCTAGTGGAGGCCACGGCTCCAAAACGAGACCAGCTCCCGACCTTCATCACCGACAAGGACAAGCCGTGAACGGGGCGCTCGCAGTCGCCAGATACACCGTGCTCGAGCTCTCCCGGCGCCGAATTCTCCTCGTCTTCTTCGTCATCGGAATATTGGGCATCGCCGCCATCGGTGTCGCCTTGAAGATCATTTCGAACGTCAGCCCCGCAAACGTTTCGTTCAGCGGTCCAGACGGATCGACCCAGGTCGACCCCACGAAGCTGGCTCGCCTGACCGAGCTCACGTTTGTGACTCAGCTCATCGGCGTTGTGGGCTTTTTCGCGTTGCTGATCGCTTTCGCCATCGGCATGACCGCCATCTACCACGACCTCGAGTCAGGCGCGGCCGTGGGCATCTTCTCCAAGCCGGTGTCTCGCCTGGCGTTCACCGCCGGCAAGGTGCTCGCAGCTGTGGCCGCCCTGGTCGTGATCGTCGGTTTGCTCAGCCTGGAAACCAGGCTGGTCATGACTCTGTTCGGCGGCGGCCTCGAGGGAGCGCTGTGGGTGGAAACCGTGGCGGCGGTCGCCAACGCAGCTCTCCTGATGCTGATCGTGCTCGCGCTCAGCACGTGGATGAACAACATCATCGCCGCCGTGGTGGCATTCGTCTACAACTTCGTCGCATCCATCGTCGTCGCGCTCCACGGCCAGCTCGTTGGGGGTGGGCTCGGCGACAACGCGATAGTGAAGGCCGTTCTCAACACCGCGTACTGGCTCGTGCCGCACCAGCTCAGGAGCGACGCTCAAAGGCAGCTGGCGCAGGCGGAGTTCGACCTCTTCTCGTCCCAAGCCCCGGCTGGACAAGGGCCGTCTAAAGGGGACTTCATCAACTCGGTGCCGGGCGGTTCCGATATCCAGGACATCATCTGGTGGGTCTTCCTGGTCGTGCTGATGGCGACCCTGGTCTACATCGCGGTGCGGCGTCGACAGGTATAAGAGCGCGGAGGAGGACGTAAGTCCTCCCCCGCGGAGCCCCCACCTGTTAGCCGCCACGCCAGTAGGTGTTTGGAAATGTGAGGCTTGGGTGACGGTCGGAGTGAATCCGGCCTAGAAGGCGCGGGTGAGGACGTAAGTCCTCCCCCACGGTACCCCCACCTGTGGGCCGCCACGCCTGTAGGTGTTTGGAAGGGTGCGCTTGGGTGACGGCCGGAATGAATCCGGCCTACGGCTTCACCTGGCTTTTAGTTAGATAAGGTGGAGGCGTTTCAGGAGGTATGGACCTGGACCCAGGAAGCCGCACGTGGCGGCGACATGCGCGATTGAAACGCCGAGTATCGAAGGTGGTCCTGGCAGCAGCCAGAAAGCCAGTCCCAGCGGCACACCGACCAACACTGTCGAGAAGGTGTCCGCCCAAGGCCAGCCCAGCCGGTGGTACAGCACGTACGCCGCGGTTGCGATGGCGAAGCCGGCCGGCGCTCCCAACAACACGCCGAGGCCGCCTTGCATCAGCCCTCGGAAGAATGCCTCCTCGATCGGTCCGTTGAGGACGTAGAAGCCGGCCTGGAACCACGCGTCATCGCCGCCGGCAGGCGCGCTCAATGCTCCCCTTCGCCGCGTGAGCCAAAGCTGGGCGATCATCGCGGCCACGAACATCAACGGCGCGGTGACCAGGCCGAACAGCACCTGGACGCCCACGCGCCCTGGGCCCAGCCCAAACCATGGTGGCCTCGAAGCCACCAGGTAGATCGCAGCGCACACCGCTCCAAACGGCAGGATGCGGATCAGCAGGTCCCGCCGCATCCAGGCCCAGGTGTCTGGAATACGGGTCAGCACAACCCGCGTTGCAGTCTTCGAGATCATGCAATCAGCAAGTCCGATCCTGGACGCCGCGCCAGCGCGCGAGCTCGACGTCTTTTTCGACTACCTCTGCCCATTTGTCTACCGCGCCTCCATCCTCCTGCAAAACGTGCGGGATTCAGGCGAGCGAAGGTTGGAGGTTCGGTGGCGCTACTTCTCACTCACCCAGGTCAACTCCAAGGATGACGGCTGGACCGTCTGGGACGCACCGGAATCGGAATCCGTTCGCGGCCGCCTCGCCTTCAAAGCCTCGGAGGCGGCGAGGCGGCAGGATGCTTTCGACGACTTTCACATGGGACTTCTGCGGGCGCGGCACCAAGATCGCGCTGAAATAGGCGACGTCGCCGTCGTGGAACGCGTGGCTGTGGAGTCGGGACTCGACCTCGACCGCTTTCGCAAAGACATGGCCGACCCCGGGATCCTGGCCGCACTGGCCAGGGACCATCGGAACGCTGTTGCCGAGCACGGCGTCTTCGGCACCCCAACCTTCGTATTTGCAGGCGGCGCGACTGCCTACGTGCGGCTGTCTGAGGCACCAGAGCGGGCGGACTCGCTGAGTGTCTTCGACCGACTGGTCTCGATCGCGGCGGAGGAGCCACGCATCCTCGAGATCAAGCGTCCCGTGAAGCCGTCACCGGACTAGGCTTCACTCCTCTTTATAAGCGGGTAGAGGCAAGCCACTGGACGTTTCACAATTGGGGCGCAATGGGGACTCGATGGTTCAGCCTGCCGCGCGGATCGGAGCACGCCACTCGATCGCCGCGTGAACAGCCGGCTTCGGATGGTGTTGAGATGCCCTGGTTCGCCACACACTCGTGGCGCGCCTGGCTCATGACCGGGGCTCGCAAGGTCCCGATCGATCGCAGGCGGGCTCGGGGTTCGGACGCCCACGTCAAGACGATCCTGATGGGCGGACCTTCCGGAGCCGTGGACTTCTCCAGTGCGATGGCTCGGCAGGCGATAGACGAAGCCATGAATGAGCTGCCGTACCGTGACAGGCAGGTCGTCAAGCTTGCGTATTTCGGGGGCTTGACCAATCGCGAGATCGCGGAGCAGCTCAGCCTGACGCCGGGCGGTGTACGTCGCTGCCTTCGGGTGAGCCTGGCCACCATCAGTGCGTACGTTTCGCGTGGCCGGGCGACGGCACGCAGCGCCATTCACGGCCTGGTCTTGTGGCTCTATCTGCGACGCTTTGGCGGCGGCGCGCAACGGCCGCATGGGGCCGTATTCAGTCATATCCAGCAGGCCGGGATCGTCGCCGTACTGGCAGTCGCGGCAGCTGCCCTGGTCGTCACTCATCAGGCCTCCCCCGGCCGACTCACGCAACCCCACACGGCTCATCCCGTCGCGGTCGCCGGATCGGTTGGTCTGGTCCTGACGGTTGTCCGTCGCATGTCGCCACACGAGCCGGTCGCCGGTGGGGTGTCTCCGCTGGCCGCTCTGCCATCGCTTCCTCCCAAGCTGCACGTTCCAGTGCACATGCCGATCAGCTTGCCGGCGCTTTTGCCGGCTCTCCCCTCGCTACCGGTCAAGGTGCAGGTCCCCGCGCCGCTGCCGGCCAGCCTGCCGGCGCATTTGCCGGCTCTCCCCTCGCTTCCGGTCAAGTTGCAAGTTCCCGCGCGGCTGCCGATCAGCCTGCCCGCGCATTTGCCGGCTCTCCCTTCGCTTCCGGTCAAGTTGCGAACCCCCGCGCGGCTGCGGATCAGCTTGCCGGCGCACCTGCCGGCAGTTCCGGCGGCCCTGAAGCTCGCATCGGCCCTGTAGCCGTAGTCAGCCGTTACGGGCGTAAATAATCACGCGGTCGACGGTCGCCACCACGTGGTACCGGTTCGCCACGAAATCTGCAAGCAACGGGTAATTGCTCATCGGGTACATCGAGAAGTCGCTCCAGTTGGCGGGAGCCGTGTCGACGATGAGCGCCGGTGGATTCCTAACGAGGTCCGCCTGCAGCTCTGGCCACACCTCGGCCGTGGTGTCCCAGTTGTTGGGCGGCAGGCCCGAACCACGCGCGAAGCCTCGTAAGAAGCCTGGAAAGCGACTCGCCATGACCCGGTCAGACTCCACGTAGAGGGCCGGCCAGTCGCCCCACACGAAGACACGATCCTCTGGTCGCGTGCGAGCGCGGATATAGGCGGCCACCGTCTCGTGCTGAGGGACTGGAGCTCCGAAGTCGTAGGTCAGAGGATCAGCGGCCACATCGAACAAGCCCCAACCGATCATCGGCGCGGCGAGCCCGGCCATCGCTGCTCCCGCGACCCATCGCCTTATCGGGGTGTTCAGAGCTTCATCGACGGCAAACGCGGCCAGCAGGGCGAGAGGTCCCATAACCTGGATGAAGTAGTGCCACGACAGGTGGCCTCCCGCCAGCGAGCCTGGCACCGACACGAGCAGCCATGCCACGACGAGGCGCTGCCCCGTGGGCAGGCGCCGCCAGCGCCAGGCAAAAGCCACGGCCGCCACCCATACCGCCGCCATCGAACCGACGAACGGTACGATGCTGTCCTTCGCGCGCATCCACACGAGACCAGGCGTCCAGTTGGTCGCCGCATAGCCGTACAGGCTGCCGACCGTCCAGTTCCAGAAACCGGCAAGCGATCCGGTCAACGCGAGCAGAATCGCCCCGATGACGAGGGCGCCGCCCACGCCGCCCGCGAACAAGCCGGACGCACGAAGGCGTCGATCGGGGGGCTCCAGCAGAACGACGGCGACTGGCACCAGCAGCAGGTTGACCGCCGCCACCTGCCTGAACGCGCCTGAGACCACAAGCAGCGCCCCCGACCACAGCCATTGGCGGCGAAGCATCAGAAGGACTGACGCGGTCAGAGGCAGCATCATGAACAGCTCGGTGTTCGAGGCCAGCAGGCGGGGATTGCCGGCGCCGGTGAGAATCCCGTAGATGAGGACGGCCAGCAGGCCGGCGCGAACGCCGGCCATGGAGCGACCGAGTACGAAGAGAACCACGCACGTGGCCGCAATGACGAGCAGCGCGACTGCATGAACCGCGGTCATCTGGTAGGTCCCCGCGACATGGAAGGTGGCTGCGTACACCCAGAAGATCCCGGGCGGCTTGTTGTCCACACCGCCTTCGCCGTACAGCGCACCGCCGCCGTTCATCAGCGCCGCGATCGAGCCGTATATTGCCTCATCACCGTCCATCAGCCGGTGAAGGAAGGAGGGTATGTGCGCGAGCACGACCACCGCTGCCACGACCACGGCCCACAGCCGAAAGCCAGGCCTGCGGTGGATCGCGAGGGACATGGCCATGGCGTCCGACTATATGCGCGCTGTAACGTCGAGCGGTGACCGTTGCTCGACGCCTGGCGGGCCCTCTGGCCTTTGGAGTCGTCCTGATCGCAATAGCCCTGAACTTCTGGGGCCGCAAGGAGCCGGTCGGCATCGACTTCCACACTTACGCGGCTGCGGCACGGGTGGGCATAGACCAGGGTTGGTCCTACATCTACGACCAGGCGAGGGTGGCAGTCGAGCAAAAGCTGCTGGTTCCCGGCGAGGTGGCCCAGCCCTTCATCAGCCCGCCCACCGTGGCCTGGCTTGTCGCGCCGCTCCGGCCGCTGCCTTACGAGGCGTCGTTTTACCTGTGGGCGGCTCTGACGCTGGCCGCGTTTGCCGGGGCGCTGGCGTGGTCCGCCAAAAGCCGCGGGGCCGTCAGATGGATCGAGGTCGCTGCGGCTGTCGCCCCCTGGTGGGTCCTGGAAGCCGTGCGTGTCGGACAGGTCGTGCCACTTGTGGCGGCGGGAATCGCTGTCGCATGGCGCCTGCTGCGCGAGGATCGCAATGGGGCTGCCGGCCTCGCCCTCGCGTTGATGCTGTTGAAGCCGAACACGGCGTTCGTCGTCCCTTTCGCCCTCCTGGCCGCAGGTCGATTTCGAACCTTCGCCACGTTCTCGGCAGCCGGCTTGATCGTGGCGATCGTAGCCCTGATCACGTTGGGGGGCGACGGCGTCTCCGCATACCTGAGCCAGCTGACAGGGCCACTGCCACACGGCGGCGACTCGCTGACGCTCGAGCGCGCGCTCCGCGTGCACGGTTGGGCCGCCACGGTACTGCGGATCGTCATCATCGCCACCGTTCTCGTGGCTGCCTTTCGACTTCGCCGCTCGCCCGGCTCGGTGATCGTCGTTGGAATCCTGGGTTCGCTGGTCGCAATCCCATACCTGCACGCGTCTGATCTCTGCCTGCTCGTGGTGGCCGCGTTGATCGTCTGGGAGGAGCGACCGACCCTCGCCTGGCGCATACCTCTGGCGGCGGGCTGGCTGCTCACCAGTCCCTATCCCAACGGTCTCGGCATGCGCCTGGACCAGTGGCCCCTTATCGAGCTCGCATTCCTCGCGGGAATGGTCGCCCTGGCGTGGAAGATTGGCCGCGCCAGGCCTGCCGATAAGGCTGTGGGCACCGCATGACACAACCGTTCACGGGCGAGCGAGTTGAAGAGATCGAATCGCGCGACTGAGCCGCAGGCGGTCAGCCGGGCCCACTGAGGCGTGGTCCGGCAAAAACCGGACCGTTGCCGTTCCTGCCGTAGGCGTATTAACAGGCGGGGCTGACCTCCGAGCGCAGCCGCCCGCATAATCAAATCGCCCGCCCCTGATCAAGGGGAATCTTTGCGACTGGACATTCACGACATCGACGGCCCGCTCCGCGTCCTTGCCGGACCGGGCACCGGGAAGACACACGCCCTGGTCGACCTGTACGAGCAGGCCGTCCGCGAGGGCGTATCCGACCGGTCCCAGATCCTCGTGCTTACGTTCTCGAACAGCGCCGCCGCTGAGATCTCACGGCGCATCGACGAGCGCCTGAAAGATGACTACGGCGAGGCGTGGATATCCACGTTTCACAGCTTCTGCTCGCGCCTGCTTCGCGAGCACTCGCCGGACCCGGAGCGGCTGCTGCTCAACGGGTTCCAGGAATCGATGGTCATGCGCAGTGTCCTGGCCGAGATGGAGGACGACGCGCTTGGGGGCCTGGTCGGTGTACGGCGCTCGGAGGCGTTCGCCCATGACCTTCTGACATTCGTGGCGCTGATGAAGCAGAACCTCGTCCACCCCTCCGCGCTGCTGCTGGCCGCCGAAGCCAGCGCCGGCGACCGACTGCGCGTCCTGGCGTCCGCATACCAGGTATGTCAGGACCGAATGCGACGGGGCCGCATGGTCGATTTCCGCGACCTGATCACCGGCGCCATCGAGCTTCTGCAGTCGAACCTCGCACTACGTGAACGACTGCAGGCTCAGTTCCGCTTGATCCTGCTCGACGAATTTCAGGACGTCGACCCGGCCCAATTCGAGCTTCTACAGCTGCTGGCGCCACCGCAGTCCCGACCCAGGCTGGTCGTGGTCGGGGATCCGGACCAATCGATCTACGGCTTCCGCGGCACGGTCCCGCGCCTCCTGAGCCACGACTTCTCAGCCGTCTACGGAGGCCCGACGTGGAGGCTCGACGAATGCCGACGCTGCTCGCAACAGGCCCTCGATGCCGGCGAAAGACTCCTGGCCGCGACGCAGCCACCCGGTCGCGAACCTCGCAACACGCGCGCAATGAACCTATCCAACAGCCCGGCCGTCGTGCTCGCACGTGAGGGGGATGCTGTCGACGAGGCATTCTTCTGCGCCCGGGAGATCAAACGCATCCACGCGGAGTCGCCCGACCTGAAGCTAAGCGACTTTGCCATAGTGATGCGCAGCACGACGTGGCTGGGGGGCCCGTTCGAGGAGGCGCTGCGCGCCCTCGACCTCCCTTACGCGGTCCGGGGATCGGGAGCCATAGCCCGAAACGAGGTAGTCCGATTTCTCGTTGGCTACCTTGAGTCACTGCGCACGCCCGATGACCCCGACGCATTCGAAGGCGCGCTGTCATCAAGCCTTGGTGGGGTCGGCGCCCGAACACTCAGCCGGCTGCGCGCCCACGCCCGCGAAGAGGGCCGCCCGTTGACGCGTGTCGTGCGGCGCCTCATGTACGTGCTGGCGGCCCGAGATCAGGCGCGCTATCCGCTGCCATGGGGAGGCGAGGCGCCAGGAGAATCGAGCTCCGTGCCCGATTATCTCGAGCATCTCTCACAGGAGGAGCTCGACAGTCTCCACGCCGCCATGGTTGCGCGTCACCGCCTGCTAGGCCGGGCTTCGTGGATGCCGCTCGCAAGCCTCGCCTATTCGGTCCTCATCGAGGACGGCGCCATGCAGCGCCTCCTCGACCTGGGACTTGCGCCCGACCAGCGCGCTGAGGCGATCGGCGACCTCCGCGCAACAATCGAGGGGCTCGAGGCGATCGAGATCGTGCACGAGCGGCTTCACGGCGAGCGGCCCTTGCTGGGCGACATCGCCGGCTCACTCGACGCTGTCCTCACCGGGGCGGCAGACGACACGGAAGCGCCGGTGCGAAGCGCCGTGTCCGACTCCCGGCGAGACGCCGTCCAGGTGCTGACCGTGCACCAGGCCAAAGGACTCGAGTTCGAGGTCGTTTTCTGCGCAGGGTTCGGCCACGGACTGTTTCCGCTTGCAGCCCGGCCGCATCCCCTGCTGGAGGCGGAGGACCGCGCGTGGCTCGAGCGCTTCAAGGTCGGCTTCATGCCGTCGTGGCCCTCGGACCCTGACGGGCACCTCGCCGAGGAGGCACGACTCGCCTTCGTAGCCATGACCCGCGCCAAGCGGCGCCTCTACGTCACTTACGCCGACTCGTACCTGCGACAGGCCGGGCCTTCCGTATTCCTGGGTCTGGCAGCGCCCGAAGCCGAATCTCGAGAGCTGACGCGGGCGTCAGGACGGCTGGAACCCAGTGATGTGTTGCTCTCGCGCGAGGCGGAGGTGCTGATCGCCACGCACCGAGAGGCCCTGACTGACAGCACTGCCGGCAGAGCCGTAGCGCTGGGGCTCGACCTCGAGTTTCTCAGGGATCGGAATTCGGGTGAGCCATTCGAGCCGTACGGCGGAGATCGCAATCCGACCAACGTCGAGATCGGTCATTTCAGCCCCACCACGCTGAACAACTACCTCAAGTGCCCCCGCCTGTACTGGTACAACAACCACCCGGGCCTGGTCGATGAGCCGCGATCGGTGGCGATGGATCGAGGTGGATTCCTACACGAGGTGTTGGAGGACTTCCACACCAACGAGCCGGAGTGGCACTCCTTGGATCCCGCGCAGCAGCGCGAGTGGCTCGAAGCTTCGCTGCACAAGCAGCTGGAGCCTTACCTGTCGCGGATGGAAGGCGTCCTCGACCGCAAACGCGAGGAGCTGCAAGTGCGAGCCGTTCTCGGGAACTACATCAAATTCGTCACCGGTATGCAGCTCATACGACGGCTCCGAACTCTCGCGCTGGAGCGCCGGTTCCACCTTCAGCTCGATGGCGCCGAGATCGTGGGCAAGATCGACAGGGTCATGGACGTCGGAGACGGAGAGGTCGAAGTCGTCGACTACAAGACAGGCGGCGGGAAGGCAATGAAGTACGCATACGAGGCCTACTTCGGACCGGAAATGTCCGACGTTCAGCTCGCGCTCTATTACCTCGCGTGCAAGGACGGCGTCGATGATGATGGCAAGCCCCTCGGCTTCCAGCCCCGATTCCTTTCGCTCTGGTATCCGAAAGACTGGGTGTGGGGCGGCATGCGTCAGGACATATTCAGCGTGGGACGGCCGGCGGGGCTGAAAGAGTATCGGGAGAAGGCGCTCACGACCGACGACCTCGAGCGCAGCCGCACCGTCGTGCTGCAGGCCATCGCCGGCATAAAGGCTGGACACTTCGAGCCGGCGCCGCGCAATCTTCCCGGCACCTGTGTCACCCGCTTTGGGAGCTGCCCCCACGCAGCGATCTGCCCGTACGGAGGCGCTCCTCCCGAATGACTCTCAGCGCAGAACAGGCAGCGGCAGCTCATGCAGGCCCCGGCGGCGCATTTCTCATCGCCGCCGGACCGGGAACCGGCAAGACCTTCACCGCGACCGAACGCTTCTGCTGGCTGGTCGAGCAGGGTGTTGCGCCTGACCGCGTCCTCACCGTCACGTTCAACGACCGAGCGGCTGAGGAGCTGCGCATGCGCATCACTCGCGAGCTGGCGGAGCGCAGGCCCCAGCTCGGCCCCGAGGTGGTCGACTCCGCATGGATCGGCACGTTCCATGGCGTCTGCGCCCGCCTTCTCGACGAGTTCGCTTACCTGGTCGGGGCACCTCGTGAGCTGCGTGTGCTGGACGAGACAGGGCAGCGCCTGTTCGAGCAGCGACTCATCGCGCGGCTGCGCAGCGGTGCCGCCGCTCCTCTTGATCCGGAGTCGTTCATCGCGTTGTCCGTCGAAGACCTGGACGACCTCTTGCGTTCGGGACTGCGATTCCTGCTCAAGCTGAAGGGCCGGGGCATCTCTCCTGAGCGTTTCCGGGACCGCGCACTCGAGCTGCATGCGGACCAGGCCGTTGCCTCTCCAAACGGCGCCGGAGGAAACGATGGATGGCATGCGGAGCTGGAGGCAATTGGGGTCCTGTACCTGGTCTACCGGACATACGAGGACGCCCTGCACGCGGAGGATTTGCGCGATTTCGACGACCTCATCCTGGAGGTGATCGATGCCCTCGAGCGCGTGCCTGAGTTTCGCCGCAGATGCCACGAACGCTTCCGCTATCTGCTGGTCGACGAGTTCCAGGACACCAACCGGATCCAGCTCGAGCTGATCAGGCTACTGGCCGCCGACAACTTCGGCAACGTTTCGGCGGTCGGGGACGCCAAGCAGTCGATCTACGGCTGGCGCGACGCCGAGATCGAGAACATCCGCACACGCTTCACAGGCCGACGGCTGCCGTTGACCCACAACCGCAGGTCCTACCAGCAGATCCTGGACTGCGCAACGGATTTCATCCGGCGCGACCCTGATTTCTCGGCGGAGCCGGACCTTATCGCCACGCGCGGGAACGGCAACCGGCCGGTGACCGTGGTGATGGCTCCCGACTCGCGCACCGAGGCCCGATCTGTAGCGGAGACGATCCGGCGCTTGAACGTGGGCGGTCGCGCCTTCTCCGACATCGCGATCCTTGCGCATTCGATTCGCATGCTCCCTCGCGAGTTCGAGGACGAGCTTCGCCGCCAGGGCATTCCCTACCTGACCAGCGGGGGCTCGGGCTTCTTTGACCGCCAGGAGATCAAGGACGTGCTGGCGCTGCTCCGACTCACCGAAAACCCGATGGATGACGGAGCTCTGGTCCGGGTGCTGCAGGGCCCTATCGTTCGCCTTCACGACCGGGGCATGTACCGGCTTGCCTCGCGCCGATTCGGCCGCGCCGGCATGCGCATTCGCGATTGCTTCGAGGAGTCGGGCCGCGAGGGGTTTCCCGAGATGGACGCAAAGGTTGCTGCGCACGCGGTGCGGCTCGTCGAGCTCACCGATCGGCTCGGCCGGTTGCGCGACGCGCTCACCGTCGCCGACCTGCTCAATCGCCTCCTTGAGGAGACCGGCTACCTGCGGTGGGCTGAGCTCCGCGCTCAGAGGGACGGCAGCCCACGCGCACTGCTCAACCTGCGCAAGGTCTTTCAGCTCGCTTCACGTTTCGAGCGCGACCTCGCCCTGGCCGGCATCGGCGATTTCGTCCGCCATCTCGACCAGGTGATAGATGCCGAGCTGCCGGTGGGTGAGGCGGCCGAGGAGTCGGCGACCACCGACGCGGTCTCGCTCCTCACTGTGCATTCCGCCAAGGGCCTCGAGTTTCCTGTCGTATTCCTGGTCAACCTTCGGCCTCCACGACCTCGCGACACGGAGCGTCTCTTCTTCGACCCGGACGGCCTGGGGTTCGTGATGAAGAACTGGCGTGGCGACAAGCATCCGCGTTTCAAAGAGACGTCGCCTGGCGCGCCGGCGGTCGCGCTGGCGATGGGCGAACGCCGGCGCATCGTCTATGTCGGCCTCACCCGCACCAAGGACGCGCTCTACGTCACGGCGACACGGGAGGAGCAGTCGTCCCGCGACGTCGAGCTCGGGGCGAATGGCGAGGTCGACCACTTCGCGGAGATCCTCAGCTGGGCGCTCGCTCACCCTGAGGTCGCGTCGGTTGTTGAAGCCGAGCAGCTGGAGCTGCCGGTCATGCGGGTTGTCGATGGTGCGGCCGGCGACGGCCCTGCCGTCGTGGACGCGGTCCTGGACCGGTGGCAGCAAATTCGCCCGCGCGACGAGGCTCTGGCTGCTCAGCCTGATCGAGGCATCGAGCTCAGCTTCTCCCAGCTTCACGACTTCGAGGTTTGCCCGGTGCGATACCGATTCAGCCAGGTTTGGGGCGTGCCCGTTCCGCCCGACGATATGCTGCCGACCTTCGTGCGGGCATCGGGTTCGAGTGAGCTCGGTGCCTCGGTCCACGCCGCGCTGGCGGCGTGGCATTCGGGCGGGGGCGACCTCCTCGGCATATATCGCGGCCCGGAGGCCGGGCGCGAGATGCTTGCACGCTACCTGGCGCATCCGCTGGCGTCGGCGCCGACCCTTGGTGTGGAGCTCGAGTTCAACCTGCGCCTCGGCCTGACCAGGGTGCGGGGGTTCGTCGATCGAGTCTGCGAGATGGACGGGCGCGCAACGCTGGTCGACTACAAGACCAACGCGACGCTCGATGCGAGGTTGATCGAGGCCTACTCGATGCAGCTGCGGCTGTACGGCTTGGCGGCGCGTCGCGGGCTGTTGCCTGGTGGCAAGGAACCGCGGCTGCTGCTGTTCGACATACGCCGTGCGCGCCTCATCGAGGTCACGCCGGACGATGCGGCGGTCGAGGCCCGGATCGCCGCCGCCACGGCCCGAATCATCGCCGGAGACTTCGCCCTCGGGCCCGAGCACGCCGACCGTCCGTGCATTCTGTGCGCGTTCCGGCCTATCTGCGCCGACGCCCGGCCAGTGTCGCGGCCATGAGCGGCAGCGAGCCATTGGAGGAGCGGTACTTCGAGCGCCGCCGGATCCGCGAAGCCATTGCATTTGCCGAGGCCGGTGGCATCGCTGTCCACCGCAACTTCGATCACTACCACGGGTCCGCGATCAGGGGCATGATTCGCGAGCGCCCATTTCTTCACGTGATCGGCATGCGACAGAGGCTCGAGGAATGGGGACGCATGCACGGCCTGCGACCGGAGTGGATCCAGCCCGAGAAGCGACGGAAGGTCGCCCACTACGACGTGTTTGGATCGTTCGCCAAGGACCTCATCGCTCGCCTCTCTCCTCCTCCTCCTTGACACACTTGACGCAACGCGTTATGATGCAATGCGTCAACCTAGAAAGGAGGCTAAGACAGCAATGAACACGGAAATCGATCAGATTGCAGACACGGCCGGCGAGACGGCCACCACTGTCGCGGAGGTCGCCTTTGGCGCCGCCAAGACTGTCGCCGAGGTCGCGTCGGACCCCCTCGGATCCGCACGCAAGCAGGTGAAGGGACTCGAGCGCAAAGGCACCCCGGCCGCGCGTAGGGTCAACCGCCGCTTCAACGCGCGGCTGAACGCTGCCACGGCCCCGGCCAAGGATGCGGCCAAGACCATCAACGCCAGGCTGGCCAAGGTCGCGAAACGCGCCGAGAAGGTCGCCAACGGATGGATGCCCGAGCGCGTCACCGTCTGGGGCGTCCATGTGAACGGGAAGCTGCCTGAGACGGTCGCGATCAAAGGGCTGCACCTCGTCAAGGTCCAGGCCAGGAGGCGTGATGTCGTGGGCGATGTCGCCAAGCGCGCGCTGCGCGTTTTCAACGGCTCGTTCAAGACCATCGCCAAGACCGCAACCCGCCTCGAGGTTGCAACCCAGTTGACGCCCAAGAGCGCAGCTGCCAGCAAGCCCCAAACTCGGACCGCCACCAAGACCCGACGCGCTCGGCGCTCTGCAGCCCGTCGCCGCGCCGCCTGACCAAACGACACTTGATCAAAGGGCGCCCTGATGGGCGCCCTTTTCTTTTCAGCTAGCCTGAGGCCCGACGTGAGTGTCGTCTGTACCGGATCGATCGCTTACGACTACATCCTCAGCTTCAAGGGTCGTTTCAAAGACCACATCCTTGCGGACAAGACGCACATCCTCAACCTGAGCTTCCTGGTCGACGACCTGCGGAAGCGGCGCGGAGGGGTCGCAGGCAACTACGCCTACAACCTGTCCCTGCTCGGATACCCGGCTGCAGTGCTCGCCACCGCGGGCAGCGATGCAGCGGAGTATCGCGATTGGCTTGTCGATCGCGGCATCGACTGCCAGGGCTTGCGGCTCCTCGACGACGAGATCACCGCGACCGGGTTCACGACCACCGATATGGATGACAACCAGCTGACCGGCTACTACGGCGGGGCGATGAACCGCGCTGCCATGCTCGGGGTCGACGACGCCCCTCCAGGGGCCAAGGCCCTGATCGTTGGTCCCAACGCGCCTGCCGCCATGCTCCGGCTGGCCGGGGAGTGCCGCGATCGCAACCTGCGTTTCGTCTTCGACCCGGCGCACCAGCTGCCGCGGTTGTCGGCCGAGGATGTCGCCGAGGGCGCTCGCCGCGCGTGGATCCTCATCGGCAATGACTACGAGCTGCAGCTGATCATGGAGCGCACCGCCCAGGACATGGCGGGCCTGGTGACACTGGCGGAGATCGTGGTCACCACGCTGGGCCGCGACGGATCTCAAATCGCTACCCGCGCCGGGACCGTGGACATTCCTCCGGCGCCGGCCGTCCGTGAGTCCGATCCCACGGGCGCAGGCGACGCATACAGGGCCGGATTGGTGGCCGGCCTGCTGCAGGGGCTTGACCTCGAGGCTGCAGGCAGGGTCGCGTCCCTGGCGGCCACGTACGCGGTCGAGCAGGTCGGCACGGTCGAGCACTCCTACACGCCCACGGAGTTTTCGGAGCGCTATCAGAAGGCTTTCGGCACGCCGATGCCGAAGAAATTCTGGCGACCCCCTAGCTGAACTTCCTGCTTTCCTCGCGGCGATAAGCCCAAAGGGCAATCACAAAAAAGAGCACTCCGTACCCGACGAGATAGAGCCAGTCGGTGGTCACGCTCTCGTCAGTGCGCGCCCCGATAGCGTCCCACCCCAGCTGACCGAAAAAGTGGAGTGGGAGATACGGGGAGATGCGCTGGATGAAGTCCGGCAGCAGCTGCTTCGGGAAGAACAGGCCGGACGCGAAGGCCGTGGGCAGATAGATCAGGTTGATCACGGCCACGGCCGAGTTGGGCCCGGACAGGTAACCGATGGCGAAGCCAAGAGCGATGAATGGTATCGAGCCCAGCAGCACTCTCGAGGCCAGCGTCAACCAGACCGATGGGTCGAGCCTGACCCCGCCTGCGACAAAAGCGAACGGAAAGAGGACGACCAGAGTCAAAGCGGCGAAGACTACGGCAACGATGCATTTGGAGAGCAGGTAAACAATTGGCGGCATCGGTGTCGCGCGCATGAGAACGTCCATCTTCATGCCTCTTTCGGTCGCCACCGAAATCCCGAAACTAAAGATCATCACGTTGGCCACCGAGTACACGGCCATCGACGCCAGGAAATACGCGCCGAACGTGACGCCTGGGCTGATGACCTGGGACGACTGCCCGATGCCGATGAACGCATAGAACATCACAGGTAAGAACAGAGAGGTGAGGGTGAAGGCGGGCACTCGCCACAGCTTGAGAAACTCCGCCCAGGTCTGCCGCGCCAGCATCGGGCCTACTGGCGCGCGACCAACTGTCATGGTCGCCATCAGGCGGAAGTCTTGTGAGTGGTGAGGGAGATGAACGCATCCTCGAGATCGGCGCCCGAAACCTCGAGATCTGACATCTCGACTCCCCGTCGGAACAGCTCGCGAAGGACAGCCTCCGGTTGGTTCGTCAGCAGCTGCACGCTGTGGTCGGCAATCGTCGAGGCGCTGACGGGCAGGCCTTCAAGGTCTTTGTCGGTCAATGCGACCGCCCTGAAACGAACGCGCTTGCCTGCCACCTTTGACTTGATCTCCTGGGGTGTCGCGTCGGCGATCACCCCGCCCTGGTCGACGACGATGACTCGCTTGGCGAGCTGGTCCGCCTCCTCCAGGTAGTGCGTAGTAAGCACGACCGTGCGCCCCATATTCGCGAACTCCGCGATCCGCTCGATGAACGATCGCCGGCCTTCCACATCCATGCCGACCGTGGGCTCGTCCAAAAACAAGACCTCGGGATCTCCGCAAACGGCAAGGGCGAAATAGAGGCGCTGGCGCTGGCCACCTGACAGCTCCTTGACGAGCGCGTTCGCTTTCTCCTCAAGGCCTGCCATGGAGATCGCGCGATCGCTTGCCATCGGTTTGGGGTAGTAGGAGCGAAAGAGGTCGACTATCTCGCGCACTTTGAGCATGGAAGGAATGCCCGACTCCTGGAGCATCACGCCGACCCTGCTGCGAGCGTCCAAGTGAGTGGGGTTGAGCCCGAAGAGAAGGGCTTTGCCGGATGTCGGCTTGCGCAGGCCGAGCAGGAGGCTGATCGACGTGGTCTTGCCCGCGCCGTTCGGCCCAAGCATCGCGACCACCTCGCCGAGCTCGATATTCAGGCTGACTCTTCTGATGGCCTCCACATGACCGTACTTCTTGGTGGCGTCGATGAGCTGGGCGGCGGCGGTCACCACTCAAGGCTAGCGATTTAGGCTTGTGATATGGCCAGCATCTTCAGTCGCATCATCGCCGGCGAGCTGCCAGGCACATTCGTCTGGAAGGACGAGAGTTGCGTTGCTTTTCTCTCCAACCGCCCGCTGCGACCGGGCCACGTGCTGGTTGTGCCCCGCTTGGAGATCGACCACTGGATCGACCTCGAGCCCGAGCTGCTCACTCATTTGGCGACCACGGCAAAGGCGATCGGCCGGGCACAGATGGCGGCGTTCAATCCCGCCCGCATCGGGCTCGTGCTTGTCGGCCTCGAAGTGCCGCACGTCCATTTCCACGTTGTGCCCATCCGGGGAGTGCATGACCTCGACTTCGACAACCAGGATCCAAATCCCGACCCGGCGATGATGTCGAAGGCAGTCGAGTCGCTTCGCCAAGAGCTGCGGCGCCTTGGATTCGATCAGGTGGCTAAGGACTAAGCGAGAGATCGCTCCAGCTGGTCGACGTGCTCCTCGAGGTGGTTGATCAGTGGATACCGGGCGAGGAACTCTGCGCTCACCTCGCTGTAGTAGCCGCCGCCCACGACATTGACCTTGCGTCGGAGCGAAGCGGGCTCCAGAGTGCGCAGCTCATTCGCGGTTCGGGCGTGGTCGGCGAGTGTCATTCGCAGCAGCTCCGGGGGATCGATCGCGGCCATCTTCTCGCCTGCCACATCCCGGAGATTTGTGTTGCTGAGAAGGTCGACCTCGGTGAGCTGGCCGCCCGCAACCTTGTGTACGAGCACGCCGTAGAACTTCGACAGCACTGCGATGTGGGCGAGCACCTCGTGCTCGCTCCAGGCGTCTTCACCGCCACCCGGCTTGATCCTTGGTCCGAGCTTCGCCAGACGGGCGGACGCTTGCTCGAGCCGGCCCGCAAGCAACGTCCGCTCGTGGTCCAGCTGGTCGTCCAGGAAGCTCTCAAGGTCGGCTACGGTGTAGGCGATGCTTTCGATCTTCATTGCCCATCAATCTATTGGAGAATCGGTCTATGTGCTACTCAGATGACGCCCGCCCGCCCCTTCCTCCAATCAGCGGCGCCGCATCAGACCAGGGCGACCTGGTCCTCACAGCCTCGGATGGCAACAAGTTCATGGCCTATTTCGCCCGCGCCGCCGCGCCCACCGGCGCCGGAATGGTCGTCCTGCCCGATGTGCGGGGGTTGCATAAGTTCTACAAGGAGCTCGCCCAGCGTTTTGCAGAGGCGGGGATCGACACCGTCGCGATCGACTACTTCGGCCGCACGGCGGGCATCGGCGACCGTGGCGAGTCATTCGAGTTCAGGCCGCATATCGAGAAGACCACGCCCGACGCCATCGCGGCTGATGTCGCGGCTGCGGTCGCGTATCTGAAGTCGAAGGACGGGGGGGCGGTCAAGTCCGCGTTCACCGTCGGCTTCTGCTTCGGCGGCTCGAACTCGTGGAACCAATCGGCCATGGGTCACGGGCTGGACGGATGCATCGGGTTCTACGGCCGGCCGGAGAGGTCGCTGCCATTCATCTCAAAGATGAAAGCGCCGCTGCTCCTACTTATCGCCGGCGCCGACGCCGCCACGCCAAGGGAAGCGTTCATCGACTTCGATCGGACGCTGACCGAGACCAAGGTGCCTCACGAGATGCACATCTACGAGGGTGCGCCACACAGCTTCTTCGACCGCACATTTGCCGAATGGAAAGACGCCTGCGACGACGCATGGGGTCGCATTTTGGCTTTCGTCAAGAAGCACGGCTAGCTCGCTTGCGCGTCGACCTGATGTCCTAAGTCACGGCGGCTCCGTATAGTCGGTCACATGGCAAGGGTGGCCACAAAGTCCAAGTTGCCGCCACAGCTCCCGGCCACCCTGGTCGCCGAGCTCGAGCGGCGGCGCGCCGGTATGGCGCGCCACATGGCGCGGGCAGTGGTCACAGTCGTCCACTGGGATAACTCGACGGGGGTTCCGCCGCAGCGATCCGCCATCGCCAAAGCGTGCGAGGCGGGCCTCGACCTGTTCCTGGCCACCGCCCGCGAGGCGCGCCCCGCCACTGCCGAGGAGCTTCGCCGGGTGGCCCAGCTCGGCATCCTGCAGGCCCGCAGCAGCCAGTCGGTCGAACCGATCCTGAATGCTTATCGCATCGCGGCCCGCGTTGCGTGGGACGCGATCCTTCGCGCATGGAGGGGTCACCCAGAGGCAACTCCCGAGGCGATCATGGTCACCGCCAACTACGTGTTCGCCGCCCTGGACCAGGTGGCGGCAGAGGTGACCAAGACCTACCTGCACGCACGAGAGCAGCACATGCAGCGCGGCACTCGCGCGCGTGCGCGTCTGTTCCACGCCCTGATCAGCGACAACTTCGACTCGGAGCTCGAGCTGCAGAAGCAGGCGCTCGCGCTGAACATGCCAATCGCCCCCACGGGCTACGTCGCTTCGGTATGCAAGTTGATCATTGGCAACAGGGACGGCGAACAGGGCGGAGAGGCGCTGGCGGAGGTCGCTTCGTCGCTTCAGTTGCCGCGTGGCGCGATCCATCACGCGACCGATCCGACCACGTTGGTCATCCTGTGGCCGTCCGAGTCTGCCGCCGATGCGGAGGGGGCGCACGAGCTGGTGATGAGCTTGCAAAAGGAGGCGGTCAAGCGCTCTGGAACCGCGCGGGCCCGGGTGCGTGCTGGTATCGGCGGCTACCACGCCGGGCTGCGAGGCATCTCCGGCTCGTATCTCGAAGCCCAGCAGGCGATCGAAGTCGGACGCAAGCTGCGCCCCGACGCCGTTGTCCACAGGCATGACGAGCTGATTCCTCAGCTGGTCCTGGCGCAGAACCCGCGTCTCGCCGAACGCTTCGTCCATCACAGCCTCGGTCCCCTGCTGGATGCCAAGACCCGCAATCGCGACCAGCTGCTCGATACGCTGCAGGCGTACCTCGCGTGCGGCTCGGTGAAGGATGCCGCAACAGCGCTAAAGCTGCACCGGCACACAGTGCTCTATCGCCTGGACAAGCTGCGCGATCTCCTTGGAGGCGACCTCGACACCCCGGCGACCCGTCTCCGATTGCAGCTGGCTTTGGAGGTCCGCAAGCTGCTCTAGAGGTCAATTTGGACGCCGTGTCCAAACAATAGGGCCTGTTTTCACACCGTGTGCCAGTGTGGATAGGCCCTGGCGTCCGTATGCTTGGGTCATGGCAGCCAACTCTAACGGACGCCGCGTGGCCGTCACTGGCATGGGCTTCGTGACCCCTATCGGGAACGATCTCGAGACAGTGTGGTCGAACCTGGTCGAAGGGGTCTCGGGCATCGGACAGATCACGCGTTTCGACACCACGAACTTCGATACCAAGATCGCCGGCGAGGTCAAGGGCTTCAACCCCGAGGAATACATGGACAAGAAGACCGCCCGTCACATCGGGCGCTACTGCCAGTTCGCCCTCGGCGCCTCCAAGCAGGCATTGGCGCACGCTGGCCTCAATCCCGCCGACATGGACCCTGACGACGTCGGCGTGATCGTCAGCTCCGGCATCGGCGGCATGGAAGAGATCGAAAAGAGCCACACCCAGCTGATGGAGCGAGGGCCCAAGCGAATCAGCCCCTTCACAGTGCCGATGATGATCGCCGACATGGCGGCCGGCATCGTCGCCATCCACTGCCACGCCGGCGGTCCGAACTACGCGATTGTCAGCGCGTGCGCCTCCGGCTCTCATGGGATTGGCGAGGCTTCGGAGATCATCAAGCGCGGCGACGCGGTGGCGATGCTGGCGGGGGGCTCCGAAGCAACCATCACTCCGTTGACCATGGGCGCTTTCTGTCAGATCAAAGCCGTCAGCGAGCGCAACGACGAGCCGGAGAAGGCATGCAGGCCGTTCGATCTCGGCCGCGATGGATTCGTCATGAGCGAGGGCTCGGTCATGCTCGTGCTCGAAGAGATGGAGCACGCGAAGAAGCGCGGGGCGAAGATCTATGCCGAGATCGCCGGCTATGGCGCCAGCGCCGACATGTATCACTTCACCGCACCGCAGCCGGAAGGCAAGGGTGCAATCCGCGCCATGCGTCGCGCGCTCGACAAGAGCGGTGTCGAGCTCAGCGATGTCGGTTACATCAATGCGCACGGAACGTCGACGAAGCTTGGAGACGTAGCCGAGACGAAAGCGATCAAAGCTGTCTTCGGCGACCACGCGTACAAGCTGGCCGTCAGCTCGACGAAGTCGGTGCACGGGCACCTGCTCGGAGCCGCCGGCGCCATCGAGGCGGCCGCCTGCGTCCTGGCCCTCGACAGGGGGCTGCTCCCACCGACGATCAACCTCGACGACCCGGACCCGGAGTGCGACCTCGATTACATTCCCAACAAGGCTCGCAAGGCGGACATCAAGGTGGCCGTTTCGAACTCATTCGGCTTCGGAGGTCACAACGCCACGCTCGTGATCAAAGGCCCCGAGGCCAGCAACTAGGAGAATGCCGATGGCAACCACACTCGATTTCAAGGAACTACAGGAACTGGCCGCCGAGATACTCGGCGTCGAGCCGGACCAGGTGCAGCTCGACAAGAGCTTCGCGAAAGACCTCGCAGCGGACTCGCTCGACCTCGTGGAGCTCATCGCCGCCGTGGAGGACAAATACGACGTCGAGTTACCGGACGACGAGCTCGAGAAAATGAAGGTGATCGGTGACCTCTGGAAGTTCCTGGAGCAGAAGACCGCGGAGCGCCTGGAGGCTTAGGCGAAATGGCGATAACGACTGAATATCGCACTCGTTCCGGAGCTGTTCCGCTCCGTTCGTTCAAGACCAAGGGCCGCCACAGCGCGATCGCCGGCATGGGCGTTTACGCGCCCGACAAGGTGATCGGCAACTTCGACCTCGAGAAGCTGATGGACACGTCCGACAAGTGGATCACCGAGCGGACCGGGATTCGCACGCGCCACATCGCCGAGCCAGGGACCACCACGCTCGAGCTGGCGACGAAGGCCGCCCGGGGCGCCCTTGATGCCGCAGGCATAACTGCAAACGACCTGGACATGATCCTGGTCGGCACATCCTCGCCGGACGGTCCGTTTCCGTCCATCGCATGCCGGATCCAGGACGAGCTCGACGCACCGGGCGCTGTCGCGTGGGACATGTTGGCTGCGTGCACGAGCTTTATGTACGGACTTGCGACGGCGGACTCTTTCATCGCGACCGAGCGCGCCGACAACGTTCTCGTCATCGGCGCCGAGGTGCTTTCGCGGATGCTCGACTACTCGAGCCGAGGCACGGCGGTCATCTTCGGCGACGGCGCGGGTGCGGCGGTCGTGCGCCCGGCCCCGGACGGCGGCGGCTTTCTCTCGTGGTGCCTGGGCAGCGACGGGCGCGGCTACCTCCAGGTCACCTGCGGCAACAAAGAGCTAGGTGCCTACGCGGCCAAGGACCCCAGGCCCATCATCGAGATGGAAGGGCCGGACGTCTTCAAGTTCGCGGTCGACATCTTCATTCGCCAGGCGAATGAGGTGTGCAACGCGGCAGGGATCTCCATGGAGGACATCGATCTGTGGGTTCCCCATCAGGCCAATTTCCGCATCATTGACGCCGCCGCTCGGCGCATCGGGCTTCCCCTCGATCGCGTGGCTATCAACATTGACGAGTACGGCAACACGTCGAGCGCCTCCATCCCGATCGCGCTGGAGGAGGCCATTCGCAAGGGCCGCGTCAAGACCGGAGACCACGTGCTGCTGGCGGGCTTCGGCTCTGGCCTGACGTGGGGCGCAAGCCTCCTGAAGTGGGTGTAAAGCTCACAGGTCCCATCGCGCTTCTGTTTCCAGGCCAGGGCGTCCAGAAGCCTGGGATGGGCAAGAACCTGCATGACCGGTACCCGGCGGCTCGCCGAGCTTTCGAGCGCGCCGAGGAGATTCTCGACATGCCGATTCGCCGCCTTTGCTTCGAAGGCCCAGTCGAGGAGCTCAACCGGACCGACGTCATTCAGCCTTGCGTGATGGTCGTTTGCTGGGCGGCGTACGAGGTCTGGCGCGAGAGCTACGGCCTCGAGAACGTGCGCGTCACCGCCGGACACAGCCTCGGGGAGATCGCGGCACTCGCGGCCGCAGGCTCCATTCCTTGGGAGACGGCGCTGTTAGTGGTGAAAGAGCGCGGAAGGATCATGGCGCAGGCGGCCCACGACCAGCCGGGCGGCATGATCGCAATCGTAGGTCTGGACGAGGCGCAGGTCGAGTTGATCCGCGAGCAGGCCTCGGCGAAGGGTCAGCTCTGGGTTGCCAATCGCAACGCTGACGTTCAGTTCGTGCTCTCAGGCGA